>WRJI01000142.1 GCA_009778595.1 Peptococcaceae bacterium | reverse complement strand
CGAACAAGAAAACCCCCGGCTGTGCCGGGGGAGGGAATCGCTTTAGCTTCAAGCAAAAAAGGCCTCCTATGTTAAAATGATGTTGGTTTTGTCAACGCCGATTTGAAATTGCAAGAAAACGCCGATTAAATTTTGCATATTAGTGCCGGACAGGAATGAAGTCCAGATGTTAGGGTACGGGCTGAAATAACGTGTTGACGATGTGCTGCTTCTGTTTCATATGTTCCTTGCGTTCTTTAAGTCGGTAGCTTTCACCCTTGATATTGATAACGGTGCAATGGTGCAGGATGCGATCAAGTATGGCTGAGGCGATGGCCATGTCAGCGAAGATTTCATTCCACTGGGAGAAGGTTTTGTTGGAGGTAAAGATCGTCGAAACCTTCTCGTAACGCCTGGCGATCAGTTGGAAGAAAAGATTAGCACCCTGAATATCCATCGGGAGATACCCGATCTCGTCGATGATAAGCAATCTGTACTTCCCGAGGATTTTGAGCTTGTCAGGGAGCCGGTTGGCAAAATGGGCCGCCTTGAGTTGCTCAATAAGCTGGTGGCAGTTGATGTAGTAGGTGGACCTTCTGTGGCTGGCAGCCACCATACCCAAGGCAGTTGCGAGATGGGTCTTGCCGACGCCGGGCGGGCCCAGGAACACAATATTCTCCCCGTTTTCAAGGAACCGCATGGTGGCCAACTCATCGATCTGGCGCTTATCAATGGAAGGTTGGAATGTAAAGTCGAAGTTCTCCAGTCCTTTTTTCATGGGGAACCCGGAAGTCATAAGCTGTGTCTCATAGGCCCGCTTTCGCTTACTGTTGGCCTCCTCAGAGAAGATATGGTCCAGTACCTCAACGATGTTCAGGTCGTCTTTGACTGCCCGTTCCAGATAATTATCGAGGATGATGAGAGTATTTTTCATCTTCAGCGCCGTTAAGTTCTCCCGGATGCGGTCTATCATCAACTCACTCATAGAACGCCACCTCGTCATACCGGCGCAAATCATGAGGCTTCACGGGAAAATCGATAATATTGTCATCGCCTAGAAGGGTATTTTCGATGTCGAAGCTCTGTTTCACAGTCAGCTTTCGGTAATGCTGGGCGTTGACGACCATATCCCTTTTCTGGTACGATAGGCGATGTAAGGCAATCTGCTTACCTTCGTGATAGGCGGCAAGCATGTTGTCAAGCCCTATGACTGCCACGTCTTTTCCGGCGTATTCTGCTGGTACGGAATACTGATTGCCGTTGTAAGAGATGAGGCAGTCTTTTTGTACCCGGCGCAGGTTGATTTTATCGATGATATACTCGCGCCCCAGAGGGTTAAGGCCTTCTTTTCTTAACCTCTCAAACGGTATCTCCCCCGTAGTGGCGTGAAGTTTCCCGTTGACCTTGTTACACCACGCGAGGGCTTGTCCGTTCAGGTCGTCAAGTGAATCGTACCTGATCCCCACCATGAAATTGTCACGGACAAACTGTACCGTGCGCTCTACCTTGCCCTTAGTCTGTCCCCGGTACGGCCTGCACAATACCGGCTTAAACCCATAGAACCCGGCGAAATCCTCAAATTGCCGGTTGAGTGTACTGTCTTCCTGCTTCAAAAGCCGTTTGATAACCACCTGCTTCATGTTGTCATACAATATTTCTTCCGGGTAGCCGCCAAAATACCGAAAGGCATTCGCGTGACAGCGGATCATCGTGTTTGTATTCATGTCGGTCACAAACTCTATGTACCGCATCCGCGAGTATCCCAATATCAACAGAAAACAGTACAACTTCTTTGGCTTCCCATCATCGAGCACCGTATGATCTTCGAAAAATGCCCAATCCATCTGCCCTTGCAGCCCTGGCATCGTCTCGAACCGAACCGTCGCTTTCTCGTCAAACTGTTCCTTCTTGTTCCGTACATATTCCCGCACGATGCTGTGACCGCCGGTGAAACCGCTTTCCCGGATTTTCTCCAGTATCCGCTCTGCTGAATATGGCGCTTCCTCCAGCCATACCGATATCTGATCCTTGTATGGGTCAAGTTTGGACGGCTTCGCTTCACTCAGTACATATTTTGGCCGCGTGTCCGATTCCGCGTATCTTCTCGCCGTTCGCGGGTCAATGTGATACTTCCTTCCAATCTCTGTGTAACTCATCCCTTTAAGCCGGTCGTTTCGGATGTCCATCCAATGCTCTCCTTCCATTTCATCACCCTTCCTGTCCTGTCTTTTGACAGAAAGAGTTTAGCATATCTCCTTCCTGACCGGCTTATACCTGCATTTTTTAACTGGCGTTTTCTTTCATTTTATCACTGGCGCTGACAGAGATTCATCGCATATGTTTTGGACACGTCTCTGTTTGTCCTCACTCATAAGAGGATGGTCGAGTTCAAATATTTGTAGGTTTTCCGCCCATGACGGCTGGCGATAAGCGAAAGTATCGTAGCCAACCGCGACAATGAGATATTGTCTTGCCCCAATCTCAACCGCTGTTTGTAATGCTTTTTCAGCCCATGCTGCTCTGCCGAGCGTTGACGGAGATAATTGATTGTCCACAATCCA
>WRJI01000141.1 GCA_009778595.1 Peptococcaceae bacterium | reverse complement strand
CGCCGTTTGCCGGGTCATACATGGTGAATCTGTGGTGATAGTTGGTGCTGTTTGGTATGAGTTCGTTTTCGGTTATGACAATACTGATGACTTGCTTGATGTCTGCGTATTTTTCGCTCTTGCCAATCTGTTCTGTGATCATCTTGGAATCATAATAGGCGATTCTTTCCCGCATGTGTAGTACTCTACCACTCCCAAATTACCTAATATCTTGCTTCATCTTTCGGCACGATACTTCGTCAGTCCCTCCTAGCAAACGCCCGGTTTGCGTCGTCGGTTCTTCCTTGCCTCGTGCCGAAATACTTGCAATCTATTAGGCGATTTGGGGGTGGTAGAGTACTAGTGGGGCGACTTGGATTTCGATGTGAATTGTTTTCCCGGACTTGGTTTTGACCTTTACGTCTATGATGCCCAGTTTGTCTGCGGGATGTTCCCGTATGAGATGGGGATCTACGATTATGACTTCTTCGTATTCCTCAGGGGGGATCGATAAGGCTGATTTCAAAAAGTCTGTCAAGAACTCAAGGTTCCGTTCGTCCGCAAAGAAAATGCGGAAGATAATGTCGCTTTTGACAGGGAGAATGATCCGAAGCATATGTTTTCACCGTCCTTAAGGACATTATACACCATTTGGGATTGAATCGCCATATTGAGAAGGCTCAATCCTATATTGGGACTGTTACCGAGCCTATATACATGTTGCGTCAATAAAAAACAACGTTGAAAAATGATTCGTTGCTTCAAAATAAAACAACGTTGAACGACATCCTCCTTAACTGTTGATATTTGGAAATTACAATAACTCATGGTTCCATATCCAAACTGATTGCTCATTGGGAACTGTGATGGGGGTGACCCCTTGGGGTCTGTCAAGAAGACCGTGGAATACCGAAACCGGCGATTCTCAGGCCGGTGAGGATATGCCGCGTAAGCTTCTTGACAGATACACGGATCCAAGACACTGGAAGCTGACCCTGCGTATAAGCAGGGGTTGCTCACGGCGAGTGTGGGGGTTCGGGGGCAAAGCCCCCGGCGGGAGGTTGAGGGCAGCGCCCTCATTTTGGAAGGGAACGCGTCAGCGTTATTTATTATGAGGTAATGCGACATATTGCATAAATCGCAGATACCTATTATGATAATGATATGTCAACACTATCAATAATTCTCCCGGCTCATAATGCCGCACTATACCTGCACAGAAGCGTTCGCTCTGTTCTATCGCAAAGCTTCCAAGACTGGGAGCTCATTATAGTTGACGACGGTTCGACAGACGCGACACCTGAAATAGCAGAAATGTTCACCAGAGGCGAAAGACGCGTCCGGGTCGTTCACCAACCCAACAGAGGCGTCAGCGCGGCGCGCAACGCCGGGATGCGGATTGCAACCGGTCGCTATATCGCGTTCCTTGACGCGGATGACTCCTTGGAACCGGAAGCTTACAGTGACATGCTTGCCGCAATGGAAAAACACAAGGCCGACTGTTGCGTTTGCGAATATTATAAGCTGTTTCCTAACGGCGAACGCATCGCCGTACCCGGCGAAATCCCTCCCGGCCGCCATACCGCGGAAACGACGCAGAAAATGATTGTCCTGCCGCTGCTGGCCGACAGGTTGCGTGCCGGAGCTTTTCTCGGTACAATTTGGCGGTATATATTCAGCACGAAAACCATAGTTGACCGCGATATTCGTTTTGTGGGGGCCTATTTGGAAGATGAAACCTTTCTTATCGAATATTTCTCCTTACCCCACACCCTCGCCAGCGTTAATAAACCCTTATATACCTATTATCAGAATCCACGATCGGTTACACGTCGCTACCTTGAAGGTTTTATGGATACCTTTCTGATTACACTGAGCAGAAAGAACCGATTCGTCGGAGAATTCGAGATTCCTGTCCCCGAAGGATGGGTAGACAATTCTTCCTGGGCGGGACTGTTGATTGCGGTATCTAATGAATTTGCGCCGGGCCATACCCGCTCATTTATGGAGAAAATTTCTGCCGTCAAAAAAATCTGCGAAGATCCGATCTTTGCGCATGCCATCCAAAACCTCAAACCCACAGGTATGGCCCGTGCGAAGACTGTTGTGGCCACCCTGCTCAGGCATAAATTATATATTCCTCTGGCTCTGCTTTATACGATCAAAAACAGGAAGCGGGGCTAGTACTCCGTCAAGTCCAACAGTCCCCAGGTAGGGTTAGGTCTCGGGGGAGACGGAGACGGAGACAATATGGGCTCGTAACAGTCCCCAGGTAGGGTTGGGCTTCGGAAGAACCCAAAAGCCCGCGCATTTATTTTCCCCATTTCATGGGCTACGTCAGGCGGGAGATTGGGTTCTCCCTCTCTCCAACCCTACCTGGGGCCTCGATGAACTGCCTGCCTTCGGCTTTGCCTTCGGCCCTGCCTTCTGCCCTGCCGGTGTCTCTTGCCCATTCTTCACGGCTCTCATTATCCATCCGTTCCTTCTCTCTGGCTTCGTAGAGAAGGCGGGTTCTTTCATCTGCGGATAATTCCATGAGCCGTACAACGGCTTTCTTGATTAAGGGATCTTTGTTGGCTACAGCTTCCAATTCGATCTCTCCTTCCGCTCTGAT
>WRJI01000140.1 GCA_009778595.1 Peptococcaceae bacterium | reverse complement strand
CTTGGGTTGTGGGCGAAGCCCACCCTATGCTATTGCCCTCAACAAACAGACAATAAAAACAAGATTTTGAGGAGTCAGAAGCCAGAAGACAGGAGTCAGAATAAAATAGACAACAGCAAACCAGAGACATATCTGATTCTTGAATTCTCCATTCTGACTCCTGACTCCTGGCTCCTGACTCCTCTTTGGTTGTGGCCGTAGGCCACCCTGTGCTATAATGAGTACAGTTCATCTTGGCGAGGACATCCTTGTAATTTTAAGATGCCGGTTGGTGGGGCGGCTGATGGGAGTTCAGCATGAAGGGGCGACGGATTCGGGTTTTTCGGAATAAGATCCTGGTGTTTGTTATGGGATATCTTGTGCTGTTTGTTATGCTTTGTCCGCTTATGTGGCTTTTTGGGCCTTTTTCTTATTATCGTTTGTATGTGACAGAAATGATTGTTTTTTCAAGTCGATCTCAGATTGCCTATTCCTTGATGGGACAGGAGAAGATCGACGATGTTATGTCTCTGGCGTCCCTAAGGGGTATTTCGGTAGAACCGGTGATCAGGGACAGGTCTTCTTCTTTTGTGGATAGCGAACACGGGATTGTGGTTGATTCTGTTGTAGGGCGTACTTTTAAAGGGTTGGTTATGATTGTTGAGGATCCGGCTCAGGTGCGGGTGGCTGTGACCAAGGATCAAGGGGTGACAGGCCAGAGGTTGGCGGATATGGTTCATGATCAAAAAGCTGTGGCCGGAATCAACGGGGGCGGGTTCGCTAACCCGAATTCAGATAAGAGCGGGGCGGAACCGGGGGGTGTGACCATCATCGACGGGCAGGTCGTGTGCGATACCTCTGACGGCGCACCGATGGATTTGATCGGGTTTACCCGGGAGGGGGTCTTGTCTTTGCAGAGTGTGACCGCGGCTGAGGCAATCGCTTTCGGGTATGATCAAGCGGTTACTTTCAGTCCATTCTTATTGATTGACGGCGAACCACAGATTGTCGGCGATGGGGGCTGGGGTCAGGCGCCCCGTACCGGTATTGGCCAAAGGGCGGATGGGGCGGTGGTTTTTGTCGTGATTGACGGGCGCGCCGCCGGTTGGAGTATGGGGGCGACATTGCGGGATCTGATGAATGTTTTTGTTGAGTATAATGCTGTTAACGCAGCTAATTTGGATGGGGGTTCTTCAACGGAAATGGTGTATGAGGGGCAGACGCTGAATCGGTTGTGGAATATCTTAGGGTCGCGGTATCTGGCTTCCTCGTTTGTTATTAAACCTGGAGAAGATTCACCGGTCGGGGAGTAGCGGCTTCAGGGACACTGTGACGGGCGATTTCGTCCGAAGCGGGCAGGTGCCGCCGAAGCGGGCAGGTGCCGCCGAAGCGGGCAGATGCCGCCGAAGCAGGCAGGTGCCGCTGAATCGGCTGGCGGCGACAGCAAGAAGGGATCGACAATAGTCTATGTATAAAAAAATAATGGTAAGAGCAATCATTATCAGTGGTGTTGTTGTAAGTCAGGTGGTCCTGTTTTGGGGGCTGGATATTTTGGCTAAAAAGACACTGTTGCCGAATATTGCTTTTGAACAGCCGTACCGTCTGCATGGAGAGTCCGGGGATGTACAGGGAGCTTATGCCTTATCGAAGAACAGTAGCTATCTGGCTTGGATTAATGGTGGAGTTCTCTATGTGGAGGATCTGGTTGCGCGTCGGTGTTGTTATCGGGGAGAGCAGAAAACGGATTCGTTTGTCTGGCTACCTGATCGCAGCCGTTTGGTATTTGTGTCGGAGAACCAGCTCTATTCTCTGGATTTGGAGGGAGAAGTTCGACTCAACCGGGAGACGGAGGCACAATTGCCGGAGGGATATACATATACTCAAATAGCTGTTTCCACTTATAGCAACTTGATTTATCTCATGGGTGCGGGGCCGGAAGGGAGACAGGATATACTTATAATTGATTTGACAAAAAAGTTGCGTTATGTGGACAATCAAGACGATCTATCTTTTTCTCGGCTCGCGGTGGTTAATAAGACCGGTTCGCTGGTGATACAGGCTGAGACCCGGGACGGACCCCGGCTGTTGCATTGGGCGGAGAATACATTAACTCTTATCAGCGATGATGGGGGTATCGGGGATGCCATATTGTTGGGGACAAACGACAGGGGTTTCTATGGGGGGCGAATAGACAGAGAGGCAGATTGCTTCAGGACTGTGTATTATTATGTTAATGAGGCGGCAGGGGTTCTTGAAGAGCCCGTGGCGATATGGCAGGGGGAACTCCCGATGTCGGCTGAGTTCTTGCCGTTTGCGACCGGTGCCGGCCTGTTGGTGAGCCCTGAGGAGAATGGGGAATCTGAAGCTTATGTGATCAAGATGGTCTGGGGGGCAAACCATGAGATGGGGCTTCCAAGGATACATGTGTTGGGGTTGCCTTTGTTTCGCGAAGCTGGTGCTCCCCGTCCTGTGTGCCGGGTTTTTGCGGCGAACGGATTGACTTATCTGGAAATCAGCGGGGACCAGTATTGTTGGCGACTGTTGCCGTAGTTTGCTTGTTGTTGGCATACCGACCCCACCGGCAAAATCAGCCAATTTATCTACAGGGGCATTATTCGGCCTTTGGGCTGGTTGATCGGGTGAGTGTGGAGGCGGTGGGGCAGCCGTTGCGGTTGCAAGGTCAATACTTCGACGCGGAAAGTGGGTTGTGTTACAACCGGCATCGGTATTATGATGCGGGGGTTGGGTGGTTTGTTTCGCAGGATCCGATTGGGCTGGCTGGCGGATTGAATATGTATCAATTCGCAACGAATGTGTTGAGGTGGATCGACCCTTGGGGATTGTCACCAAGTAGCAAACTGGATCGAGCACTTGGCGGCGTAGTTGGCGATCAGATGCAGGCGATGCACTTGCTTCCCGTAGCAGAATGGGCAAGATATTC
>WRJI01000139.1 GCA_009778595.1 Peptococcaceae bacterium | reverse complement strand
TAACTGGAACTTATGCCCCCACTCCAGTATAACACATCATTGCGTGTTCCGATGTGCTTTCTGGCGGATGTTTCAATTATATCCACTGGCGGTTTTTTCACTTGACAAAAACAAATTTTTTACAAATTCGGTCTAAAGAACGCCACACATGAAAATAGAGCCTGTTGAAAGCCATGCCTGCTAAAGCGTCTTTCAATCAAGCCCTATTTCCCCTTGCATTGGTATGACTACGAAATCCCCGATGGGATTTTTGTGGACTGGCGGAGAAGGAAACCAGCCCAATATGAGCAGAATTAACAACAGGAGCAGCACAGCAACGGCGGCTTACCTTTCAACAAACGCCCCCGGACGATTATCGTCCGGGGGATGTCTGTCAATTCGGTTCAGGATACAAACGATTCCAGTATTCCGTTGCCTGACGATTGAGTACCTCCACTGGAATATTATCAGGCAGGTTTGTTCTTCGCCATTCGGTATAGTCGAATGGCTCCTTTAGTATCAGCGTAATGAAACGCTCGGTTTCCACAACACCGAGACTTTTAACCAAAACATCCATAGCTCTAGACTTGAGCAAAGTATCTGTCATGATGTTCTCCCTTCTTTCAGCCATTGGTTGATAAAAATTACCGGGTCGGTTACTTTAATCTCGTTGCACGGTTTTTTCAATACTCTGTCATCCGTTGTTAGAAGATAATCACACCCAGCATAGATAGCACACGCTATATGAAGTGAATCGTAGGTTTTCAAACCTTTACTTTGAAACTCCTTCGCGGTCTCTTCAATGATCGGGTTGGGACGGATGATCTTACTGGCGAATCGTTTGAAAGCAAGGATAGTCTCCCGCTTTTCCGCGAAAGGGTTATTGGAGTTTTCATATTCCAACACATACGACCAAGCAAAATCAATCTGTCCCTCTACAATGAGAGCTTGAACCATAAGTTTCGCCGCCGATTCAAATTGGATACGCTGCTGGGTCTGGTCATCGTAAGGCCGATTGAAGCAGCAGTTATCAAGATACACCTTCACTCGTTGCAACGTCGCCCCACCCCACTTTCCAGTATCAGTATATCATACCTTCGAGAAGATTTCCACAATAATTTATCAATAGAACTAAGCGGGGAGCCGCGCCCACCGGCGTGACCCCCTGCTGTCTTGTCAGTCCATGAAGCTGTACAGGCTGTCAAGCTCTTTGACATCATGCCTCTTGCTGATCGTGACCGGCGACACATTTATCTCGGCAAATAGTTTCATGATTCGGTCAATATCCCGGATGTTTAATTTTTTCTGTGCCAACAATATGCTTTTCTGTTCAGGTATCAGCTCCAACAGCCTCAACATCTTTTCCCGGTGTGACTTCTTGGAAACCCTCTCCTTAACAAGCTCCCCGGCCCTTTTCTTCTTGTGGATGTAACCGCGGGGAACGATATGTAAGAATACTTGCATGAAAATGTCTTCACATTGTCTGTACAGGTCTTTGATTTGTTTTGAGGCGGCGGTTTCATCGGTGCATTTACGAATTGCCTTTACCTTTGTCAGCCTCACCTCCACCCGGAGGATTCCCTTAGCCAGTTTCAACCGGGAATCCGCTTCCTTCCGTTTGAGTTTCGCCGCGATGTCTTCAATGGCCGCCTCTTTGTCGTAGGCCGAAAACTCAATGCCGTTACTATTTCCCGTCAAATCAAAGCTGTTGGCCTTGTTGATTCCCCGTATATCATAATCATGCTTATCAAACGATGGCGAAAACCCTTTGACCTTGCCAATACAATGAAGAAATCGGATATAGTCCGATACGTTCTCTCTGCCGACGTTAAGATTCCGGGTAAAATCGACCCGTGACAATCGAAAATTATTTAGTGTAACCTCGGAATGGAAATATTCAGTAATCAGTTCTTCAAGCTCCTCCAAGAACTCCTTTACATTCTTGCCGCTTGGCTTCCACGGGTCTAAATCGTCACAGCCGAGAACCCGGGAGGGATTTACAATCAGCTTGACTTTCTTCGTATGACGGCCATCATATTGAACCCTCATCCCCTGATTGTGAAAAGCATAGTCGGTATGCAAGCCGTCTTTATCTTTCTTCAACCGGTGCTTCGTTTCTGTCCTCCATCTGTAATAAGTGTCTGCATCTTCAATGGTTAGGGCAAGTGTGTGAATGAAAAACATAGTGATATTTCCTCCCCGGTAATGTAATACATATTGCTTATAAAGAGATTCTTTCCTGCAAATAAAAACTATCTATCCATCGTATCTAACGGAACAGTTAGGGTAGATAGACATAGATGTATATTCCCAGTAGATATAGTACGGTATCAATATCTGTTTTCTAGTTATTACTATGTAGACTTCTAACAAAGTAATAAGAGAAGAAAAAAGAGATATGTAATATAATCTAGCAAAGAAACGACGGCCACACCCTCCGCAGGTATGACCGCCGTTCGGCAGAGGTTCATTGCTGCTAATCGTCCCCGGTGTTCTCCGGGAGCTTGGTTGTCGGGTCGAACTGCTGACCGTCTCGGTAGCCCTGTTGAGCAAACTGTCTGCGCCAGCCTCCCGTGTTGGCTGTCCCGTAAATGCCGCCGTCCTTAAAGTCGGCCACAACATCCATGACTGCCTGCGGAGTGACCAGCACCAGCCCGTACTCCTGATGATCGGCGTCCTGTTCCCGGTAGGCCCGGAGAACCCCGTCGCAGAACCCGAACCCGTAAGCGTTCTCCATTTGCCGTATCACCGCCGGAGGGTAGGTGTCCCGGTGTTTCGTCCGTATCCGCTTGCTCTCGGCCACTACACAATCGAAAGCATACGTCATTATCCGTTCGCATACGTCAATATCATCTTCCAGACCGACAAGGCCGATTGTCACCCTTTTGGCTCTGTGAACGTGATTCCGATAGGATTTACAGCAGTAGTGACCCGCTATGATGGACGACAACCGGGAGGCCCATGCGTTCGTCTGCTTGGTACAGGTGTTTATGATAATCTAAAAATCCGCCAAAAGAAGCAGACAATATAATTGAAACATCCGCCACTTGCAGAAAAAAGAGTCCGAATGTGATAGCATGGAAAAACCGCCCCCAAT
>WRJI01000138.1 GCA_009778595.1 Peptococcaceae bacterium | reverse complement strand
GATCTTCATAAGAGCCTGCGCCGCTTGGCTGCATTCCTAAGTGTAAATGCACCCCACTGGCGCTGCCGGTTTCTCCGGCGCATCCCAGCAAGGCGCCCGCCTTAACTTCCTGACCCGCTGACACATCTATGCGATCCAAATGATAATGTAACAACTTCTTCCCGATGCGAGGGTAATCCACCCAAATGTATTTCGCACCGTCAACAGCTGTCCCGCAACTTGTTACAACACCCTGCTCAACAGCGTACAGATCCCAGTTCTGTTTGTGAGTCCCATAATCCGTACCATTATGAAATTCGAGAACGCCTCCGATTGTGCGATAGCCAAAGTTGCCGGTAATATACCAATCCGTACGTCTAAATATTTTGCTGACTAATTTCATCGAGAGCCTCCTCTGTCTCATCATTGAGTCTGTCCAACAAATTCTCTAAAGGATGCATCTTTTGCCTAGCTTCCTCAAGGGAGTGTGATATAGGAGCCTCCATCAATTCGTTTTCGGGAGGGATCCTTCCGTAGAGCCTCTCCATCTCTTCTCTGTTGTCATCTGTTATGAGGGTGCTCGTTTCAAAGCTTACCGTGCTCATATAGGTTCCTCCTTCTCCCATAAACAGTTATGTCCTTGCTCAAACGCATTTTAGTCACTTAGGTTGCAACAACATCAATAAAAAACAAGAAGATCCACATTCTGAATCCTGAATACTGAATACTTGCGGGCGTAGCCCGCATTAGTACATGAGGCAAACCACCTTTTGAACTTTGTCGCACCATAGGCAGCTCATGTAAAAATCTTACATCAATAAGTGATCATTGTCAATTTCTGCGATTATCTGCGGATGATTCTTGGTTGTACCACCTTGTGGGGGTAGCCCGCTCTGGTGAAACTTGAAAACATCAAGATTTCAGGGTATTATGAAGGGAGTCCCGGAAGGTTGAGATTCACTTTGGGTTGCATTGAAGACGAATAGGGGGAAATAGTAATGTTCGGCAAAGTTTTAACGGCTATGGTGACGCCGATGAGAGCGGATTCGAGCGTCGATTACGCGGAGGCTGAGCGACTGGCTCATTATTTGGTCGATCACGGTTCGGACGGCCTTGTGGTGACGGGAACGACAGGTGAGCCGGCGACGCTGTCCAAGGATGAGCGTCTGAAAATGTTTGAAGTTGTGACTCAAGCAGTAGGATCCCGTTGCAATGTTGTTGCTAATGTGGGCAGCTATTCCACCGAAGAGAGCGTGGCGCTGGCGAAGAAAGCGACTCAATACGATATCGCCGGGCTTATGGCGGTGGTGCCTTATTATATTAAACCGCCTCAGGAAGGCATGTATCAACATTTTAAAGCTATTGCCGAAGCCGGAGGCAAACCCCTGATTATGTACAATATTCCCGGAAGATCCGGGGTCAATATGTTGCCGGAGACTGTGCGGCGGTTGTCTGAGGTTCCCAATATTGTGGGGCTGAAAGAGGCCACAGGGAACATGGATCAGATGAGTGAGCTGCGCAGGATTCTGCCGGCGGATTTCACGATTTACAGCGGCGATGATTCGTTGCTGTATCCTTTGGTCGCCCTTGGCGCTGACGGGCTCATCGGTGTGGCCAGTCATTTAGTGGGTGAACGGACCCAACGTATGTTGGCGTTGTTCTGGGAGGGGAATCATCAGGAGGCTCTGAAAATCCATCTGGAGCTTATGCCTTTGTTTAAAGGGATTTTTGTGACAACCAGTCCGATTCCGATCAAGTATTTGTTGAACAAACTGGGTTTTCAAGTCGGCAGTTGCCGGTTGCCGTTGGCGGGTCCTGAGCCTGAGGAGAGGGTGTTCCTTGATGGCTTGTTTGACGAATATGCCGGGCTTATGGATCGTCCGAACTAGGGGGACCAATGGAGTATTATTCCCAAAAAGCGGCCGGCATCACACCATATACGCCTGGTGAAAGACCGGTGAAGCCTCTGGTTCGAATCAATACCAATGAGAATCCGTATCCGCCGTCGCCGGATGCTTTGGCGGCGGCCTGCGGCGTTGCGGCCCTCAGACTTTATTCCGATCCGGACGCGATGGAGGTGCGGCAGGCTGTTGTGTCTGCCGAAAAGGCAACAGGTGTTGCGTTGGGAGCAGAGAACGTTTTCGTGGGAAACGGTTCTGATGATGTTCTTTCTATGTGTTACCAAGCTTTTTTTCCTCCGGTGGGGGCCGAAGATAAGCCTCTTTTGATACCGGATATCAGTTATTCGTTTTATCCGGTTTTCGCAAATCTGTATGGGGTGGCGTATCAGGAGGAACCTCTTGATGAAAAGTTCGCTGTGGTCAGCGCCGGGTATTTACGACCGAACGCGGGCGTGGTGTTTGCCAACCCCAACGCGCCTACCGGTATTTATAAACCGCTGGAGGAGATTGTGCCCATCTTGGAGTATTGCTTACATAGGAGTGTTGTGGTGGTGGACGAAGCTTATATCGCTTTTGGCGGTGTGAGTGCGGCGACGCTGTTGTCCCGGTTTCCTAATTTGCTTGTTGTGCGAACTCTGAGCAAATCTCACGCTTTGGCCGGTCTGCGTGTCGGATACGCGCTGGGGCATCCCGACTTGATCGAGGGGCTCAAGCGTATTAAGGATTCTGTTAATCCTTACGCGGTTGATTATATTGCCCAGAAAACAGCGGCTGCGGCGTTACGTGATGTTGCGTATTGCGCCGGGATAACGGCGCGGATCCTGGCGACGCGGGAGAGGGTGGCTCAACGTTTGAGGGAGATGGGGTTTGAGGTGCTGCCGAGTTCGACGAATTTTCTGTTTGTTACGCATGAGGGGGTGGATGCCCGGCGTCTTTACGAGGGTCTCGCCGATGGAGGGATCTGGGTACGGTATTTTGATATGCCGCGGATTAAGAACTTCATTCGGGTGTCTGTCGGAACGGACGAAGAGATGGATGTGTTTTTGGAGCGGCTGGCGAGGCTGTTAGTCCCTTACGGACGCGAAGCGTCAAAAAAGAACAAGAAAATCCACATTCTGAATACTGAATCCTGAATACTGAATACTTGCGGGCGTAGCCCGCATTAGTTGAGAACGATTGTTAAGGGCTGCTTAATATGGCGAAGGGTTATTTCGAAAGGTGGTTTTTATGCGTTTTTGGATCCCGGATTACCAACTGACTCATTTTCGTGAGATTACAGCGGACTTGCAGCATGAAGCAGGGATTCGGGGGCTT
>WRJI01000137.1 GCA_009778595.1 Peptococcaceae bacterium | reverse complement strand
TCTGGGTAACGGTTTGTAAGTGGTCGGAGAAATTGGTCAGAACTTTTTTGCGGGGATTGGCGTATCCGCAGATGATTATGTCATTGAATTCGGTGGCAAGGGCTTCAGTTACCGGTTCCTGCCACACGCCGTTATCAATCATGTCAAGAAGGATACGGTAGCATGACAGGATTTCTTCGTACCATTCCGGGACTTCTCGCTTTGTGAGCGCGGCGCTTTCTTCAACTGTACCGGTTTCTATGTTGATTGTGGACATAAGAGGGAACCTCCGGACTATTTCATTAAGGATGCATCGGAACACGGGGGGATAGCGGTCTTTAATCTTGGTTTTGGGATCAGGGCCGCCGCTATCCCCTGTGGAGATCAATGCGGATCAGCCGCCGATGTTGGCTTGCTCGACCTGGGCCGCGCCTGCGGCGACAGAGTTCCGAAGGAACAGGACAAAATTGTTGATCATTCCATGATACGCTACAGAGTATTTATCCATGAACTGACAGAATGTTATGATGGTTTCATCCGCCGCTTTGCCTTCCCAGACGGTATCAAGGCTACGCACCTTGTTCTTACTGCTTTCCATGGTGTCATGAAGGTTGTTGTTAAGCCGTTCAATCTGAGCGGCCACATCTAAAACCTTCGTTGAGTCTACTAAATAAGTGGACATGCGATATCCTCCTCTGTTTTCTAATTGTCAAATTGTTTTACCCCATGAGCCTTGTCGCGTTAGCTCTGTTGGCTTCTTGAGCCGCTTCGTAGTTCCGGGATTGGGTCTGCAGGGTTGAACCGGTTTCTTCCAGGATGCCGGACATTTTGCGCAGTTCGACGAGGCATTCTTGGACTTTGGCGGTGAATTCCGCGCTGCCGTCGCCGCCCCAGGCGCTGGTGATGTCGGAGCCTTGACCAAGAAGATTCGTGTATTCGCCAAATTCTCCGGCCAGTGCGGTGATATCCCCCGCAATCCGTTTAATCTCTTCGGGCGAGGCTTTGATTCTGATTCCTTCCATTTCGCTGTGTTCTCCCTTCGTATAATATTTTGTTATATGTCAACAGGTTTGCCCTGTCCATATCTTTGTCTTTTTCTTTGTCTGGTTTTCATTGTCCATTGTCGGAGCTGGCGCCAAGCAATTTGATTTTGGTCATCTGCCTTCCCTTGCTGATGCTGTAGGCGAATTCCGGGGACAGGGACGATTGTTCGGTGGTGGGCCGGGGGGTTATGGCCTGTGTGTATTGCTCTTTGAGTCCTGATCCGGCCCAGATATAGTTCTGGGCGGTGCCGGGACTGTGTTTGGCGTACCATGGGGTCATGGCGGTTTTTCCAATGTCTTGGGCCAGTTCGCCTATAATACTGATGGTGTTATGTGTGATGGAAGTGCGTTCCAGGAAGAGAATGAGATCTCCTCGTGCTTCTTCTGTTATTATATTTTGGAGTGGGGTGTAGGCGGTTATGATGACAATGAGGGGTTCGTGTTTCTGGCCTTGGCTGGCGCTTGTTTCGCCTGTGCTAAGACGATTTGTGAGGAGGTTGCCCAGGGATTTGATGACGTTTTCACAGGTTTCCTTTGACGAGACGCAGATGAGGGCCCCTGTGTCTTTTGGGGCGAGTGTCCCGGTAGGGTCAATGATAACAGTGGTGATACCGCAATGGTTGGCGGCGAGTGTGGCCAGTTCCTGCAGGAAATGGGTTTCGGGTTGGGCGGAAACCACCAAGCTGACAGGATTCCTTCCGAATGGATAATTGTGGACCTTTATTGTATCACATTCAATTCCGATGGGTAAAGTCAGTTGCGCGAGATTGGTCTGCTCTTTGGTGTTGAATTGGATGTGCGCCGCCAGATCTTCTGGGGTGATGTGCTCGGGCATGATGGGAATTGGGGGGGCGGCCACGTCCGGATAACGGTCTTGCAGTTGCCGACTATGAGTCTGTATGAATCCATAGGGTATGGGGTCTTCGGTGAGATGAGCGATTTGATATTCGTATAGACCGTCGAGCCGGACGAGGCCCCGGCCTTTGTGTTTGGCGGGAAGCAGTCCTTCTGTTTTGCCGACGATGGAGAAATAGTCTTCGGCTTCGTTCATTTGAAGGGAGAAGAGTTGTTTGAAGTTCTGCCGGATAACGGCACGGACAGCGTTGATGCTCAGGGCGGTCAGGATGACATAGATGCCGTATTTGGCGCTTTCCCGGGTGAGGTTCATGATGTCCCGGAGTTTGTGTTCGTAGATATCCGAAAAGATTCCGAAGTCGTGGATGATGAGAACGATGCTCGGGATTCGGGGTTCGGGTTTCGGGGGGTGTTGGTCGGGGTTCGGGGGTCGTTGATCGAGGTTCGGGGTACGGGATTCGGGTTGGGTCGTTTTCATATAGGTAATAAAGTCGCCGCCGTAATCGGCGAAGAGGGCTTTGCGGTTGTGGGTTTCTTCGCGGAGCATCCTGAGGAGATTCTCGATTTTCTCGGCTTCAAAGCTGAAGACCACGTCGCCGATATGAGGCGCTTGGGCGAAAGCCCGCAGGGTTTCCGCGGAGAAATCGAGGATATAGATGTTGACTTCGTCAGGGGTGTGATCCTGGGTCAGGGAAGTGATGAGGGCGTTAAGAAAGGTGGTTTTGCCTGATCCGGCTGAGCCATAAATAATTGTATTCCCTTCGGCGGTGAGGGGCAGAGTCAGCGTGCATTGGCGCTGCCGGGAGGGATCATCGTATTGTCCTATAATGGGATTGAGATTGAATCCCTGTTTAAATTGTCCATTGTTATTTCTCTTGATGTCATCAAGAAAGATTATGGCTGGAATCGGTTCAAGCCAGAGGGGTCGGATGCTGATATTCTCTTTGTCGGCGGTGGCTTTGAGGTATTCTGTGATGGCGTCCAGCTGTTTCTTGGGATTGGCCAGGCGGCTGTCTCTCTTATCAGGTTTGGCAGCCCGAATGGGGCGGCCGTTGCTGTCGATGATGACGACGGCGTCGTCTTTCTCGGGGGTGAATCTGTCTTGAGGGTAGTAGGGTGCGCCTGCCCAAGCGGATTGGCCCATTTCAAAGAGTTCGTTGTAGCCTACTTGCAGGTAGAAGCGGCCCGCTTGGGTCAGTTCGGCGGCGTCGGGGCGTTTCAGCATGTCTTGGCTGTCGGCTTTGTCTTGGACTTTGAGGCAGACCCGGAATCTTGAGTTGGACCAGATTTGGTCGTCGACGACTCCGGCGGGTTTCTGGGTGGCCAGGATGAGGTGAATGCCCAGGGAGCGGCCGATGCGGGCGGCGCTGACGAGTTGGGTCATGAATTCGGGTTGCTGGGTTCTGAGTT
>WRJI01000136.1 GCA_009778595.1 Peptococcaceae bacterium | reverse complement strand
CCCCAGAGCCGACACCCTCACGGGGGCCAATGCCCCCGCCGGACCCGACCCCAACATCGGATCCGATGGCCACGCCGGAACCGACACCATCATCGGAGCCGATGGCCACGACGGAGCCGACACCCACGCCGGAGCCGACATCCACGTCAGAGCCAACGTCAAATCCTATACCAGAACCAAACATTGCGATTGAACCTGATCCGATCCCGGGGGCGGCAGCATCCCCGCCGCCATATACGCCGGAGCCATCAACTGAGCCGCACGCAGACGGCGATAAAGAAGCACCTGAAGAGAGCATTCATCCAGCCAACCCCAAGACAGGCAATAGGTCATATATAGGGCTGGCATTGCTGCTTGTAATTTTACCCATATCAGTTATAGCGGCTGTATGGAAAAGAGCTAAGAAGGCTAAACCAATTGGCTAAGACGGGGGTATGAGCCGTGCCGGTCATTTTAGACAATGCCCCCATTTCTCTTTGACAATCTGTACATCGAATGCTAAGATAGGAGTGAAATCCTAGGGGCAGCCAAAAAACCAATCACAAAGCAATCTGAGACACACAGGTGAAATTGATACCAAGGGGGGGCAAGGCAAAGTGGACTGTACTTTGATGCACAAGAATATCCCGGTTGTGGAGCTTACCATTTCAGAGTATAGCGGCAGCATTGAGAAGCACGGAATGATCCATGATCCCGCTCATCTGCCGCTTGGAACAACTGTCACATCGGGCAAGGATAAAGGTCGGATCGTGCCGTTTAATCTTAACGACTGGTGGACGGGCCGCTCCATCCCTGCCAGCCGTGACGGTATTCGGGATGCGCTTGAAGTTTTGGGCTTTCAGAATCCTATCCTCTTGTTATCAAAATGCTACGGATTGAGCCTGTCAGACCAATACTGGATTTGCCCAAAAGACAGCGGCCTCCGCTGGGAGACGATCAATTTCTTTCAAAACGATTTTTCCAAAGACATAGGCGAGATATTGTTTGGGCATGAACCCGAAAACCTTGCCTGCGTCAGCCTTATATCACCGGACAATACCTCAGACGGCTGGCTCCGAAAGAAGTGGATCATTGCGGATGGGAAACGTGTCCTTATGAAGGGTGGCAGCGGCGTCTATCAGCAAGAACCGTTTAATGAAGTAATTGCCTGTGTGATCATGCGGCGGCTGAATATCCCGCATGTGCCGTATAGCTTGACTTTCGACAAAGGGAAGCCGTACAGCTTGTGCGAAAACTTTGTCACACCGGATACCGAACTGATCCAAGCATGGCGTGTCAGGGAATCCACTAAGAAAGACAACCGCCATTCCAGACTGACCCACCTCTTGCGTTGTTGCGAAGAACTGGGTATTCCCGATGTGTATGCCGCGCTGGATAAAATGATGGTGTTGGATTACATCATCGCCAACGAGGACAGGCATTATAACAACTTCGGCTTTATCCGAAACGTAGAAACGCTGGAATGGATGGGCTTTGCGCCGATTTACGATAGCGGCACGTCGCTTTGGCATGATACGCCCCATGTCGGTCAGGATATGGGCAGTAAACCTTTTCGTGGTAATCATGCGGAGCAGATCAAACTGGTTTCGGATTTGTCGTGGTTTGATTTTAATGCACTGGAGGGACTGTCAGAAGAGATTATGGATATATTCACTCCCTCTGACCGGGTGGATGAAAAACGCAGGGTTGCGCTTGCGGCAACAGTGAAAGAACGATGCCAACATGTAGAGAAACTATGTCGTGGTAAGGCCCCCTCACTTCTTGAAGACCTGCATGATAAACAGCGTCAGATTGCGGAGACGCCGCGCGATCCGTCTGGTAGGCAGCGTGAGACGGACTTAAGCTAATATGCTTCTCTAGCAGAGATTGAGAGATCGGCAGCCCTACATGGGCCTGCCGGTCTTTTTTTATGGCTCAAAATAATCCAGGGAGGATCACCTATGTCTACATATAACCTCGTCATCGCGGAAAAACCCAGCTATAATTGGTATATTAGGGCACTGTCAATGGGATAAGGACAGGCATTGCGTTCATATAATCAAAAACATTTGTTTTTTCAGTTGACATAATATGATTGAGGTGCTATCATGTTTGTAACAACAGTAGGAGGGGAAAACATGTCCAATATAATATCCGGGAAAGCCCTGTTGGAGCTTATCACACGTGGAGAGGTCGTTGTTGATGGGAATCCTGCTAATTGTGATCCCATCAAGTATGATTTTGTATTGGATTCCAATTTTCTCAAGGCACAATATGGTGGGCCAATACAATATGACGCATTACAGCCAATTGAACAAAAAGACGCCGTTATTGCACCCGGCGAGGCCGTTTTTGTATTAACCAAAGAAACCCTCCGGCTCCCCAATAATATGTTCTTACAACTGAGTCCAAAGAGAGAAATGACAGAGTATGGAATAATGACACTCGGGGGATTTGCTGTCGATCCAGGGTATCATGGTAAATTGATGTTTGGCCTTTACAATTTCTCCTCCAGAGCATTTAGGCTGTTGCCAGGGAAAAAATTGGTGGCCGCTGTATTTAGTGAATTGGTCGATGGTGAGATAGCCAATATTGGGGAAGTCATTCCTCCTAAATCCATCCACAATTTCCCGCCACGTTTGATTGAAATGATTCAGGAGTGCGCTCCTATCGGACTAAGTTCACTAGAAGATGCGGTATCGACCATAAAGAGACAGATTGAGCTTATGGAGAAAGGTCTTGTGAAAAACGAGGAATCCATCAGCCAAATTCATTCACTTATCCGAAAAACTAGAGAAGATATGGATGAAAATACTCGACTGATTGGAAGTATTGGCAGGAAGATAGACGATTTAGTTTCTGGGCTCGACAATGAATCAAAATTGCGAAAGGAGTTGGAATTCAATTATGAACGCCAGTTTAGCGATTTGATATCAGCCCAGAAAGAGTCGGGACTGAGTTTAGAACGCCAACTTAGTGATTTGGCATCAACCTTAAAAGATGAGATGCAACTGCGCAAGGAATCAGACTTTGCTTTAGAAGAAAAAATAAGTGCCACCCAGAAGGAAGCAGATAACAAACTAACGTTTTTCAAAGGTGTTTTATGGTTGTCTACTGCGCTTGGGGGGATTATCGTAGCCCTTCTTATATCGTACTTAGCTGGTTGGTTGCAATTTTGATCATATATCACGAGTTAAAACCCCGGCAATAAGAAAATACAAGACCGACAGCCACATCTGAGGCCTGCCGGTCTTTTTTTATGGCTCAAAATAATCCAAGGAGGGTTACCTATGCCCACATACAACCTCGTCATCGCGGAAAAACCCAGCGT
>WRJI01000135.1 GCA_009778595.1 Peptococcaceae bacterium | reverse complement strand
CTGACTGACTGACTGACCACATCCTGACAGGGGAATCTGTCCGGACAAACCCACCGGCATCTTGGTGACAGGTTATCCCGTCAGGGACTGGTCAGGTTGAGACCGCATTAACAAAGAAGCACTCTATACATCCGAAACCCAAGTGTACCGATTTTCATATTTCCCGGCATTTACTAACCAGATTGTTGTGCGGATTGAGATAAACGCTGCCGGAACAGCAAGCGTCATATATAAAGTTAGCGACGGTATTGCGAGTAGGCAAGGCGGCGGAATTTCAAGGTCTGAAAGGGCAGAACTGGACAAAGATGAGACTCAAGAATTTCTAAGACTCCTAAATAAAGCGCGTTATTGGAAATTGCCAAGGGAAGTTAGAAGAATAGGCTTAGACGGTTATGATGTGGTTGTCGAGGGTGTTAATGATGGGGTCTACCACATTGTCGAAAGATGGATGCCCAGAAAGTATGACCCTGTTAAACGCATTGAAGATTATTTCTTCGCTCTCATTGAACAAAAGTTTCCTGAATAATCTCACAATAGCATCTTTTGATGTATGCGGTTGATATCTATGATAATCTCCATAACTTCCATATACGAAAGAATAGTAGTTGCCACGATTTTAGGCTTTTGTCCACAATAATCGACCTTATTAACGGGATTGTTTAGACAGTAGGTAGTAGACTTAGTCTGGGGGCAAATCAATGGTTTCTGTTATTTCTCTATACTCTGAACCTGATAGATAAGTGACTTTGATCATGGTTCCATCATTTATAAACTCTGCTTTAGTGATCGGCTCAGCCACTTCGGAGAAGGGTTCCAGGAAAGATGAGATTTCCTGATAATATTTGGTTTTATCAAATATATCCCTCACGATAACCTTGTCCACAACTCCATAAGCTACCATTGTGTCCCATTGGTCGTAAATACATAGGAATACCCTTGAGAATACATCTGCTCTTCTATCATAATAGTACCCCCATTGTGTCCCCCTTCCTGTGCCTGCTTGTAAAGTCAGCCTTAGAAGGTGATTGTTAACCATAATGATACGAGGTGCTTTGCTTAATGGCCCTTCTGATTTTGCCAATTCATGATCTTCGCCAAAGAGATAACAGTAATACATGAAATCAAGTCGGAGGATTTTGTAATAATCGTTCTCCTCGATAATTTCATAATCCTCAGCATCAGGAGAAATAATCGGGCTTTTTAGTATGGACAATCCTTGTTCTGATAAGGTGTCAGTAGAATTTGATGAACACGAACAAACATTAGTAATAGGGCGTGTTGAATAATACAGAATCACACGGGCACAAAAAATGGTATAATAGAACAAAAAGGTAAGGTGTAGATGATGAATACAGACCAAATAGAAATGGTGAGCATAGAGCAGTTGATACCCGAGAAACATACCTACCGCAGACTCAAGAAGCTTCTGAACTTTGATCGAATAGTAAAATCAGTCAAAATAAAAACATACGAAATTGGCGCCGACGGATACGGAAAACTCCGTCTGATCATGTGTCTGATCTTACAATTTATGGAAGATTTATCAGACCGGGAATTTGAACGATTTATCGCGGAGAACACAGCCGCCAAATGGTTTTGCGGCTTTTCCCTTCTGGAGAAGACCCCGGACTACACAACGATCTGTAAATTTCGGAACAGCATCGGAACCAAAGAAATGGGACATCTATTTCATGAGGTCAAGCATCAGATGCAGGCCAAGAATTGTTGCAGCGAAGTCTTCACATTTGTGGATTCCAGCGCGCTGATCAGCAAACTGAATCTTTGGGAGGAACGCGACAAAGCGATCACAGCAGGATATGAAAAGCTTAACAACACAGTCCTACCAAAAGTTTCGGCAGACCCGCAAGCAAGGATCGGAGCCAAAAGCGACAAGAAATTCTGGTACGGGTTCAAGAAACACGTTGCGGTAGACATGCAAAGCGGCATGATCACAAAAGTCGCTGTGACGCCGGCCAATGTAACCGACGCCAAAGGAGTAAAACACATTCTGCCCAAAAGCGGAGCGGTAACCGGAGACAAAGGTTATGTCGGGGCCATTCAGAAAATATTGCGCCGGGGACTTCATCCGATGATCATAAAACGCAACAACATGAAAGACAAAAATGCCGACTTAGACCAATGGATTACCAAACTGCGCAGTCCTTACGAACGCACCTTCAGCAAACAAAACAAGCGCGTGCGGTACAAAGGTGTTGCCAAAAATCAAGGAGCGGAATTCATGTACGCCATCGCGTACAATTTCAGGCGTTTGCTCGTACTGAATCCGGCATAGCAAAGGGGTACGTATACCCTTTTGTGGGCGACACCCCCGCAAACAGTAAAAAGGCACGCCTGCCCCCAAGAAGATTTCGCTATATTTCATGATGATTTCTCGACCCTGGTATCATCTCCTCCCCGAGTGCTGTATTTGTGTCTTTTTTCAACACGCCCTAATAATAAGAAGCAATAATAAAATATATCCAAACGTCTTTTCTCTAATCATCATAATTACGACCATTCCCTTCACTTTGCTCAGGCACAAAACAGAATGAAACGTGGTTCCGCACAAGCGAATAAGCGACATTTTCCCAACAACGATGCATTGCTCAGGGGTCGGTTTGGCTCCTTAAAATAACGAGAGTGCCGGAAAGAAGAAAACAATCTACACCCGTGACGGACCTTACATCAAACCCTCCCTCTTTCAGGCACTCAAGAATCCTGAGAATACATACCGCAATCTTATGACTCAGAAAGTTGTGGGCATAAGAAGACTTCTTTTTTCTTTCAAGATAAAATAGCCAAAGGAGTGGGCTTCACCAACAACCCAGGTGTTCGTGGCCGGAGGCCAAAGAAACAAGGGAGCGATATGGGTCTGGCTGCTGATCTCTGTACCGCTTGCGTTCTGAACGGAGACTGTTTTGCCCCAGGCATCGTAGATGTAGCGGGCCTGGAGGGCACCGTTGGCATTGTAGATCTCTTCCACGTCGCCTCGGGTATTTTGGGTGAAGCAATAGCCGACTGTGGTGCCGCCGGAATTCTGGTAGGAGATCCGGCAGGGTCTGCCGAAGGCGTCATATTGGTAATGGTATTCCGTTGCCGGCATAATAGGAGTCTGTGGATTCCAAAGACCGTTTGCGTCGTATTTACTGGGTATTTCAAAGCAGTTGACAGTTGATGGTTGACTGCATCTATGGCCAGGGTATGGATAACCCCGGCCATGTTAATCCCCAAAACAAGTCTCATGTTTTCTGATGTAAGAAACCAAAAGATTATCGAAACAACATGATTCTACTTCATCACAAAAGATTTGATCCAAAGTATGAAATACATGTTGGTCGTATGAATCT
>WRJI01000134.1 GCA_009778595.1 Peptococcaceae bacterium | reverse complement strand
TCGCAAGTATCCAGTATTCAGTATTCAGGATTCAGTATTCAGAATGTGGATTTTCTTGTTCTTTTTTGACGCTTCGCGTCCGTAAGGGACTAAGCGACTAAATATCGAATCAACACGGGAGGGATAGCGACTTGTCAGATTTTCAGTGGGGGAGAGCCTTCAAGCATGCCGTGATCACCGCGATACTATTCTTTATAATTGTTGTCGCCGTCGGGGGCGTGTTCATCCTGGTGGACTACAAGCATATGGGACGGTTGGTTAAAGTGATCGGGCTTGTCCGGGGTGAGTATCTGGAACAGGTGCCGTGGGATACCGTGGTTGACGGCGCAATTAAAGGGATTGCCGGCAACCTGGACGAATATTCCGGGTTCCAGGACGAGCAGGAAAACCAGAATCTGCAGACGATGATCGAGGGTCAGTTTGGCGGCATTGGGATTTATGTCGGAGACGATATAGATAAGCTTATGGTCAGCAGACCTATAAAAGGGTCTCCTGCTGAAGAGGCGGGGCTGGAAACCGGTGACGAGATTGTTCTCATCGATGGGGATCCTGTCGCGAATATGACCCAGGCGGAAGCCATTGCCAGGTTGAAAGGAAAAGTGGGGACCCAAGTCACAATAGAAGTCTACCGGGCATCCTCTCATGAACGTTTTGAGCGCGAGCTCACGCGAGCCGTGATCAGCGTGCCTTCGGTGGAATGGGGACCGTATCCGGGGGAACCGGATATTGCTGTTGTTGAAATCACCACCTTCAGCAGACAGACTCCCGGAGATTTTGATAAAGCCCTGAGCGAAATTGATCCCCAGCAATACAAAGGCATCTTGGTTGATCTGCGCAATAATTTGGGCGGCGAGTTCAACGCGGCTATCTACATCGCCAGTCGCCTTACCCCCCGGGGGCCTGTGGTGCATACCGTCAACCGCAACAAAAGGCTCACCAGCTATCCTGCAACAGGAGAGTTTATTGATGTCCCCTTTGTGCTTTTGGTCAATCAGTATTCCGCTTCATCGTCAGAGATTGTCACGGGCGCTGTTAAGGATAACGCCAGTGCCCCTATTGTTGGGGTCACGACTTTTGGCAAGGGTCTCGTGCAAA
The DNA here is from genome assembly GCA_009778595.1 of Peptococcaceae bacterium. Lineage (GTDB taxonomy): Bacteria > Bacillota > Desulfitobacteriia > Desulfitobacteriales > Syntrophobotulaceae > WRJI01. Next base: position 2,288 of record WRJI01000134.1, on the reverse strand, counting down.
AGCTGTTTGAACTTGATGCCAACACCGGTCTGAAGCTTACCACAGAGAAATATCTGACTCCCGACCAGAATGATATTCATAAGATAGGGGTTGTGCCTGATTATGAGGTTCCCTTGGAGCAAGGGGAGAAATTGACGTTGCTGCCCGGTGAAGAGGATACGCCGGATAGGCAGATGCAAAAGGCTTGTGAGGTTCTGAAGGATAAGCTGGGATCAATCCATAGTTAGCAGAGCCCTTTCTAATGCGGGCTTTGCCCGCAAGTATCCAGTATTCAGTATTCAGGATTCAGAATGTGGATTTTCTTGTTTTTTATTGATGTTGTTGCAACCTAAGCGACTATAATGACAGAGGCCGCTCTTAGAAATAGGAGCGGCCTTAGTCGCTTGTCCATTGTTGATTGCATAAGCACCACGCGGGAAGACGGTGCATAAGATAACACCAGGAAAACTCAAACTGGAGGAATGGAGCGATGGCCATCAGCGCGAATGTACGCCATTACTTCCTGGAAGCGAATACCCCTTGCGGTCAAATCTCCCTGGTGCCGGACTTAACAGCGGAATGTTTTTGTACATATCTATTAACCGGTAACGTCGGATTGGACAAATCGACATTCATTAAGTTAATGGGTATCCAGTTGTCAGATAGGCGGCATGATGTGGACTATATCAGGCAGACGCGCGATCCGGACGCGTTGGCAGGGCTGTTTTTGCCGGGTGCGAGGATAGGCTTGCTCGATCTTGACAGCTTTACCGATGGTGAACATGGGCAGATTCCTGTCAAGATTGATCTGGGGGATTGTCTGCACAAGTCAAAGCGGGAGCGAAAGGATCAGGAAATAAGTGGCTTGCTCAAAAAGCAACGGGACCTTGAGGCGGAGTGTGACAGGCTCTTGGTTCAAGAGTATGTGTTATCAAATGAAGCAGACACCGGTATGACGGAGCAGAACCTTCTGGAGCAATTGACAGGTAGAGAGCTTCCGCATTTTTTTTATAATTTGAGAGGTGCTGAGGCAACGCACAAAGATGAAATCAGGCAGACGCTGGACTTCATCAAACAGAACAAAGTGTCCTATTGTTTCCTCCACGCCCTGTTGGGGGAGGGATGGGCCAACTATGCCCCACGATTTCTGCGCAAATATGATCGCATCTGTGTTGAAGATGCGGATGGGAGCGACACGGTTTTACAGGAGATCCTCAGCGAAATCAAATCTCTGGGGCAGAAGATCGAGATTGTGTTGCATCCGGTTTTTCCCTTTCGCGTAATCGGCATTGTGTTTCCGTGGAGGAATCTGGCTGTTTGGAAAGGCAATCCGGTCAATCCAGAGGAGCAGGGGCTCAAGAAACGGCATGGAAATGAGCTTGTCCGTGTGTTGGAAGAGACGCGAAGTGTGCGGCAAAAGGTCAAGAACCTCATGTATGAATGCGTCAGTGTCAGAAGGCTGGATGAGGCGCGCAACGATTTGATGAGCGAGATATTGGGGCAGATGAAGAGTTGCGGGGAATGATGACGGGCTACCTTGATATCATATTCAGCCTTGCTCTGTTTGGGCAAGGCTGTTTGTCTGCGCTTGACGAAAGGGCAGGGGATCCGATATTATATTAAAAAAGAGAGTTCCTGTTCAATACAACACGGAGGAGGTGGCACCGGGCGGCTGCCCGGAAAGAGATGTTGGACAGCAATATGAACGACAGGATCAAACGCTACGAACCTCTATGGGGCACGTGGAAGGTAGAGTCTCTCATAGGAGAAGGATCCTTCGGGAAAGTTTACAAAGCTTACCGTCAGGAATTTGGCAAAACCTATTATTCAGCAGTTAAATTGATATCAGTGCCCTATGATGCGTCTGAAATTCAGCGCTTAGAAGGACAAGGGCTAGATGAGGAATCTATACGGCGATTTTTTCTGGCACTTATTTCTGATATCACTCGAGAAATAGATTTGATGAGCGAGTTCAAAGGGAACAGCCATATTGTAAGTTTCGAAGATTATCAAATCATTGAAAGGGCTGACACCATCGGATGGGATGTTCTGATTCGTATGGAACTCTTAACAAGCCTGAGCCAGCAGATAAAAGACAGACCGCTTCCTCAAGGTGAAGTCCTTAAGCTCGGTGTTCATATTTGCCGAGCGTTAGAGTTGTGTGAGAAGAAAAGTATTATTCATAGCCCAAGTTTCGGCATGAGGGGCGCAGAACCCTTGATCCGCCTAGATTTCTTAAAATCCATTGGTCACTACAACCTTCATTGGCTCACTCCAATACAACATATTTCCGTTTCAGAGGATCTTTG
>WRJI01000133.1 GCA_009778595.1 Peptococcaceae bacterium | reverse complement strand
GTTGTTACAGGTTACGGGGGAGTTGTTTCGATAAGCTCGTATAACAATTTTGGTAAGAATTATGACAGGTTTCAAGCTGCATCTGAGGGGCCGGGGGGAAGAAATCCTAATTGGGCACCTGATCCAAATAAGCCAATAGAAAAGCAACTTCAAGGGAAGGGACAATTAAATGATTTAAGACGTAACCCCAATATAGAAAAGGGCGTTGATGTAAATGACCTTCTTTCGAAAACACCTATGGAGCTCGAAGAAATGAGAAGGAGAGGAGAGATATCAGATAAGACACTAAAGCAAATAAAGAAGGCATTTGAAGGCAGAGATTTAGGAGGAAAGGGTAAAAACAAATGATAAACGGCAGTGTCATAGTCGAGATTTTATATAGATATAGAAACGATAATATATGGAGAGAAGCGGGAATTAATTCGGAAGATTATTTCGACAAGAACTATTTGGATAAAGGGGAAGTTGTTGAAGTTGACTCCATACCACTCTTTGCCCATGCAATTGAATATATAGAAAAAACCCACATGGGTGAAATCTCCAACACAAGAGTATCTATTACAAACAGCGACTCTCATGAAAAAATAGAGATTAATGAAACGTATTGGAACGATCAAAGAAATAGTATTGTTGAGAGAATTGATACGAACTCAGAAGGGAGGATAGACAACAACGAGATAATTCTGACATCCTTAGTAAATGACAGTGGCACGGAAGAGATATGGGAGGTAATTCGCTTTAGAAAAGAAAATTCCGTATTTTCGCCTGTTTTACACACTTTTACCACTGAGGATGAAAATGGGCTGATTTCCGACAGGAAAATAATACCTTGAAGAAGCCAGATCGGATGTTTGGATGTGCTTAGATCCTCTCTTGTCCTGTCTTTCGCTCCGACACAACGGCATCCTGGAAGAAAACACATACGACAAAAACGGGCAACTCCTCAAAATCCAGGAAAGCGACACAACCCTTAAAGCCCCGAAAAAACAGATCAAATACGAATACAAATACGACGCCGAAGGCAACACCATCAACGAAACCAAAGTATGACGCTTATGCGGTGGCAACTGTTCTGATTAATCAGTTGCATAAACTGCCCGACGCCAAACCGGAAGATTCCTACTGGACACTCTCTCAGTTAGTTTCCCGCCGGGATATTCTTGCTAAAGAGGGTATTCGTCTGAAAAACGGCTTGCATGAGCACATTTGCGTTGCCTATCCCAGCTATCAGAAGTTATTCTCCGCCATAGACGGCAAAACGGCTATGTATTTCTGGAAAACGTATCCTTCCCCCGGTCATCTGAAAGGGAAATCCGCTGATGAATTACACAGCGAATTTCAAAGCGTTGTGCGTGGCTCCAAAAAAGACAGAGCCGCCAAGATTTTGGATTGTGTCCGGGATGATGGGGATACATTCAGGGATTATCAGGAATCAAGAGATTTCATAACCCGAAGCTATGCGCGGTGTCTGGAGAATCAGAAGGAAGAGATATCCTTTATCGAGGCCGAAATCAAAAGAATGCTGGAACACTTCCCTTACAAACTGACAACAATTCCGGGTGTCCAGACCGTTACCGCCGCTAAACTCATTGCCGGGATTGGCGATATCAGCCGCTTCAGGAACGCGAACAAACTCGCCCGGTACTGCGGCGTTGCTCCGGTGACGTTCTCTTCGTCAGGCAAAGGCAAGGAAGTCAGTACAAGGCAAGGAAACCGCATGTTAAACGGCGTGTTCTACTTTATGGCGGTAACTGTGGTTGCGGTACAGCCGGGATCCAGGAAACCTTATCAGCCCGTCTTCCGGGAATACTTTCTCAGGAAAATCAGCGAGGGGAAAACGCCGTCTCAGGCTCTTGTTTGTATTATGCGCCGTCTGGTAAGCATCGTTTACGGCATGATGAAGCATCAGACCGAATACCGCCCCTTTGAACCGACTGAGCAAACGCCGGGAAATCAGGATTCCTGAAGCAATTTCAAAATTCATGACAACTTAGCGTCATTTGTGGTATGATTTTCTCAATTGAATACCTCTGTTCCCGCTGGCTTGAATCATGTGTTCGCGTCAGCTGATTCGAGGTTATTCTTTTGCAGGTATTATGACCCTCTTTGATTACCGTTGTTGTGAAGTTGCCCTTGTCTCCGTCTCCGTCGATCCGGTTCATTGGAAAATAGAGGAACCAGGAATTCTGTTCTTCTCATCCTTGACTTCGCCCCTAGAGGGCCCGGGGGCGGGCGGGCCACCTGAAAATGGATTTAAAAAACCCAAATCAGGGAGTGGAAAAGAAAAAGCTTCAGATGTTCCCAGCTCCACTCTGGAAAACGCTACAAAGGCAAGTGAACGCTATTATCTGTTGCCAGGATTCAATTGTTATTCGAAAGAATGTTTTATGATAGATGAATACGTTGTAGATGAGGACTCTGAATGGAAGGAGGGATTTATTGGGACAGATAAAATAAGGAGAGACTTCGAAAAGATAACAGCATGGTTTAATAAATGGTTAGAAAAAGATGTTGGCATTGAAGAATCTTGGAATGATGAGAATTATTACAATGCATTGTGCAAAATTAGTTATTTGGTTTTTAAACCAATGAATGCTTGTGAATTAGCAGAACAAATTCGACGAATATGGTTGGATTATTTTGCTGATGAAAAATCTTTTGAAGAGTATTTGCATATAGCCAAAACCTTGCTGATCGAAGTTGCTTCAGTATGTACAGCAAGCGTAGTTGAAACTTGCGGCTCCAACTGAAAATGAAAAGAATCATTGGTAAGGCGGCGGCTTTTGGAATCGCCGTTTCCCTTTGCCGTCGATGGGCCGGCAAATGTGGAATGTAGCGAATCGGGTATTGAAAACCCTCTTGCCACAGCCTAAAGTCTAAAGGTGCGATGGTTCCAAGTTCCAAGACGAAAGACAAACGCCTAAGTCCGATCCGTGATCCGTGGTGGCTTTCAACGTCGCAGATGGTTTGTATTGTCATCTTTGCCCCGTGGCTGTTCTATAAGATTTCCTGTCCGTTTGCGCTGATTTGAATGTTGGATATGCTGACAAGCCTTTTTTGCCGCCAAGGGCGCGACAGCCTGTTTGGGGTTCACCATTTCCCCCGACGGATTATTGATCTCTTGCTCTGCCGATCTCCTCGTTGTCTCTGGTTGCGTCTCCGGCTATGTCTCTGCTTCCGTCTCCGGTCTCCGGTCGGTTTCCTGCATCATGCCGAACAGGTTCCGATCAGGATAGTCCCGGCGGCTCACGCCTCCGGATGGAATGGCTGTCTACGCCTACCGCCTCTGTGTCGCTTTGTCAAGCCCTGTTGGGAACTTTTTGGAGCACTGCCGGGTGGGGACATATACTCAAGTTGGGGATTCCCCTGATTCCTCACCAACAGCTACGACAACCGCGGCAACCTCATCCGCACCGACCGTCAAGAATGCACCGACAATATCCCCACCGGCGCCATCGAAACCAGCCAATACCAATACGACACATTAGGCAACATGACCCAAGGCATCAACGCCCAAAACGAAACCAGCACCTACCGCACCAACAGCCTCGGCGCCGTCATCGGCCAGACCCAACAAACAGCAACCGACGGCATAGACAA
>WRJI01000132.1 GCA_009778595.1 Peptococcaceae bacterium | reverse complement strand
GCTGATAGTAAGTTTAGAAAAATCCGGGGAAGTAAAGATTAGGCAAGCGGAGAGGTAACCTCTTATTACAGAAAGGAGCTGTTGCATACCATTTTTGGTGGTTTTGCAACAGCCCCCTTTTGCTGTGCGGGAGGCTGAATCCGCGGGTCGGATTAGGCGTTGATCTTCATCGGCCAACCGTTTCTCTCAATTAACGCTTTGACTTTCTTCTGTTGATCTCCCCCAATGATGACGGCATGAGACAAGTCGTCGGTAATGATTTTGTCCATGCCTCTGATATGCTTGATTTCCTCAAGCAAAAGAGCATCATCTGCTTCGAGGATTGTCAAAGTTCGTATCTTAATCCTGCCGATTTTCGTTTGCCAGTCGTCAAGGGATCGCGCCACGTTGTCCGGAATCGGTTTCACCGATGTTTCGGCTAATCGGGTTTTGATCTGGAGCGGCGTAATATTCTGATCATAGGCCCGTATAACAGACGGGAAATCCAGTTTGTAGACGGCAGCGGTGGCGTCGACGGAGACTTTTGTTAAGAATCTGCTGAAATAGACCTCATGATCTACCCGGCATTTCAAACCGGAAATAACCACAGAATAATCAGGAAGAACAATGAGTTCTCCATCGTCGGTTGCCGCGCTTGTCGTTTGTGAGGGTGTATACTTATTCGCTAACCCAAGTAACCACGCGCCCAGAGTTGTTATACGTAATCCGGAGATGCTATAATGGCAGTCATTTCCCAAAATCATATTATCGGGGGGCGCTTCTTGATAAGCAATATCCACGATGCCTATTGCGGACAAAAACGCCAATATGCGTATGATAACAGGGGCTTCACATTCGTTCCAATCCCGCTCAAAATTGCAGCGATAAACGTAACCATAATCGTAACCTCTGGTTGCGGCCAAGCGATCAAAGGCGCGCATCATAAAGTTGCCGCAGAAGAGTTTCGCGTTATTGTTGAATTCCTTAAAGCTAACGAATTTGCCCACGGGACAGGTTTTCAGAAGTTCTGTAATAGCTTTCCGGCATTCATGCCAATTAATCCATTCGCCATGGTTTGTTACATGATGGATCTGAGAAAGCTCACGGATATGATTGTCGGCACAATAGTCGCGGAATATGGTTTGTGCCAGTTTGCCAAGTGGAAGGGCAAGCAATTTCGTTGACTGTTTTCCGGGAGAAACGAATCCTTCTTGGTTTATATCAAGCAACCCCGAATTGGCGGCCAGTGTAAAAAAAGGTTGAGCTACAAGAAAGTCGTTATGGTTTTTGGCTTCTTTGGGTGTGCAAAATTTGCCTTCCCTTTCGCAGACTTCTTCGAAACCGATGATTTCAGAGAGTTTGGCGAGTTTCGCTTTGGTCAGGTGAAAGGTTCCCGTTTTGACTTTAAGCTGTTCACCGGCGGCGACCCGGACAATCGCGGCAAAGTCGGCAATTCTGTCTTCGCGACAAATGAGAAGATCCTTTTTGGAGGGCTTGAAGTCCTGATAATCAAACGCCACAGGTTCCATAATCGGCTTCAGGGCATTGAGAACGAAGGCCGGCATAGCTCTTCCGCTGGGAAACAAGACCGTAGCTTTCGACTTGGGATATTCTCGCTTGAGGAGATGCAGGAATTTCAATTGAGAATAGTGGTGATCGTCCAGATAATTGCTTTGGCGGCCCCATTTATTAATATATTCTAATTTAAAATTATGTTTTTTGGCGTATTCAAGTGTCGTGGGAAGATGTTCCTTGCCTCCGTAGCGGACAATATAACCGACAAAGTCCTGTTCGCACGCCGATAGGCTTTGCCAAATGTTGATAATATTCTGTTTGTTGGCATAAAAGACAGAAAGCTCTTTGATGATTTGCGGTTTCAGAGGACTTTTCTTGGAGTGACTCACGCTTCTGTAGATAGCAGATAACCCGGTTCCGTTGACGCGATCGCTGGATGCGCCCATGATGCACTTATCGTACAAGTACTTGGCGATTTGTTCTGTTGTGGACATAGGTTGCACTTCCTCTCAAACTTCCTCATCGACAATACGATAGGGGTACCCTTGTTCAGCCAGAAACAGTTGACGATGCATGGAAAAATCTTCTTCCCGTGTTTCCCGGGAGACAATGGTATAGAAATACGCCTTGTTGTCACCTTTTTTGGGTCGGAGAATACGTCCTAACCGCTGGGCTTCTTCCTGCCTGGAGCCGAAACTTCCGCTCACTTCGATAGCCACATTCGCGTCCGGCAGGTCTATGGCGAAGTTCGCGACTTTGGATACCACCAGAACGGAAATCTCGCCCTGTTTGAAACTGTTGTAAAGGAGCTCCCGTTCCTTGTTTTTTGTTTTACCTGTGATGAGAGGCGCCGCGATTTGGTCGGCAATTTGTTGAAGCTGTTCGAGATAGACGCCGATAATCAGAATATGGGCGCCGGTGTGCCGGGCCATCAGTCGGTTCAGGACAGGGATCTTGTCCGGATTCTCTGCCGCGATGCGGAACTTGTCTCGTTTCGAGGCAATGGCGTAGGGCATTTTCAGTGCGTCGGGCATAGGGATGCGAACTTCAAAACACATGGCTTGAGCTATCCAGCCTTGTCCTTCGAGGACTTTCCAAGCCATTTCGTGACGTTTGGGGCCGATAAGGGCAAACACATCCGTTTCATGGCCGTCTTCACGCACCAGGGTGGCCGTCAGACCGAGACGGCGTTTGGCTTGAAGTTCGGCGGTGATGCGAAATACCGGTGCCGGCAGGGTGTGAACTTCATCATAGATAATGAAGCCCCAATTGCGTTCTGAAAACAGCTTAAAATGGCGTTGCTCTTCGTTCTTGTCTTTAGCGCTGATGATCTGGTATGTTGAAACCGTTATCGGCTTGATATCTTTCTTTTCGCCGCTGTATTCACCGATACAGTCCGGATCGAGGGTTGTCTTATCAAGCAATTCGCCAATCCACTGTCTGACGGCTGTAATCGATGTGGTAAGAATGAGAGTCGCTGTCATAAGTTGAGCCATAGTTTCAATGCCGACAATGGTTTTACCCGCGCCGCAAGGCAGGACAACAACACCATGGTCGCCTTTGCCGCCGGCGCGAAAAGCGCTGACTGCCGCTGTCTGGTAATCCCGGGGTTGGAATATGTCCCTTCTTAACTCGAAAGATAAACTTTCCCCGTTGGCGTATCCGGCCAGATCTTCGGGGGGAAACTGGATATTCATCAGAGCTTGTTTGATATGTCCGCGAAAAGTGGCGTCGATTTGTACCCGGTTATTTCGGGGCGAGTCCATAAAAAATTTGGCAACGGACTTCTCGGCGCAAAGTTGTGCCATAATATATTTGTCGTCAGCTTCAAGGAACAAGTTCCTGTTTTCTTTAAGAATACGGACTTTCCCGTAACGGTCGCTGATCTGTTTCAGGCGTGATATAACAGTTTCGGAGACGGGGTATTTGCTGTATCTCTCAAGAGACGATAGTATATCAGCGCTTTTGACCCCGGCACTGGCCGCGTTCCAAAGGGAGATGGGTGTAAGCTTGTAGGTGTGAATGTATTCGGGGGATTTCACCATTTCCGCAAAGGCTGAGAGCTCGTCCCGGGCAGATTCGTAGGAAGCGTTGTCTGTTTCTAGGAGCAGGGTCATGTCGCTTTGGACAATGAGAGGTTTGTAAATGG
>WRJI01000131.1 GCA_009778595.1 Peptococcaceae bacterium | reverse complement strand
GATAACGAGATCACAGACCTTTTCTCCTTCTCATCACTCATCGAAGAGTTACCCATCGAACCATACATCACGCCGAAAGGAGGGTACATTGATGATAAAGCCATCCGAGCTTGTAAAGAGGCTCGAAAAGCGCGTGGGGCGAAAGACAAAGCGGCTTCGGATGAAGGTCAGGGGGAAAACGGGTAAATACATCGGGCTTGGTTTATTGATCCTATATTTCTACGGGATGTTTGTCAATTCCATACGTCGCGGAACCCTCTTTACATTCAATCCGACAGGCGAAGACCCCGCAGAGAGCATATGGGAGTTCAACCCGGTCTTGAATTGGGCCGGGATATTTACGCCCACCGGCCTTGCTGTGACGGCAATCATCCTTATCTTCATCATCCTGTTCACCAAGAAAGGCTACCATTGGCTGTCCGATTACCGTTTCGATAAAGACAAGCGCGGCTTCGATATTCTGCCGGACGGGACGCACGGCACCTCCGGCTGGATGAAACCCGATGAGATGGAAACGGTCTGTGATGTCGGCCGGATTGCCGAGATTCAGACAACTGTGCTGGGGAAAGTCAAAGACGATCCCGGAGACAGCGATGAGCTGGCGGATTATATCGGTCTGAAAGACCGGATCGGATTCAACCTGAATATGGTCATCTTCGGAGCCCCCGGTTCCGGGAAATCCCGTGGTTTTGTGAAGCCGTTCATCTTTCAGGCCGTTCGCCGGAAGGAGAGTTTAGTATTAGTCGATCCCAAGGGGGAGTTTTTTGAGAGTATGTCAGGGGCTCTGGCTGATGAGGGCTACGTTGTAAAGTGTTTTAATCTCATTGATATGGAACACTCCGATTCTTTCAACTGTTTTACAGCCATCCAAGACAGCCCGGATATGGCATTGAAGATCGCGCAGATCATCATGGACAACACCCAGCACGGGGAAAGTAAAAACCCGTTTTGGGATATTTCCGAGCAGAATCTCCTGATCACCCTCCTCCTGTATGTGAGCCATTTGAAAACTCCTATTGAAGAACGGTCTATCGGCGCGGTATACCGTTTGCTGTCGTCTAAGCCGTTCAAAGAGGTAGCGGAAGAGCTGGTGAAACTGAAAGAACCCCATCCGGCAAAAGCTCCGTTTACCGTATTCAGTCAGGCGGAGAAAGCCTTGTGGGGCAATATGGCCAGCGGGCTGGGCGTCCGGTTGCAGGTCTACGCCAATAAGATGGCGGACGCTATCACCAGCCATGATGAGATCGACTTCAAACTGCCGGGGCAAAAACCCTGCGCCTATTTCTGCGTCATTCCCGATCAGGACAGTTCCAAAGCCTTTCTGAGCACCCTGTTCTTTCAAATGCTGTTCAGTCAGTTATACGACCTCGCGCGATCAAGCGGCGGGAAATGTCCTGTGCCTGTCAATGTTGTGATGGATGAATTCTGCAATGTAGGCAAGTTTCCGAAGTTTGTGGAGATCATCTCTACGGCGCGTTCCCGCAACATCGGCATTCAAATCATCTTGCAAAGCCTGCCGCAACTGATACCGTTGTCTGCGAATAGATCAACTGGAGCAGCTTTTGGTGATGGCGTACGGTAAGAAAGACGTCTTCGCAGACCGTCAGGTTGGGAGGCTGCTTCCTATGTGCAGGCAGCTGATCCGCGCGTCTGGCCAAGATAAGCTGGCGATGATCGGTGCTTCGCCTGACGAGGATTTACTGGCGGCGGTGGACGTCATGCTGTCGTTCCGGGAGAACGGGGTTGAATTCCATACGCCCGGCAATCCGCCGTTTAAGCTGACCTTCTTCAAAAACAGTCCGGACGGGATGCTCCGGGCTTATTATGTCGCCGTGATCCACAGGGGTACGGAGTATATGACGCTCCAACAGGCGAAGGGGACATATAAAGGAAAGCACAACGCGGCGATATTCATTCTTGATGATTTACGGCAAGCCGGAGAGATACGGTTTCCATACGAGCACTACCATGCCGTGATCAAAGCGGGCAAGGTTGCCTTCTATAAGGGGGTGGCTTCGGAGATATAGCCGCGTCCAGTCCAAATATATTGATAGGAGTGACCATGAAATGCCGAGAAAGAAAGCGCCCGAAACTCTGCCCGCAGTCCCAGAGTCCAACGAAACAGACGAAATCCGTGATATTGGCACAGAATCAACTGAGACGGAAACGCCGCCGGAAACGCCCCCCGTGAAAGAGAAACGGAGGTGGGGACGAAAAAAAGACAAACCCGCCACAGCGGAAACAAAGGAAAAGCCTGTTTCATCGAGACAGGCTTTTTACGATTTGGATTTCCGCAAACTCGACAAAGACCTTTCCCCTGATGAGCAGCAGGAATGGAACGCAATCTACGCCTCTTTCCGCGCCGGGTCTATCCTGACCGGGCGTGTGGCCGGCGTTGATTCCATTAAGCTGGGAGAGGAGAGGATGACCTGCCTTGTGGTCTTTGATTACCGCGTCAAGGTTCTGATCCCTTATCCCGAGATATGGGCTGAAGAGGAATCCCGGCAGTATGAGCGCGTCATCCATAGGTTCCTTGGCGCGGAGGTCGATTACGTCATCAAGCAGATCGACCGCGAGGGCAACTGCGCCGTAGCGTCCCGCGCCCAGGCCATTATCTACCGAAGGAAATCGTTTGCCAAGCGGTTATACAGATCCGGCGATTTGGTAGATTGCCGCATATTGGCCGTATCCACGACGCGGATGTTGCTAGAGTGCGAGGGGTATGACTCCACACTCTCACAGAGAAATATATCCTACGGCACCATCCTTGACCTGCGGGAGGATTTCCGGCCGGGGCAGACCGTTAAGGCGGTATTCAAAGGGCTAGAGGGCAATCGGATCAGGTTGTCTGTTAAGGAGGTCAACCCGCATCCGTTTGAGGATGTGGAGAGCCGCCATCCGCTGCATTGCCGCCGTTTATCCCGCATCATGGGCAAATACGCTGGCGGTGTGTTTTGCTCGTTGGAGAAGGACTTCACCTGTATGTGCCTGTACTCACCCGGGCAGAAGGACAGTGATTTCAACATCGGCGACAATGTGATCATCGTTGTGACTAAGTACGATTACGACAACAAGCTGGTGTATGGGCGGATTGTGTCCAGTTGGTGATGTGAAGCGCAATCTATCAAGCTCATGTAAGCAAAGTGGCGGGGAGGGATATGCTTACCCGCCACAAAGCCTTGCCAAATGTTCTACCGTAGCCAAGACAGCATAGAAATCCTACAAACAAAGCTTGCCTTGCTTATGAGGTCATTACTTCATTGCCCTAACCTACCAAACTCCCGCTCAGCCCATATTTTTAATTCTTGGACATGAAGAGCAACCGTATCAAGGGTCTTTAAAACATACTCCAAATCGGGTTTTTCAAATTCATCGATTACCCCATCAGCGGCAATTTCAATCAATTTATCTTTCACACCTGTAATATCCTTAAAAGAGCTTAATAACCTTAATGTCAATTTTTCCAATTCAAAGACTTCTTCACCCGGTTTTTGTACTTTTTGAACTTCTCCTATAGGACATTCCGCACAATAATGGCTCCGCAGCTCCGGTGCGTTATAAAGTATTGACATTCTAGCAACCACATCCGGGGGGATTACTTTCGTTCCTCCAGTTTCGTGATCACGCAACGAAACCGCTGATATTCCTAGCAATTCAGCGGCTCCATCTCTGCTTTTAAACCTAACATCAGATTCTCCAGCTTTTTTTCTACAATAATAGTATACATTTTTCTTCTCATTTGTACTTCCAACCATCATCGACAATAGTAACCTCCTATGTAATAATGTAATCAGGCGAAAGGTAATAA
>WRJI01000130.1 GCA_009778595.1 Peptococcaceae bacterium | reverse complement strand
CGTAACAAGTATCGGTATATATACATTTAGCGGATGCACCTCACTGTCATCAATCACAATTCCCAACGGCACAACAAGGATTAGTGAGTATGCATTTAATGAGTGTATCTCGCTCTCATCCATCACAATTCCTGACAGTATAACTGAAATCGGCTATGCAGCGTTTAGTCGTTGCATGTCGCTCACGTCAGTCACATTGCCTGACAGTGTAATAAGTATCGAAGGGGTTGCGTTTCGCCATTGTGTTTCGCTTACATCGATTACAATCCCCGAAAGCGTAACCAGCATTGGCGACTGGGCATTTTTGAGATGTGATTTGCTTCCTGATCAAACGAAACAAAGGATACTGCAAATCAATCCCAAGGGGATTTGAGTTTCGAACAGAACGAATCCCTGGGGGCTGTTACGAGCCCACCTGGTTTCTATATCCCCATCCCCAACAACTTCGTGCTTTTATGTTGCGGCTGTGAGCCGCCCTGTGTTATGATAATCATACATTGACGTAAAAAGCAGTATCTTTGTACCGGCGAACAGTTTATATCCGTAGGAGGATGCACACATGGCAATTAATTGTCAAAAATGCGGTACTTGGCTTGAAGACAATGCATTAAGCTGCTACAGATGTGGCGAAATCTTCCTTTACAGCCATGAACATCAGTATCAACAAAGGCAAACCATGCCTATGTATACACAGCAAGTCCCAGAACAGGAACACCCGCCAGAACTCGAAAAATCTGTGTACCCTGAGGATCTTGAATCCTTTTCTGCGCCTTCTACCACTTCCAAATATAAACCCGCGAATATGCCGACTTATATGGGAGAAACAGAAATGACAAGACAGGATGCCGAAAAGTATACGGTACAAACCATCGTACCGAGTCCTGAGCCCGAGCCTGATCTTGGTTCTGACCCAGTTCCTGACTCCGGCCTTGATTCTGATCTTGACCCTGGCCCTGAACCGGACTCCGACCCTGTCCCTGTCCCTGAACCGGACTCCGACCCTGTCCCTGGCTCTGAACCGGACTCCGGCCCTGAACAAGTTCCTATACTCAAGTCGATGCCAACTTATATGGGAAACTTGGCGTCCTGGTCTCAGCCGGATCCTAACACGGCATCAGAGCAACTTCTTGAAATGGAACCCCAACCCATGCCAACATTTATTTCATATCAACATGATCCCTCCCTGCTTGCCACACCCCCTGCTGAAGAATACCAGATTATCTCCGAATCCCTTGACGGTTATCATCCGGCGGATATGTTTCATTCTTTTCCTGATCCTCCCATTGGGACCGGTCCCGGACCAGGACCTTTGTACGAACTTCAATCCGGTACCGACCACCAACCTTACCATGGTCCTCAACCCGGCACAGATCCTCAACCCGGCACGGATCCTCAACCCGGCACAGATCCTCAGCCCGGCACAGATCCTCAACCCGGTACAGGTTTTCAGCCCGGCAAGAGTTCTCAGGACGTCCCTCGTCAAAAAGACACGAAGAAGACGCCCTATTTAATCCCAGTCGTTACCTTGGGGATCCTGGCGTTTATCGCCATAATTCTCTTCGCTGTGTTTTCCGGAAATAAAGAAAATCTTGCGGATCAGGATTATTATCTTATTCAGAATGACGAAGTCCCTTCCGTTAGACTCATCATCGGACAGCGCAAGATCAGCAGCTCCACCGATACCACTTTGGGCGGTATTTTTAAACAGATCATAAAATACGATGTCGCGGAAAACCAGACAGAAGAGATGGATTCATACAAAAAGTCTCTGATGAATAATCACGGCTATCGCGACGTCAGCGGCATTAAGTTTGACGACTTGACAGGTTCTGAGTCCCTGTTCACAAAGGATTCTGTCGAAAAAGATAAGCTGATCATTGTGCGGATTGATCACGATACTGATGGCTACACGATAACCCTCTACAGAATTGACCACGATCTGGTCAGCAAAGACTTGAACCCGAGAGATTTTGCTGTCACAACGATCATTTCTTGGGAATTGACTCATGATGAGACCTATACCAGTTATCAGTGTGTCGATCCGACTAAGAATACTGCCGAGCTTTTCCTGTATCCCATTCTCCAGGATAACCCTAACCAAGCAAAACATTATCTGGACATCGTTTATGATGTGATCAAAGAACAGTATCCCGGTGGCGATTTTGGGACTGTGAAGAAGACTTCCGTTAACGGTTATACTGCTGTTGAGTTCACGTTTACCCATACGATCAATGAATCTTTATATAGGCAGCGTGATATCTTTTTGTATTCCGGCTCCTGTGTCTATAACATTAAGTGTCGGTCTTTATTGAATCAATGGGATACGGCTGCGGATGATTTTCAAACGTTTATCGATTCTTTTGTCTTGAAGTAGGTTGCCCGGGTTTACCCCTGCAGCCGGGTGAGCAACAATTCCGCCGCGTCTTTGGGAAAACCCGGACCGGCCTTTTCGCGCAAAGATGTCAGCAATTCTCTGACCTCGCCGCTTTGGGGCAGCAGATAACCGGATTCCCGCAGGATATCCTCCGCCATGCGAAGGTTGGATTTCGCCACCGCTCGGGCAAACTGATTTGTGACGGCACTGTTTGTGGCCTTGGCAACAGCTTCCGCAATTTTTTCTTGCCGCACTTTGCTCTGACCCAAGGTGCGCTGGGCAGCGATAACGCCGGTGGATTTTGGCTGCTGGGGCGGATACTGATCGGGAATCATCGAGATGGCTCCGGAAGGGCAGGCCGTCACACACACCATGCATCCGGGTATACACTTGGAGGCATCAATAATGCTGTTCTCCGTATTCGTCGCCCCGGTAGGACAGACATAGAGACACATACAGTCTTTCCCGCAGAGGCGGATATTTCTATAAGCAGGCATCGTGTCATCTCCTTTCAATCTCTACGATATTGAAACGGGGAACCTTGCAAACGGGACAGATTTCCGGTGGTACGTCGCCGACCATGATCAGACCGCATATATCGCAAACAAAAATCTTGGTGTTGAGCAGCATCGCGTCGCCTTCCCGGGCGAAACGTTCAAGCAAAGATTTTGCCATCATGCTAACTTTTTCACTCCATACCAATGAACGAAGAGCGCCTCTGTCTTCGTCCGCCCGAGCCACAGCGTTGGCCCTCTCGAACCTGGCTGCCATATCCTCCTGGAGTTCGTTTGCCACTTCATCCCATGACGTTCCTTGGTCTGACACTTGTGTTTTAAAATAATCGGCCAGCTCGTTAAACGCCGCCATCTCTTCGGTGAGGCGTTGCTTTTCGCATCCTTTGGCCAAGCTGGAACATATCGCCGAGATCTCGCCGGCGGACAGCTCCTTGATGCCGTCATCTAATCCATCGGCTGCCTTGTGCGTATCCTCAATAATCGCGCTCCCAGCTCCGGCATCAGGATGGGGAGCTTCTTCCAGAAGCTTGAATACACCTTTTGGCGCCATACACAAGGGACACACGAAATCTTCAGGTAAATCCTCCCACGTCGTGCCCGGTGTTATACCTTGCCCAGGAACACCCGCGGATTCATCATAGATGTACCCGCAAACGGAACACTTGAATCTTCTCATAGGCTTCACACTCTCCCTTCTTATTGAACCCATACCGCCTCGCTGGTCGCATGCAACCTTTCCCGGCGACCCATTTGGGACAACGCAATAACTCTATCTATTTTGAGTCCCAGAGCTTCGGCAATGCGTTGACCGTAATCCGCATCCGCGAGATAGCAATGGGCAGCATGGCGGTATTTGATGTTGTCGGTGACAGGCGCGATACTCTTGGCGGTGTTTTTGATCAACAATTGCCGTTTATCTTCCGTGATAAGCCGGTACAGATCTCCCGGCTGATAGAAACAATCATCATCAACATAAGGATCATAGTGATCCACAGCGCCCTCCAGAGCAAGGGTCGGTTCCCGGTATTCCGGCTGTTCCTCCCATTCGCCGATACTG
>WRJI01000129.1 GCA_009778595.1 Peptococcaceae bacterium | reverse complement strand
ATTTTTCCCGATGAACCCAAGTCCAGCAAAGCGGGCTATCGTTTTATGGGGAAGCCTGCCAATGTCAACAAGTTAAGCGGGCACAGGAAATAGGATTGTTGCGCGCATCAGCAATTTGATTTTTTGTTAAACCGGAACTTAGCTTTTCGCGGGGACTGATTTCGAGGCAAAGAACGATCAGGGCGTGTTGGGACAACACACTTTCCCAAAAGGAAGATAATGTGCTTAATCAATTTTCTGCGCAGACGCGGATTTGGTTCGAGCATAGCCTCAATAAAACGGTCTTTCAAAGTGCCAATAGCGTGATTCACATTAACATGGTACGAGTATTTGTTATCCTTTAGTTCCCTCTCCTCATCCACGTCAACCTGTGCCTCCCAACGGGCGACCGCTGCCACGTTTGACATGTACATGGTGATAAAGAAGTCTTGCCTGATGGCATTCTCAGTCCGTCCTGAAAAGTTTTCAACCTCAAGTTTGTTTTTAATTTCATTGTACTTTGTCTCCACAGGCCATCTCTTGAAGTACAAGCCCTTGAAAGCGTTGACGCCCATACGATTGTCCTCGATATCGGTAATGAGGGTTTCTACTTCGCCGGACGGCAATGTGAATTTGAGGACTCTGACTATGATGTTGCCGTGGCCCTTTTTATGAAGGAAGGCACTTCGATCGCCCAGTCCAAGTTGGTCAATGGATTTGTTAAAACCCCTCTTCACGCGCATGACAAAGTGGACGTTGCAGCCCGTCATTTTTTCAACCAGGTCAAAAGAAGCGTAACCTCTGTCAAAAAGCAGCAGTTCTTTGCCAAAGGAAGGGAGTTTGCACAACGCGTCAATGTGCCGTTCAGCCAATTCTCTCTCGCCAACAGCCAAAGGCTCAATCTGGGCATCGATCAAGACGTTATTGAGAACGTCATACAGAGCTGACACCTGCGCCGTAGCGGCTGTATTGCCTTTGCCCATCGCCCCAAAGGTTTCCCTCATGTTCTGGTCGTCAGGGAGCTGGGCTTTGCTTCCGTCGATTGCCGAAACGCGATAACCGTGCCACGTCTCATAATAGCCAGTATAAATGAGGTCAACAATTGTTTTGAAAAGATCACGGAAAGCCTCCCATTTGATCTTTTGTCTTGCTTCGCTGAATGATTGCTCCTTCATATGTACATCTTGAGATTCCCCAAAACTTCGCGAGTTAAGCCGCAGAGTAATTGAAGGCGTAGGGATTGAAGAGTGAGAGCTGCTGTGATCGCGGTGGCTTGGAGAGGGCGGCGGAGATGCCGCGAGTGGCAAATTTCATGATATTGTAGATACCGTCGGCCACGGCATAGAGCGTAAAGTTAGGTATCTCGAACAAGCGTAAGGCTCTGTTCAAGACCTCCTCCACCAGCATAGAAGAACCTCTTTTGTTGGCAAATATGACGATCCAGCCGGTTAGGACAGTTATCAGAAATACCAAAGAACGGACGGAGGCCAATGACCGGACCCGGATGTTCTCCAGATGGAACTGATTTTTGATGAAGCGGTAGTTTTCTTCGATACGCCAGCGACAGAGATAAGTTTTGAGGACACGCAGACAGGTTCCCTTCCCTTGGATTGGCAGGTTTGTCAGCAGAAGCATGGGGTCACCGTATTCGTAACCGTAGACCACAACCAGCGACAGAGGTTCATCCGGATAGTCCGGCAGGAAGACCGGCACAAAACTGACTTTCAATTTGTGTGTTTTGTCGTGTTTGTCTGTGAAGTCCATGCGGTACTTGCCTTTTGCCCGTCGGGCAACCTCCGTGATATTGATGGTTTTACCGTCAACGATCAGATTGCGGTTGACCTTGGCCCGGATGATAAATCGCTGTTTGGTATCAAAACATTTTCCATAGATGGCGTTTGTGTCCATAGCTCTATCCATTGAAAATATTCCCGTCGGTCCTCCGAAGCTGCGTTGAACGGAACTGATAGCGGCAACGATCCCCTCGGTCAGGGTGTCCTCCATGATGTCAGCCGGCGCAAGCAATTCAGAATAAACGGGGATCGGCAGTTTGTTGCCATGGGTCAGGGCTGTAACACCAATCAATTGCCACCCTAAGGAAGGCTTGTGGGAGGAGCCGTCTTCTATCCAGTCCAAACCCTCCTGATGGCGGCTGTATTTCTTGCAAATGTCGCCGGGATCCAGACAAAAGATGGTTTCATCATCCACCAATGGTTTGACTTCCTCCAGATAATTGCCCCATACGCAGGTGATATTCTCCGAAAACCCTTTCAGATTGCGGGACAACCGATTCTCGGTTTTGATCAGCGGAATGTCTTCCTGTAAGGCCCGTGCAATATCAGAGAGCATGATCGACTGGTTGACAAGCAAACCATACAGCATTTGCGATAAGAATTTCATCATGGGGCCGGTCAGTCCGTCGGAAAGTTTTTCACAAAAATGAAGCAAGCCTCTTTTCAATTGACCAATAAGTGTGTTATTCTGGTTCATGACAAGGTCTCCTTGTTGTGATTATTTGGGATTTGAACACTTCCATTATACCACAACTTGGGGTTCTTGTCACTTTTCTATGACGATATTGCAGAGCTTCTCTCGTTTTTTGCCATAGTGGATAACTTATTATCGTACTTCGTCTCTTCTAGAAAAAATGGGGAATGTCAAGATCATTATGCCGGATAAACCGGCCTCAAACGAGCGGTTTAATGCGAAAGATTTCTTTCATCCAGGGAAGGCTTGAAGGAATCTGCGCCCTGGCAAAGCCGTTATAGCCTTTGCCGACACTGACCGGCGACTTTGCGGCGGACAGCGGCGTTTGGATGATTTGGTCAAACCTTTCCGGCAGGAAACCGGACACGGCGTCGGACAGGCGACCTGTAGCTTTCAGCGTGAGCAACCGAGCCATGTTGTTGCCGCCGGAGATGCTCCAATTGGTTCTTCTGCGCTTCATACGGCGGCCGACGAGGGAAAAGATGTTGCTTTCCATCGCGCCGCAGTTGCGGTATACAATGCCTTTCGGCGGCGCTGGCAAGTCAAGGCCCCGGTGCTTGTATAGGATCAGGCCATCCCGGTTGTTTTTGAAGTAGGCCTCCAATGCGCGGTAACGTTCTTCTTCCAGCGGATCCCCGGTGCTGTTGGCATAGGCGTCAATCACATCGAACATGAGGTCAATTTGTTTGGAATACAATAACCGAAAGATGTTTTCCCGTGCTTCCGGGTCTCTGACATACTTTAAGATGGCCTCGTTTCGGTGAAAGGTGTCGAGTTGATAGTGCACAGTCTCGTCGGTGACGCTCCGCTGAATCCAGGCGGCTCCGTCACCGTTTACGATACGGTGTTGTATTTCGTCCACATTGTAATAGGATGCAATCACGCCTTCCTTGCGGCGTACAAACTCGTCAATGCCCTCAAAGTTGGCGCAGGCCACCTTGCCTGTCAGATTGTATCTCTTCCCACCGCTTTTGACCGCGCCTGAATAAGCAATGACCACCTTCATCTCGATTGAAGCGCCGCGCTTCTTGCGGTCGCCTCCCTGCAAGTTCACCCATGTCCCGTCTTGTTCCTCGAACAGAACAGGTGTCTCTTCCTGGCCCAATCCCTGGGATGCCTTGGCCCGTGCCGCGTCCTCACGCTCCCGCTGATCCGCCCGTTCTCCCAGAAGCTGCGTCACTTTCCATGCTGTTGTGTGGCTGATATGCTGTCCCGTTGTTTCGCTGACGGTTTGCGCCGAATGCCGGTACGACATCTCACAGTTGGCCTCCGCGATGGTTTCGGCCATGCTTTGACTGAAATGGCCAATGACTTGTTCCCCTATGGCCATATCAAGAAGATATACATACTTCGTCTTTCCGTCTTCGACAATCCGGTATTGGCCACGACGGTATTCAACGTCTCCCATCCGGGTCTTGAGCACTGTCTTGGGTCGTCCCTTATGCCGAAGCTGCTTGAAATCACGTGTCCGACGAAGCTGATCATCATATCCTTCCAGTGTCTGCCGCATGATATCACACGCCACCCGACAGGCTTCTTTGAAAATTTCACCCTCCAGCTTATTAATATC
>WRJI01000128.1 GCA_009778595.1 Peptococcaceae bacterium | reverse complement strand
AAAGCGGGTCGACCTATTTCGTTTTTGACGGCAAGAAATATGTTGCCAAAGGAACATATTATGATTATCAAGCCAGAGGGGAAGCTATCGCCGAAGATATTCGAAACTCAAAGAAGTAAGAATCGGTACTCTGCTAAGCGTAAGCACTTGTGGGCTTTTGGAGGCTCCCGAAGCCCAATCATACCAAGTCATCAAGAAAATCCTGATATGCCGACGGCGGTTCTGCCACAAAAACCATGTGCTCCCCTGTTTCCGGATGGACAAACCCTAACCTTGACGCATGGAGGAGTTGCCCCTTAAGTTGACCGCCAGGAGGAGACGGGCCGTAAAAAGGATCCCCGACAACAGGGTGACCCAACCAGGCTAAATGAACCCGGATCTGATGGGTCCGGCCTGTTTCCAAGGCCGCTTCGACTTCTGTGTACCCGGTGAATCGTCCCACAACTTCCACATGAGTGACGGCGCGGCGGGAATTGTTGTGTTGTACGGTCATCTTGCGGCGGTCGCGGGGGTCCCGTCCGATGGGGGCGTCAACAGTTACCTTCGAGTCCGCGAATTCACCATGTATTATTGCCCGATAGACTCTTTCAACAGTATAGCTTTCGATCTGCCGGGCCAGATTCTTATGGACAATATCATTCTTGGCTATAAGCAGAAGCCCCGAGGTATCTTTATCAAGGCGGTGGATAATTCCGGGACGCATCTCGCCGGCAAGAGAAGACAGATTGGGGGTGTGGTTGAGAAGAGCGTTGACGAGGGTTCCTTCTTCCGCGCCAACGGCCGGATGAACCACCATGCCTTGTGGCTTGTTAACCACAAGAAGGTTGTCGTCTTCATAAACAATATCCAAGGGAATGTTTTCCGGCTGGATATTGGGCTTTGTCTCGGGGATCTCTAAAAGTACATGATCTCCGGGCCGGAGCTGGTGGTTGGGATGTACCGTTCGTCCGTTGATTTTGGCAAACCCGTCTTGGATTAGTTTCTGTATCTGGGTTCGACTGAGACCGCTGAGGGAAACGAGAACTACATCCAACCGCTTCCCGGCCAGAGCACCGGATTCTTGTTCGCTTAAGGAGATAGAAAGGTTGGCTTCGCCAACACAAAAATCAAGAGCATTCCTAATCATTCACGACTTCCTCAGAAAGAGAGTCTATAGTGTCTGTCAGACCTGCCGCATCTGTGGTGTCTGCCGGTCCTGCCGGATCTGCCGCATCTGCGGTATCAGCCGGACCTGCCGCATCTGTGGTTTCTGCTGGTCCTGCCGGTCCTGCGGTATCTGCCGATTCCGCGAAGTCTGCCGACTTGGCTGGTTCATTTGAATCTTTAGCTATAAAGATTAATAAGGCCATCATAAGGCTTCCCACCACCAAGGCGCTGTCAGCGATATTGAAGATGAATGGCCATACGCGGAAGTCGATGAAATCAACGACATAATCCCAGTACACCCTGTCAATAAAATTGCCCAAGGCGCCACCGATGATCAAGCCCAAACAGATAAGCATACTTTTGTTCAGTTGGGACAATTTTTTGCGCAACAAGAAAGCAATGAGAAATCCGAAGAATGTCAGTATGATTAAATATTTTGTTTGACCCGAGAAGAGGCCGAAAGCGGCTCCGGTGTTTCGCACATAAGTCAAATGGAAAAAATGAGGTATGAGGGCCCAACTCTCGCCGACGTTCATATAGGCGACAATTAAGAGCTTAGTAATGCGGTCAAGCAGCAATACTGACGCAGCGACAACCCAAATACGCAAAACGAAGCCCCCCTACTCTGCTGATTGATTATCCCGTTTGATTACTTCGGCGATATCGCCGTTTTTTAGAGCAAAAGCGTTGCTTTCATCTGTGTCGATATGAAATTCCAGATTAAACGTGGGATCAACGCGTACCAAAACATCAGTAAATATCCCGCCGCGCTCAGAATTCACTCGGACATCAACACGGTCACGATCTTTTACCCCTTTTTGCGCGGCGTCCTCTGTGCGGACATGAATATGCCTGTGGACCACAATAACGCCTTCTTTGAGGGTTGCCGTTCCCTCCGGCCCGGCCAGAACACAGCCCATGGATCCGGCCAAATCTCCTGAGTCCCTGAGTGGCGGTGTTATCCCTAATTTGTAGGCGTCTGTCAGCGTGATTTCTATCTGGGTTTGGGCACGGACTGGCCCCAGAACCCGTAGCGATATACTGCCTATGGAACCTTCTAGGGTTACGGTTTCTTCGCAAACATATTGACCTTCCTGACTCAACGGTTTCTTATAGGTGAGCTTGGCATTGGGGCCAAAAAGGGTTCGCAGGTCTTCCTCGGATAAGTGTAAATGACGGTTGGAAACACCAATGGGGACGTTGAAGTTATGCAAGATATACCTCCACATTTTGTTTTATGAGTTCAGGACAAGCCGGCACCTCGGGCAAAGCTTACTTTCCTCAGTATTTTCGCGGTTGTCGTCGCGGCTGTATTCACTGTTGTCTACGCTGTTGTCTTCGTAATACATCCAGCACCGTTCGCATTTTTGGCCTTGGGCTGTGTCGATGGTGATGAACAGGCTTGGGAATCCCTGAGCCAAAACAGCTTCGGTGGGCACGGGGGTCTCTGCCGGATGGATTGTCAGTTGCGAGACGATGACGATATCTTGGAGACGCGGAATGCCCCGCAGGAATTCATCTTGGGTGGTGTCGGTCTGGTAGAGGTTTACATGAGCTGTTAGGGAATGGTTGATAAGTTTATTCTGGCGAGCGTTTTCCAGGGCTTTTGTGATTTCTGTCCGCAATTGCAGGATGGTTTCCCAAGTCGCGGCTAGGTCGTCGTTGCGCCACCGGGGGTCGACTTTTGGCATGAGAGCGGTTTGCAGAAGGCCCGCGGCGGATTGGGTCTGTCGAACTGAAGGGAGATAATCCCAGACTTCGTCCATGGTGAAAACCAGGATGGGCGCCAGCAGCCGGACCAGGGCTTCCAGAATTTCGTTCATGACGGTTTGGGCACTGCGGCGAGGCAGAGAGTCTTTGCCTTCAACATAGAGTCGGTCTTTGCTGATATCCATATAGATGGAACTGAGTTCTATGGTGCAGAAATTGTGGATGCTGTGATAGACGGTATGGAATTCGTAGTCTTCATAAGCTTGATGACAGCGGTCGATGAGAGCCGCCAGTTTGGCCAGTACCCATTTGTCGATTGACGAAAGCCGGTCATATGTGATCGCGTGGATTTGCGGGTCATAATCATAGAGGTTGCCCAACAGGAACCGGAGGGTGTTGCGGATTTTGCGGTAGGCTTCGGTCATCTGTTTCATGATGTTTTTGGAGACGGCCACGTCGTTTTGGTAGTCGGAGGAGGCTACCCAAAGGCGGATGATATCTGCGCCCATGGAGTTGATGATTTCCAGGGGATCGAGGCCGTTACCTAAGGATTTGGCCATTTTGCGGCCTTGTTCATCAACAAGGAATCCGTGGGTGAGGACGGCTTTGTAAGGGGCCTGACCGACTGTGGCCACTGATGTTAACAGAGATGAGTTGAACCATCCCCGATGTTGGTCGGAGCCTTCCAGATACATGTCAGCCGGGCGACTGAGTTCCGGTCTGTGTTGCAGCACGGCGGCGTGGCTGCTGCCGGAATCGAACCAGACATCCATGATGTCGGTTTCTTTGCTGAATCTGTCGCAGCCGCAGGAGCAAACGAATCCCGGCGGCAATAAGTCGCCGGTCGATCGGCTGAACCAGGCTGACGAGCCTTCGGCCCGGAAGATTTTTTGGATATGAGTTATGGTTTCCGGGGTGATGATTTCACGGCGGCAGTCGTCACAATAGAATATCGGGATGGGAACGCCCCAGGTTCTTTGTCGGGAGATGCACCAGTCGCCGCGATCGGCGATCATGTTGTAGATACGATCCCGTCCCCAAGTTGGGATGAAACGGAGCCGGTCAATTTCTTCTAACGCCTGTCGGCGGAACCCGTCTACTGAGGCAAACCATTGTTCTGTGGCCCGGAAAATGATTGGGTTTTTGCAGCGCCAGCAATGGGGGCAACTGTGGGTGACTTTTTCGGATAAGATCAATTGGCCTGATTGGGCCAAATCGTTAACA
>WRJI01000127.1 GCA_009778595.1 Peptococcaceae bacterium | reverse complement strand
GGACAAACTATTTCCCTGCCGACCGATACACCCCGGAAAAAGATGACGCCGTCGTCGTCATCGACAGGAACGGCCGCCCCCTCCGGGCCATCAAACCCGACACCAAGAAGAACCCGACCCCCGCCAAAAGCCAACTCGACGCCGTCACCGTATACCTCAGCCACATCGCCGCCAAAGAACACATCCATGCCCGTCTCCTCTGGCTCGACCCCATAGCGCCGCTAATCCTTCTCGATGAGATTAAGAAGAAATACACCAACGTCGGCACCGCCCCAGCCCCTCCCGACACCGCCCCGGCCCCTCACCAATATATACTTAATCCCATTATCGGCGAATACGACGACCCCGCCCATCAGAGACAAGCCGCACTAAGACTGCCCCTGACCGCCGAAGGCAACACCATCATCTACGGCGCCGCCGGGTCAGGCAAGACAACGTTTCTGAACGCTGTCATCTATTCCCTGCTGCAAGATCACACCGCCGCAGACCTCAACCTCTATCTTCTGGACTTCTCTGCCGAGACCCTCCGGGCTTTCGCCCAGGCTCCCCAGGTGGGAAACGTCGTCTTTAGCCACGAAAGCGAAAAAGTGACCAACCTGCTCAAGATGCTTCAAGAAGAAATATACAAGCGCAAGGCTCTCTTTACCAATTATGGCGGTAATTATGTATCGTACAAACAAGTCTCGCCCGATGTCCGGCCCTCGGTCTTTGATGCCGAACACACACAGACCGATCTCCTCAACATCGTCGTTGTCATCCACGATTTCGCGGTATTTATTGATCTCTATGAAGAGAAAACCCGGGACCTCATGACCCTGACCCGTGAATGTACCAAATTCGGAATCTTCTTCATTCTCACAGCATTGAATGTCAACACCGTCCGTGCCGTCTTGCGCCAGAACTTCAAACAACTCTTCGCCCTTCAACTCAACGACCCCGCCGACTACCACGCCGTCGTCGGCAAAACAGACAACCTGTTCCCTGCCAAACACAAAGGCCGGGGACTCGTTAGGCTGGACGATCTCTACGAATTCCAGATAGCAAGCATCACAGAAGACCCCATACCTTCCGGGACACTCCAGGCATACTGCCAGACCCTGAGCCAAGCCCATCAGGGCGCAACCGCTCCAAGAATCCCGGTCATGCCGGAAACCATAGACGCGCACACCCTTTCTGATCATATCTATCCCTTCCCGGATCCCACCCAAATGACTCTCCCTATAGGTATCGACTGCGACACCCTCCAAATCCACCAACACTCATTTGCCCGAAGCTCTGTCAACCTGGTTATATCTCCCGGGAACGAAAGATACCTGTTTCTCAACGAACTGGCCCATTTCATATTCAGCTGCTGCGGTAAACCTGTCATCGTCATAGATCCCACCGGATTAATCCCCCACAATGACCCGCTCCCCTTCGCCTATGTCACGACACCACAGAACTGCGCATCAGCCCTGCATCAGCTGGCCGCGCTCTACACACCGGAAACCCACGCCCCCCTCATCATCATCATAACCGCCTTGGCCACGCTCCAGAATCTGCTTCCGGAGGAACCCCGCCAAGACCTGTTCACCCTGCTCACCGCCGGCGCCCCGCACAATATTATTCTGGGGGAACAAGCCGGTGAAATAGGCAAAACCGTCCAGATGCCTTGGTGCAAGCAACACACCAACATGACCCGGAACTATATCTGGATCGGTACCGGACTCAAAGAACAGTATGCCCTGGAACTCTTGAGCCGTCCCACATCCGAACAATCGTCTCTTCCTCCGGGACACGCCTTCGGCGTCAGCGACGGCCAAGCTACCAGAATCAAGATCCTGGGAGCAAGAAAACAGGAGAAACGCCCATGAACAAAATCCTTGTTGAAGTCATACTTCCTGTGGCGGGGCAGACATTCGAAGTCTACATCCCTTTAGAGAGCAAACTCCAGGAAGTTGCCGACCTTCTCGCCGTACTGCTGGGCAGCCTGGCGGAAAACGAATACCAGCCCACACAAACAAACATCTTTTGCCACGGCACAAGCGGTGTTCGGATGGATATGAACCTAACTGTGGCCGAAGAGGGGCTTATGAACGGCAGCCGCATCTTCTTGGTTTAGGACGCCGATTCTTGATATGAGCAGGGAAATCCTGTTGATATAATAAAATTTTTGAAAGGAGCACATACCACATGGAAGGAATACGGATCAAAGCCACACCTGAGGAAATCACCCGGGTCGCGGCGGACATCAGCGGGTTGGCCGGAGAATTCAACGAGTATACGACATTACTCAGTCAAGGAGCCGACATCACCAGCGCCTGGGGCGGAGACGGCAGCGCCGAGTTCACCGCCAAGATTCAGGAATGTGTCATGGAACTGAAGAAAATGGCCGGGGTCCTGGAAGAGACAGGAACGACGCTGAAGACCCAGGCGAGGAATTATGAAGCCGCTCAGGAAGCGAACCGGGCCAACGCCCAGAGGCTGCTTTAAGAACTTTAAGGACGGTTCACCCGCCATCGGCGGGGAGCCTGTGAAAGAGAGGAGAGTGCAGTCAAGATGTCCAATTATATGGTAGACTCTTCAAAAGTGCTGGAAGTCGCCGGCAATATCGAGAGAGTCAACAACAATCTGCGAGATACCATGGAAAACAGCAAGAACAAAGTGCGGGGCCTGGACAGTGTCTGGGAAGGCAGGGCCGCCGACGAAACCGTCATGGGCTTTTGTTCCTTTATGGACAAGTACTCCATCGCCTATTATGAGATGATTAACAATTTCGTCATGTTTCTCAGGAGATCCGTCGCCGCCGGCGCAATGGAAGCGGAACGCGCCAACACAGGGGCTTAGGCGGGCTTTGCCCGCCGGTATTCAGGCTTCAGGATTCAGAATGCTTGAGAGGGAACAGGGTTAAGGGGTATTTCCGATTGGTAACCGAACTTTTCCCTGCCTCACAAGCATATCATAAACGAAGGAAGGAACTCTCATGTCAACAATCCGGATCAACACCGGCACGGTCAAAGGGTGCGCCCAGTCCATAACCAGGGAACTTCCCGAATGGTACAACCGCCTTATCGCCTGTCATCGAGACCTGGTCGACATGATGGACGAGGACTGGCAAGGCGAAACGGCGGAGAACCTCACATCGGACTTCTTCAGCATGATCTTTGCCAGATACATCATGCCAAACCAACGGACCCTCCAGGGATACGCGAAATACCTGACAGACGCCGCGCAAACCCACGAAGATACCGAAGCCGCCAATGCAAACATAGCGCGGACCCCAACCACAGGACCGTAAAAGAACTCATGACAGGAGGCACGTTATGGGCACAATGGGATTTCTCCTGGCGACGATAGCCCAAGGCATCAAAACAGCCATGGCCACGGGAACAGATATTCCTCCAACCATAATCAGCAAGAAGAATACCGTCTACGAGACCATCAACACCAAAATGGTCAGACTCTCCAACGAACTTGAAACGATAGCCGACATGCTCGCCGACGACTTCAGAGGTATCGGCACCCGGGAGTGTTCCGGCATCATCCGCGACTATATAACGGAATACCGGCAATCCGCCGGAATCTTCTACGCGAACCCCGCCCCGTCTCTTCCCAACGAACCGCCCATCAAGGTCAACGAAGTCAACATCAACAGGAACATCGCCACCCTAATAACCACCAGGGAAGCCCATACGGACATGTCCAAACGTCTGAACACCGAAGCCGATTCGATGGAATGGCAAGGGGAAGACGCCGCCATGGCCCGGATTCGCTGGAACATGATCGCCGGCCCCAGATCCAATACACAATACATCACCGACTGCATGGAAGTCTACATCCAAACCATGCAGAAAACCCTCGCCTATTACACCGAAGCCCAGGAAACCACCGCGGGCCCTCAAGGGACGCCCATGGTCGTACGGATCCGGAAACTTGACAGTATCGCGGACTGGATTGACCAAGTCTACCGGGAAACCCTGCCCCACATCGAAGACGCTACCGGGCTGAACCGGATCGTCTCCTCAATCGTCCCCCGTCCCGGCCAACCCGTCCCGGCAATTCTCCAACCCGGAGAAAGAACCCGGCTCCTGAACATCAGCAGGATCCAATTGGACCGGCTTCAGCGCGTCAGGCAGACCCTGCTCAATACCGCCGAAGCCTTCCGAGAAGCCGGAAAGAAAGCCGAAGCTGCCCGACAGGAATTCCTCCGGTTCTGCTATGACCGGCACCCTGTAGGATTCGACTACGAC
>WRJI01000126.1 GCA_009778595.1 Peptococcaceae bacterium | reverse complement strand
CTATACCGGAGGGGTCCCACCCGTTCCCATCCCGAACACGGTAGTTAAGACCTCCAGGGCCGACGATACTTCGCGGGAAAATAGGTCGCTGCCAGATAGTGAGAAAAGAGCTGTTGCGCTAAGCGCAACAGCTCTTTTTGGCATTCGGGCCGTGAGCTCACGCGTGTCGCGAAGCGAATATAACGAGGGATATGATCAAGGCTTTTCATGGCTCACGATCTCCTTTTAAGGTCATCATCCAACTCATAACTTCTTCAAATAAAGAGGTGTTCAGTGAGTAGATTATGAAGGTGCCTTTTCGCGCACTGTCAATCAATCCGGCGTTTTTCAAGACGGATAAATGATGGGAAATTGTCGCGTCGGTCAGGTCAAAACCTGCCGCGATTTCGCCGGCATTGAGCTGTTTATCTTTCAGCATATCTAAGATTTTGCGCCGGATCGGATCGGATAAGGCTTTCAGCGTTTCTGTTATAGCCATATATGCATGTTACCTCTCATGAGGGGGTTGCTGCCTCCGTCTGTTGCTTGAGAAACAACGGGACGACGTAGACAGCCATCGTGAGAATAAATATCAGATTCAGGAACAGGCCGTCTGTCCACTCTTGGAAAAACGGGACGGTCGCCCGTATGACCCAGAATACGATATGCAGAACCATCAGGCCGGTTCCGAGGCTGTTGGTCGCGAAAGTCGGAGCGCCGAAGATCATCAGCAGGCCGATACCAACCATGTAGATGATCAAAGCGTTATTTAGCAGGGTGATCAGGTCGCCGGCGTAGATCATCGCTGCTTCGTTCATAACGGCACCGTCAGGCAGTACGTCTAACACCAAGGTGGGATCAAACGCCGTCGGGACAAACATTAGAATGTGAAACACCCCCCACACAATAGAGACAATCCCACCGATACGGAACCAGAGTTTTCGCGGGTTTTTCATGATAACAGTGCTCCTCTCACTGCGGTGCAAGCGCAGAATAATTTAGAAAAACATCTAAATATAATTTAACAAATGTCTAACTAGATGTCAAGTGCTTTTTGTAAGCGGGTTTTTGAACAAAGGTCAGGGATCAGGCATGAAACCCGATTGGGCAGGTTTTGCCTGTTAAGGATTGACTGTCGATATCTTTCTCGGCAAAGGCATTTTGGATATCCGCATCAGTCATAACAGATCCGGAGGATCTTATGGCTTGCTTCATTCGTGCCCGTTCAAAGACTTTCCGAGCGAGCCGACCGTTGGAGAAGTGTTGGGATTTCGTGCGGACGAGGTGTGCAAATCCGGTTTGCAAAGCGCTTTTGGCTGACGCGGTCAGTCTATATTTATTTTCCTCGCAGAGTTTCTCAAAGATTTGCAGCAGCTCGGTTTCGGAGTAATCCGGGAATTCAATGGTGAATTGAACTCTGTCCCGTAACCCCGGATTCATATTCAGCATGGCGTTCATTTCTTTGGTATACCCGGCAAGGATACAGACAAACTCATGACGTTTGTCTTCCATGGTTTTGACCAATGTGGCAACGGCTTCGTGACCATAATCAAAGCTGCAGTCTGTGAAAAGGGAATAGGCTTCGTCAATGAATAATACCCCGCCTAAGGCACTCTCGATTTTTTGAGCTGTTTTATCAGCGGTGTGTCCCACATAGAGCCCGATTAATCCGCTTCTGTCGTGCCATAATAGTTGTCAGAAACCATGAGGTTTTTTGCGGTGAGGATCTTTTGCAGGGTGCTTTGATGGAGGGTTTTCACGTCTATGGGTTCGGTTGTAACAGGTGTCTCAAAAATGTTGTTGAGTTCCGTTTGAAGGGTTTTGGCCACTTGTTTTTCGCTCGCCTTCGCCGCAGTACAGGGTAGATTGGGGCAATAAAAAAACACGATCCCCATCGTGCCATGTTACATGTTATGTGGCTTATGGTTGACAAAAAAATGTTATATGAAGTTTTCCTCCCGAATCGTGGTGATTGTACTGACTTGAAGCATGTAAATCACTCCTTACTTGTGAATAGGCTACGTGGGTTATCATATAGCAGAGAATTTGATATGTCAAGAGGTTTTTGAGGATTTTTGAGAATTTTCGAGGAATTTTTTGAAGAGTTTATCGAGAGATTTTTCGAGAGATTGTTTGAGGGATTGAGGAATTATTGAGGGGTGTTCTTCAGATGTTTGCTAAGTTTCTGGAGAGTTTTCCTGAGTTTCTGATAGGCTTTGATGGCGGTTTCGAGGAGGAAGTGGGATAGGGGGCGGAAGACGAGGGTGAATTCTCCGGCGAATTCGATGAGGTCACCGGCGAAACCCTTTTTGAATGAATAGAGCCCGTAGAGGGGATCGTCGGCGGAGACGACGCCGGGGACGCCCATGAGGTCATAGATTCGGCAGCCTCGCTCTTTGCCCCAGCGAATGGTTTCCCAACGCATGAGGTAGGCGGCGTTCTTATCCCGGTGGATGTTGGCTGTGCCGCTGTAGAGGGACCAGATTTTGTCGCCGTAGCACATAATGAGGGCGCCGGCCAGAAGGGTGCCTTCGTATTCCATGAGATAGAGGCGCATGTCGTTGGGGGCAAATAGGTCATACATTTGAGTAAAGTATTCCAAGGTTCTGGTTGTGAAGGTTTTGCGTTCGCCGGTTTGGGCTACGAGGTCGCAGAAAGCGGGCAGCTCACTGCGATCGGCGATCCGGGCGGTGACGCCGAATCGTTGGGCGCGGCCGATGTTTTTACGGGTCTGTTTCTCGAAGCTTTTGAGCAGTTCTTCTTCGGTGCGATCAGCGATGTTCAGGCGAAAGACGAAATGGGGTTGGACACCGTCAAACCCTTTGATTTGATCGTTGACTTGGCAGCCTAATCTGCGCATAAGAGCTGTGAATGCGGTGTTTTCGATGGGGATGTCAGGGTCAATCATGAGAGAATAGCTGCGGTGTTTTTTGGCGATTTGGCGGGCTTGGGTCAGGAGGTCGGTCAGGGTATCTTCGTCAAGAGGATCACATACAGGCCCCCGGGGTGCGTACATTTTGGTGAGGCCGAATAAGGGCATTTTGCGTGTCAGCAAACTGAGGACTCCTTTGATGTTGCCGTTTTCGTCTGTGGATACGACAATATCGCCGGCCCATTCGTTTTTACAGGCGGACCATTGGGGGGATTGCATGAAGTGTCCTTTGGGGTGGGCACGAATAAAATGATCGATACTTGCAGGATCGGCGTTTGTGTGGGCACCGGGATCGGCGTTTGTGTGGGCGCCATGCCCGCGTTCTTGTAGTTCTGGGTGTACCTTTTCCACCACGGCTTCTCCCTGCTCATTTGTTGATCTATTCAAGCGTTGAGGGAACGTTCAAGGCTCTCTTCTTTGTCGTAAACGAATGTCTCGATAATAGTTTGTTCACTGAAAGGTTCTTGAATTCCTTCAATCAGCTGGTGTTCTTCGTGGCCTTTGCCTGCCAATAAGATGATGTCGCCTTCTTCGGCGTTGGCCAAGGCGTATTCGATAGCTTCTTTCCTGTCAGCTATGGCGACATAGGGGCAGTTGGGGGAGGTAAATCCGGTTAGGATATCGTTTATGATTTGCGTGGGGTTTTCGAAATCAGGATTGTCAGAGGTGACGATGCAATAATCTGCCAACCGGGATGCGGTTTGGCCCAATTGTTTCCGGCGGAATTTGGTGCGATCGCCGACACTGCCGAACAGGCAAACCAACCGTTTGGGGTCGTATCCGCGCAATGTGGCGAGGATGCTTTCCATGCTGAGCTGGTTGTGGGCGTAGTCAATGACCACCGTAACACCGGGGCGGAAGGGAACTACTTGAGCCCGTCCTTTGACAGTGAAGTTTTTCAGGTTGGCGGCGGCTTTGGCTACGTCCAAGCCCATTTTTTCACATACAGCCAACACAGCTAAGGCGTTGTAGGCGTTGTGTTTGCCGGGGAGCCGCATTTGGACATCTAATTCTTTACCGGAAGATGGAAAATAGGTAAATTTGACACCTAGGGCGGAAAAGGTACGCCAGTTGCTGATGTTCGTGGCCATAAGATCTGCCGGGTTGGTGATGCCGTACGTTGTAACCGGACAGGCGGCATCACGTATGATATCTTGCGCCATGGCGTCGTCGGCATTGACGATACCGTGGCGGGATTTTTGGAAGAGGCGTTTCTTGTAGTTAAAGTATTCTTCGAAACTGGCGTGTTCGCCGGGGCCGATATGATCCGGCGATATGTTGGTGAAGATGCCGATATCAAACATGATATTGTCCACTCGATGGGTCATGAGTCCTTGGGAGGAGACTTCCATGACGACGACTTCCACACCGTCGTCCAGCATATCCCGCAGGGTTTTCTGAATGAGGTGGGATTCCGGGGTGGTGTTGATGGTTTTGAGTTTGGTATCGCCGTATTCGATGCCGTTAGTGCCGATGATGCCTGTTTTGAGGCCGGCTTGGCAGAGGATGTCTTTCAGA
>WRJI01000125.1 GCA_009778595.1 Peptococcaceae bacterium | reverse complement strand
TCTGTCTCTGGTTTTCTACTGTCTTTTTGACTCTATTCTGAATACTGAATACTGAATACTTGCTCACCAAAAACTTGTTTTTTATGCAAGTTTTTGGTGAGCAGTAGCATAGGGTGGCCTACGGCCACAACCAAAGAGGAGTCAGGAGCCAGGAGTCATGAGTCAGATACTTCATGCAATTTCATGCACCCCATCAATGCTAATTATTCGGATTCATGATATAATAACTGGAGCGGGCCAGCCGATATCCACCAGCAACCGCTTTATAATCAACTAATCACCACGGGGGAGATTTAACCTCATGACAAACCACCGCCAGCAATTCTTCAAGCAATCCCTCATTTTGATTCTTGTCATCGTTTCCCTAATCCCTTTATCAGGTTGCAACATCATAGACCTTGCCAGTGATTTTGCTACATCTCTCAGTCCCCAGAATCGCTTTCTTGACCGTCTCGTCAATGAACAAACCCTAGCCGAACAACCGGATACTCAAATCACCGACGCCTTTTTCCCTATCAGTTATGAAAAAAAATACGGCTACAGATCTCTCGCCGACGAGCACAAGGAAATATATAACAAAATCCACGTCGCCGTTCAGAACTACCACCGTTTTGTAGATCTTCGCAATCAGCCCATCCCTATTAACGAATTTTTACGAATCTTCTATTTTTATATCGACGACCATCCCGAAGCCTTTTGGGTCAATCCCCACGTTGACAACTTTTATTATGATAAATCAGAAGAAATGAGCATAGGTGTCATACTCCAGTATATGACAACCGATACCATCGACCGTTTCAACAACATCACAGGGGAAATGGACACAAGGGTATCAGACAGTGAGATCACCTCCTTGCGTGAGGCATTCAACGCCAAAATCAATCAGATTCTGGAACACATTTCCCCGGAAGACAACGAACTCATGCGGGAACTCAAAATCTTCAACTATATCGCCGACACTGTCAAATACGATGACGATCTGGCCGGCGAGATAAAAAGCAGGGATTCCGTTACCCGGCCAATTCGGCAGAGCGCGTATGGTGCCGTCATGGAAAACACAACGGTCTGTTCTGGGTTTTCCAAACTATTTTTGTTGCTGACCAACACCGTGGGGCTGGAATGCCTGACACAATACGGGAGGCTTGAAGGCGACGGACATCAATGGAACGTAATACGTATTAACGGAGATTATTACAATATCGACGCCACTGAACCCATCATCACTTTTCAAGATAACACCTATATCAACTATTCGTTCTTCAACGTCCCCGACAGCGTCATCACCAAAACTCATATAATAAAACCCGCCTATCTCATTGACAGCAATTATCAAGTCAGTTACGACGTCCCGGAATGTACCGCTACCAAAGACAGCTTTGATACCTTTTTCGCGATCAACGCAAGCGGCTCCTTGAATCAAAGAGATTTTCAACAAAAAATTGAACGCCTCTATACTTACAACCTCACCGGACTCCACTTCAATTTCCCGGAAGGTTCAACTCAGAACACGGTCCAAAGGTATTTTAACAACAACGCCAACCAGTTTGAAAGTCTGTCCGCGCGTTATTTTACGATGGAAAAATACTACTATTATTTTGAGCAGGCCGACAGTGCTTTCATTACATTGAAAAGGAAGTAAAAAGATACCAGAACAAATCCCCGTCCCCAACCTCCGTTCCGCCTCCGCCCCACAGAAATCCCGACCCAACATTTGACCCTGCACGCGAACCGGTTCTCAAACCAACACTCAACTCAACAGGCACATTGTATCGGAAACAACTGACGGAAATCCTTCTTGCCCACTGTCTCCTGTCCATTGTCTGACCCGACGACAGACGTTGTCGCCAGAATTCTTTATCCTGCTGCTCCCAGCAGTTTCTATTCACCTCTGCCGGCCCATGCAGCCAATCCGGCATCTGCTCTACAGGTAAACCCGCAACACAATAATCAAAACGCAGAGCCTCGATACAACGTTCTCTGGCCGCATCATCCGGCACACCTTCCCACAAAAAACCCTCCAGATTGTTCATCAGATCACGCCGTTGCCATTGGCGACCGAACCATCCCCTCCGCTGCCAGAAAACCGCCAAGGCGCTTAAGAGATCTGCGTACGCCGTGTTCTTCCCTGATTCCCTCCCCTTCCCTGATTCCCGCGCCATGGCATCCAACCCATACCCCAGCAAACCCGAGTTATAGTACTTATCAAGAATATCTTCAACACCATGAAGCTCCAAAAGATCCTTATAGGATAAAGCCGCCGTGCGCAAAACCTCATAAGGGGCATCCGGGCTATAAACAATCCCATGTACCGGCGCCTCATCCCGCAAAGGTGAGCCCTTGAGCATCTTCAGAAACCCCAATTGCAATCGTTGCGGTCGCAACCGGATAACTCTGTCAAGGGACTCCAGTACAGCGGCCTTATCCTCTTCCGGCAACCCCGCGATAAGATCCAAATGAACCGAAATACCCATTTCATGCTGAAGCCGCACCACCTTGTCTGCCCACTTCGAAAAATCCTGGCGTCTGTGAATGGCCGACAATGTCCTATCATGAACAGTCTGAACACCGATCTCCACCTGAATAAGCTCCGGAGGATACGACGCCAGATATTCCATCCAGCTGTTACTTAACAAATCTCCGGCCATTTCACAGTGGATTCTCGCCTTGGGCAACCCCATAACCGTTCCGGCTTTGCCTTCGAACTTTTCCCATTCCTCACGAAAAATATCAAGAACACGTTTCCCCCAGGGATGGGCGTTAAAGGTCCGATCAACCATTTTAATCATACGGGCGCCCCATTGAAAAAGCCGTCCCAGAACCGGCGCCAACTTCTCCACATCCATATACCGCACGCCGTCATCACAAGCCGACAAACAATACGCGCAGTGAAACGGACACCCTCGGGACGCTTCCAGATAAACATAACGGTGAGAGAAGTCCTCTTCGACCGTATAAGGATCAACCCAGAATCCGTTGTCACGATATCTGCCGCCGTTTTGGCCGCCGCGATGTCCGCCGTCGCGATGGGCATCGGCCCCAAATTCCAGATTCAGGATTCGGGGACCCTTAAACAGAGAACTCTTATCGCGGACACAACGTCCGATGAACTCAGCCCAAACCTGTTCCCCCTCGCCGGACACAACCCGATCCACCTCGGGGTTCTCCTCCAGAAACCGATTGCCCATCGCTGCAGGTTCGGAACTCAGATCCCCAACCAAATCAGACATCTCCGGGCCACCACAAACAAAAACAACCTGCGGGCAAACCAGCCTCAGGCGCCTCCATACAGCTTTCAAGCGCTCAATGTTCCAAATATAGCACGAAAACCCTACAATATCGGGCTCCAACGCATAAATATCGCCGACCACAGTCCCAATATCATCGTGAATCGTAAACTCACGGCAAATCACATCACACACCGCAGGAGACACCTTCTGCCAAACCGCTGCCCTGAGGCACCGGATCGCCAGATTCGTATGAGAATACCGCGCGTTCAATGCCACCAGAACCAATCTCATCCCAAAACAAGCTCCACCAGATCAAGGGGATCGATCGAAGCGCCACCCTTATAAACACGCATATTGCCACCGGAAATCTCGTCAATCAAAACAATTTCCGAATTCACCCGACCGAACTCCAGCTTAATATCATATAGTTCAGCCCCCTTCGCCGCCAGCTCATCCCTAATCAAACGACATATTTTTTGGGTCAGCTCCTTGAGAATCTCATACTCCTCAGCCGAAAGGATTCCCAACATATCCAGCGCGTCCTTCGTTATCGGCGGATCTTGACGCTCATCATCCTTCAGCGTCACCTCAACAAAAGCCTCCAACTCCTGACCATCCCGGGCATAATGGCCATACCTTCTGATAAAGCTTCCCACCGCCCGAAAACGGCAGATCACTTCCAATCCATCACCAAAAACCTTGGCCGGTTTCACAGTCATCGTCGCCCCCTCAATATCGGCGCTGACAAAATGTGTCGGATACCCCGCCAGTTCAATTTTCTGAAAAAAGTATTCCGTTAACCGCAATCCGCCACGACCCAGTCCGGCGATAGACAAGCCAACTGTGTTCGCCCCCGGATCGAACTTGCCGTCTTCCCCCGTCGCGTCATCTTTAAAAGTCAGCAGATAATTACCGTCTGCCAATTCCTCAACACGTTTTGTTTTCCCCTCATACACCAATTTGCAGGTAGACATACTCAAATCTCCTTTTTTATTAATCGCTTACAGATCCCTTCTCACTAAAGCGGTCTTCGACCGCAAGTATCCAGTATTCAGTATTCAGGATTCAGAATGTGGATTTTCTTGTTCTTTTTTGACGCTTCGCGTCCGTAAGGGACTATAGCTATTATACCCAGAAAATCCGCAGCCGTCCAGAAATCTACACAATAAAGACGAACCTAGCGCAAGGCTACGGGGGACGGTCTGGACGTGGCCTGTCCCGCAACGCCTTTGCGGAGGGCTTGATGCGGATCTAAGCGAACAGAGCGATAGCAAACTCAACTGTCTGAGCGCAACGCAGTGGAGCGAGTTTTGAGTT
>WRJI01000124.1 GCA_009778595.1 Peptococcaceae bacterium | reverse complement strand
AGTTCGCTGACAAATCTGACAACGCTAAACTTATCAAACAACAACATCAACAGTATAAGCTCCCTGAGTTCGCTGACAAATCTGACAACGCTAAACTTATCAAACAACAGCATCCAGAGTCTTTCAGATTATGCTCCCTTAAAATCATTAAAGAGACTTAGGGAACTGGACATTATAGAGAACAACGGAGCATCTCAACTCGAAGCAATCGCAAGCGATCTCAAAAAGAGCTTGCCTAACTGCAAGATCACATATCAATAAGAAATGCCCCTTTTAAACAAAGAGTTTTCTAAACAAAGTACACGCAACCGAAGGTTGCGTTACGAAAGGGGCTGTTGAATGTGGATGATAAACCAAGATCACTATTGCCATTCTTGATTGTGGCTCTCTTGGTGGCTGGGATCTGGTCATGGTGGTATACTTCCAAAGAGGTTGTTATTATTAAAACAAAGACTGACTATGATTACCTCGATGTATTCAATAAAGGTCTCGCACGAGCGTTTATATATGGAGAAGGCGGAAGCAAATATGGATACATTGATACAAAGGGGAGAGAAGTAATAGACGCTAATCTAGAAAGAAACCATCCATATATTAGTGAAGATGGGTTTAATCTTCTGGGTCGGAATTGGACAACTGTAACAATGAATAAGAAGGTGGGTGTAATGGATAGAGAGGGCAATATTGTCATTCCCCTGATATACGACTACATTCTTTGGTCATGTGGTGATGATCTTCTTGCCGTCGAAATGGACAATAAAATGGGGTGTATCAATAGCGATGGTATTGTCGTTATTCCGCTTGAATACAAGTTAGTGTACGGTTTCAAAGATGGTTTGATGATGGCAAAAAATCTTGAAAATAAATATGGATACCTAGATTATACCGGCCAGATTGCTATTCCATTTGAGTATGATGAATGCGGGTATTTCCAAGATGGTTTAGCATTCGTTAAAGTAGATGAAAAATATGGGGTTATAGAAAGAAGCGGATCCCTCCTGGTTCCCATTGAATATGATGAGATTGCTGTGAATTCTATGATACTTGGTTTTCAGGAAGGATATATTCGAGCCAAGAAAGATGGGAAGTGGGGCTTCATTGATAAAACCGGTGCAGTAATTATTCCTATGGAATATGATGAAGCGAAAGATTTTCAAGAAGGACTAGCCGTGGTCCAGAAAGACGGAAAATGGGGCTATATTGACAGTGGTGGGCTTGGTGTTATCTCCCCGGAGTATGATAGCGCAAGCTCTTTCAATGATGGTTTTGCACGAGTGAAGAAACATGGAAGCTGTGAGATTATTGATACCGGCTTCAAGGTCATAGTTACTACAGATTATGATTGGATATATGAATTTGAGGAAGGGTTTGCCCAAGTAGAGAAATATGGTCGCAAGGGAATCGTTGATGCCAATTATTCTCTTATCGTGCCGACGGAGTATGATCGAATAAGTGGTTTTGAAGAGAATTCAGGATTAGCCATTATATCGAAAGGTGGGGAGGTAGGAGCTGTTGACAAAAAGGGGACTCTAGTAATCCCCCTCTCAAAATATGATGAGATAAAAATCTATGACGTGGGTCTGGTGTCTGTTATGAAAGATGGAAAGTGGGGATTTGTTCGTCATAATGGTAAGGTGATTACTAAGCCCAAGTATGACGCGGTACAAGAATTCAGCGATGGATGGGCAATTGTGAGGGTGGGCAATTTCAGTGTTTACGGAAATAACTGTTATTATGGTTGCGTCAATAATCAAGGCCGCGAGGTTGTACCACTTGAGTATAAGGAGATTCAGCCGTTTAGCGAAGGATATGCGACCGCCATCATTAGAGGGGAGTGGGTTATTCTAGCTAAAGCATCGGTACTGTCCAGATGGTACAACAAGATACCACCTTGGGTTGGGTTTGCCTTGTCAGTTGTGTTCTCGGTTCTGATAGTAATGAAGATGCTAGATAATCATCGTAAGAATAAGGTTCCTAATTAATAATTAATTAAGTCATTGCCTAATGATCTCGTGTCGGATTGTCTCATCGATTGTTCTGACTTTCTCCATGACTCCAATAGGGTCGTTATAGATATCTTCAACAGTTATTACGAGAGAGGTCTTCTTCGCTAGCTCTGTATTAATATCGCGCAGAATATTTTCAGTACTTGGCCCCGGACAATATATAATATAGTTTTCCTCTGGGTTTTCCATGCTGATTAAATTGGAATCAAGATCGAATTTAAAGCAAAAGTCAGCAACCATAAGATTTTTCATTTCGTCCAAACCGACCCGGACATTACTAATGTTTTTCTGATAATCAGCATACATGTCATCAACTAAAAAGAGCCCATCAGTGAGATAAGGGAGACCTCTGGCAGCAAACTTGGCGCCTTTTCCAAGAGCTTCCTCCTCGAGCTCCTTTGCAGCGTAACTAATGAATTTGCTGCGGACTTTCTTAACCAGGTATGCTTCGCCTTTTTGTTCGACATCAGAGATATCGTATTGGTAATGTTGGCTGATATATGCCTTTTTAGTTTCTTCAAGGGGAATGAGCGCGTCGATACTGAAGATGGTTTTTCCAACTTTAATGGTGGCAGGGTGCCAAGGATCGACTTGAACAGGATGAGACGTCATATCAGATTCCTTGACCAAGTGCCCATACGTGAGGTCAAAGCTTCCGTCGTCGTTTGCTTTCACAATGAGGTCAGGAACGGTTGATTTTTCTCTACCGTTCAAATTATCATATATGATGGTCTCTTTTCTGAATATATACTTATCAATGAAGCCCTTCCCATCATCCTGTTGTTTGTGATCCCCTGCTTTGCCGAGATTGCCGGTAACGATAAGAAGAGATCTTTTCTGTTCCATAGCCATTCGCTCGCTATTTAAATCCTGAAGGTAGGCGCGTTTAAATTCTTTTAGGGCTTCCGGCGAGGCGTCGGATCCGGGGTTGGCTCCACGGAATAGAGTTTCGAGTTCATCATCCGTCATTTTGCGTACAACGCTATATTCAACCAGAAGAGCCTCACGGTGTAAGTCAACATACTTCTGAAGATTTGTCATGATCTTTTCATCGTAATGCCATGATGTGTATTTGGTGTGTGTGCCGTTTGCCTGTTGGACAGCATATAGTCCATCACAATCAGCGAGCCTTTGGAGGAAGTGCGTGATATCAGCGTCATTATCCAATCCCAAATAGATAAGCGCCAAGACATGGTATTCTATTTCAGAATATGTGTGCTATTCATATCAAACATAGCGAGGTGTGAATAGATGGCCAGACCAAAGAAAAATGTAGTAGTCCTGACAGAGAGCGAAGTTGAGAAGTTGGAAAAAATCTTAAGGACACATACAGCTGAAGCACGAACTGTTCAACGGGCCAAGATACTTCTTTATAGTTTTAGGGGTATGAACGATACTGCGGTTGCAGAAAAACTGGATATCAGCAGACAATCCGTCAGTAACTGTATCTGTAAATTTCGCGCTGTAGGTGTCGAGGCCGCGCTTGAGGACTTAGCAGGAAGGGGACGTCCCAGCACAATAACCGACGATGAGAAAGCCTGGGTTATCAACATCGCTTGCCAGAAACCAACCACATTTGGGTATGCACAAGAGTTGTGGACGATATCGAAGCTTCAAAACCATATCAGAACAAACTGCGAAGCAGCGGATTACCCGGGTCTCAGGAGAATAGCGGCTTCAAAAATCTGGACCATTCTTAATGATGCTGAAATCAAGCCACATAGAATTCGGTATTACCTTGAAAAACGCGATCCCAACTTTGATCAGAAAATGGAGGAGGTTTTGATAGTATACAAACAAATCGAAATGCAGTTTGAGACCAATGAGAATAACGGAATGGTAACCCTAAGTTACGACGAGAAGCC
This sequence comes from Peptococcaceae bacterium, assembly GCA_009778595.1. Lineage (GTDB taxonomy): Bacteria > Bacillota > Desulfitobacteriia > Desulfitobacteriales > Syntrophobotulaceae > WRJI01. The sequence goes on along the minus strand of WRJI01000124.1, from coordinate 677 downwards.
TGGAATACAAGCGCTTGCGAACAAGGCACCGGATTTGTTACCAACCATGGAACGCGGATACGTCGGGAGAGACTACGAATACACAAGACATGGAACTGTGTCGCTTCTGGCTGGCATGGATTTATTTACAGGAGAGGTCATCCCTTTGGTTCGTGATTCTCATAAAAGTTCTGATTTCATTGACTTCCTAAAAATTCTGGATGAAAAATACGACAAGTCATTGAAGATCAGGATAATCCTTGACAACCACAGCGCCCACACTTCAAAAGAGTCGATGAGATATTTAGCGTCCAGACCGGGAAGATTCGCATTTGTGTTCACGCCAACACACGGTTCCTGGCTAAATCTGATTGAGGGCTTCTTTAGCAAGATGGCAAGGGTTTTCTTAAGAGGCATCCGAGTAGCTTCAAAGGAAGAACTTATCGCAAGGATCTACAAGTATATGGACGAAGTCAACGCAACTCCCGTTGTTCATCGATGGAAATTCAAAATGGACGAGATCACTGCGTAGTATGACTATTTATTTCGAGAATGATACACTAGGTAGGAATCACAAGTACTATTTCGGATTACTGTCAATCGGTAGCAATAGCAAAGCTTCCACTTCCTCGCGAGTCAGGCCGGAGTATTTGATAATCTTTTCGACTGGCTCATCGTCTGCGGCCATGTTTTTGGCT
>WRJI01000123.1 GCA_009778595.1 Peptococcaceae bacterium | reverse complement strand
GAGAAAGAATTGCCCTCCTACTTCTACGAGTTCACCGGCAAAGGCGCCAACATCACCTACAGTGTCACCTATGTAGATTCCGGGGAACCGAAGGGACAGGTGGTCAGCGCGTCCCTGTACAACCAGTACATGGAGATGACCACCCATGTGGAGATACAGGTGAGCCGGGGGAATCTGTGAGGAATTAGATTTTACTTCGTGTGAGGAAAATGCTATACTTGTTCTTGCCATACTACACGGGGAGATAGCGGTTCCTTGTCGCCCGCAATCCGCTACAGCGGGGTGGAATCCCCTCCTAAGGGCCGGGTTTTTAGGGTCTGTCCGCGTGTGCGGTGTGTTGACACTCTGGTCTCACGCAACAGGCGGCTCCGAATCGTGTCAGGTCTTGACGGAAGCAGCACTAAGGAGTTTGCTCTGTGTGCCGTGAGGGTGCTGGGGGAGAGCGCCGACTCGCGGGTAACGCTTAGGGATACCGGTTCGAGGGAGGGTGTATGGCATTATGTTAACCGTGAACTTTCAAACTATCGAATATTGAACGAGCGAGTAGGCGGTGGGTTTTTTTGGATACCAAAGAGCGAACGCCGTACCTGGCGTTATACCGCCGGTGGCGGCCTAAGGTTTTTGCCGATATTGTGGGACAGGAGCATGTGAGGCTCACCCTTACGCATGCTTTAAATGAGAATAAAGTGGCCCATGCCTACCTTTTCAGCGGGCCCCGGGGGACAGGGAAGACGACAGTGGCGCGATTGCTGGCGAAATCTTTGAATTGTGGGGATCGGCGAGGTGTTGAACCTTGTCAGGCGTGTTCGTCTTGTCTTGAGATCGACCGAAGCACGGCGTTGGATGTGATTGAGATTGACGCGGCTTCGAACCGGGGTATTGATGAGATTCGAGATCTCCGGGAGAAGGTAAGGTTGGCGGCTGCAGGCGGCCGATATAAGGTTTATATCATTGATGAAGTCCATATGTTGACGACGGAGGCTTTCAATGCTTTGCTGAAAACGCTGGAGGATCCGCCGGAGGGTGTGGTTTTTGTTTTGGCGACGACAGAAGCCCATCGGGTACCGGCGACGATTCTGTCACGGGTGCAGCATTTTGAGTTCCGCCGGATTGCTTTGGCGGCCATTGAGGCGCGGTTGCGGGAGGTTTGTGTCGCTTTGGAACGGGATGTGACGGATGAGGCGCTGCGTGTGATTGCTCACAAGTCTGAAGGGGGTTTGCGTGACGCCTTGAGCATGTTGGATCAATGTCTGAACCAGGAGGGACGGTTGAGTGGGGAGGATATTCTTCGGCAGTTGGGGATGATGGGGGAGAGCGGCAGCGCTGAACTTGTGGATGGATTGTTGCAGGATAGTTATGCCCATTTGTTACGCCAGATGGATAGGAATATGGAGTTAGGCAGGGATCCCCGGCAGATTTTGCGTGAGTTGTTGGATTATTTGCGGGATATGATGATTTTTTTGGCGGGGGACTCTTTGACGCCCCGGGCGGCGGAAGCGGCAGAACGTTTGGGCGGTCAGGCTAAGGAGGCCGGATTGGCGCGGGTGTTGGCGTGGATTCATTTGTTGCTTAAAGGGGAAGGGGAGCTGAAGTACGCGCCTAACGCCCGATTGGCTGTGGAGATGTTGCTTGTTCAAGCGGTCTATGCGGGCAGTGAAGAAGGGCAGACGGAGCGGCAGCCTCTGCCGGCGCGACAGCCGGTGACGGCGCGACAGCCGGTGTCGGAGCGACAGCCTGCGGCGCGGCAGCCGGTGACGGGGCGACAGCCGGTGTCGGAGCGACAGCCTGCAGCGGAGCGACAGCCGGTTTCGGAGCGTCAGCCTGCAGCGGAGCGACAGCCGGTTTCGGAGCGACAGCCGGTTTCGGAACGACAGCCGGTTTCAGCGCGACAGCCTGCGAAGAGTCCTGTGGAGCCGAAAGAGAGAGAGTTCTCGGCAAAAACTTGGGACGACATTGTGGGGCTCATCCGCAGTCGCAGCAAACCTGTGCATGCTTTTTTGTTGGCAGGGGAACCTCGCTATGCCCATGGGAAACTGAATGTTGTGTTTCCTCAGGGATTCTCTTTTCATTGTGATATGTTAAATCAGGAAATAAACAAGAAGGTTCTGATTGCGGCGGTTCATGAAGTGATGGGAAAAGATGTGACGGCTGAAGGGATTGTCGAAGCGGCTGAACCGGCTAAGACTTCTCCCAAACCGTCAGAAAAAATGAGGGCATCTATAGAGGGGGCCTCTGTGGAGGGGGCTCCTGTGGAGGGGGCCTCTGTGGAGGAGGCTCCTGTGGAGGAGGCTCCTGTGGACACGGTGGGGAAGGCTTTGGAGATCTTTGGATCCGATGTTGTGGTTGTGCGTGAATGACAGAGAAGGAAGCCCGCATGAGTTATTTGTCTACAGTCATACGTCCTTCCAGCGCACGGGCGATGGTGATGTCGTCTGCGTATTCAAGATCTGCTCCCATAGGCAATCCCCGCGCCAGTCGGGTCACGACGATATCGAGATTACCTAACAGCCGCGATAGGTAGAGGGCTGTGGTTTCTCCTTCTATCGTGGGGTTGACGGCGACAATAACCTCTTTGATCCCGTTGAGTCGGCTGAGGAGGCTCTGTATGTTGAGTTGCTCGGGGCCGATTCCGTCAATCGGAGAAAGCACCCCGTGGAGAACATGATAGAGACCGGTGAATTCTCCTGTGCGTTCTAAGGCGACAACATCACGTGGCTGTTCCACGACACAGATCAGGTTGCGATCTCTTTTCGCGCCTACGCAGACCGCGCAAGGGTCGTTGGCGGTGTAGTTGCCGCAGATGCTGCAAGTGTGGATACGCGCCAAAGCGGTGTCAACGGCCCGGGCCAGGGCTGTGGCATCTTCGGGGTTTTGAAGAAGATGGAATGATAAACGTGCCGCTGTTTTCGGACCGATCCCCGGCAGGCGCGCCAGGGAGGAGATAAGATCGGCAAGAGGTTCGGGGTAGTAGAAAAGGTCCATGGTCTGTTTAGAACAGACCGGGCGGGAGATTGAGGCCGCCGGTGAGTTTACCCATTTCGGTTTCAATCATTTCCTGAGCGGAGCGGAGTCCTTGGTTAACGGCCGCTTTGACCATGTCTTCCAGCATTTCAAGATCGTCCGGATCGACGGCGTCGGGAGCGATTTTGAGCTCCAGAAGCTCGAGTTTGCCGCTGACGACAACCTGGACGGCCCCGCCGCCGGCGGAGGCTTCAACGGAACGGCTCTCAGCATCTTCTTTCGCTTTGAGCATATCCTGTTGGAGTTTCTGCGCTTGTTTCAGCATTTGGTTCATGTTCGCGCCACCTTTAAAAGCCATGAAGTATCTTCCTTTCTGGGCAATCCAACCTTCAGGGCGGATTGCGTTGCTGTCTTATAGTGTTATTGTATCCTAATGCGGTCTTCGACCGCAAGTATCCAGTATTCAGTATTCAGGATTCAGAATGTGGATTTTCTTGTTTTTTATTGATGTTGTTTCAACCTAATGCGGGCTACGCCCGCAAGTATTCAGTATTCAGGATTCAGTATTCAGAATGTGGATTTTCTTGTTTTTTATCGACGCTTCGCGTCTGTAAGGTACTAAGCGACTAAGGCGGGCTGTGCCCGCAAGTATGACTCTTTAACGGCCAAACAACTTGTTATCCTTTGATGTTGTGGGCAAAACCGGAGACGCGGCAGATGGCGAAGCAAAAAACATCTTCTGAACCAACGATTTATAAAGGAGTTCCAGTTTATTTAAACCACTTAGCATTGCAACTTTTGATCTGTCGGTGGCGCGGACGAAGTCCGCGAAGCGGTGTTGGAGAGGAAGAGGGGGAACATAAATTACCAAAGAATTGATTGCGTCAAAATTGAGTCCTGCTTTGACCCCTATTTGATTTTTGCTTTCAAACTGATTTTTTCCTGCGTTAGACTCAAAATAATATGAAGCAAATAATGGGTTCAATTTTGATTGTTTGAGTCTTACTAGAGATAAATGCTGGTTGATATAGGCTCCATAACTAGCAATATCCGCGCTGATAACACCAGTTCTACCCAAATCAGCTGTTATGCTGATAAGCAAATCGCCCTCCTTAACACGTGTCCTTTCAGCTTCTTTAGTTTTCGGGGCACACACATACTGAACTTTATCAGTCGTAATCGAGCTACGTTTGACATTCTTTATTGTGAGAAACATTTCTCCCTCTTGTGTAAAATAACCGGACCAACCTCGCGAACCAGATGTAAGAAACACTATAAACTCTCCAAATGATTTCATTTCCCACCCCATCGGATTCGTCACAGGATCTCCAAACATCTCGACAAACTGCGATTTCACAAGCATATCAAGTTTATCAATTTGCGTCTTCCTCTTCTCAAGGAGGATGCTGACTTGGTCCAGAATGTCGGCGATTTCTAGCTGGACGTGCAGTGGAGGTAGGGGAATGTGGATGTTTTCTACAATCGGTTTCGAGATTTCTTTGAAAGTGGCTCCCCTACCGAGGCTGTTGAGATAGGCCGTTTGTGACTTTAAGTAGCGATACAGATAGCGATTATTAATCTGATCCGAGCATATCAGGTTTTTGAAGCCTTGATTACAGCACATGGGGGTGCCGGCAATCGCTACTTTCCCTATTGGCGCCCGTGATGAAAGCAGGACTGTCCCGGCAGGCATTGCCTTGAGTCTTGCTTTCGGTGAAATATGACGTTCTGTATCATTAATGAAATAGCTTGTATCTGTTATTTCTGCCGGTGTTACCCATTTTATATTGCCGTTCCACAATTCCGGATTCTGTGTACCGGGAGTGGACCCTGTTACGATTTCACATACA
>WRJI01000122.1 GCA_009778595.1 Peptococcaceae bacterium | reverse complement strand
ATTCACACGCGGCGCGATTCAATATGGAGCCGTAGGGTTCATCGAAGGATACGCTTACAGCGGCATAACCCAGGCTATGACGACAGGGAAGGTTGACCATGCAGAAGCGTTAACAACAGCAACGGTATCGATGCTGTTTGCCGGGGTACCCGGCGGGTTCATCAGCAAGAACGTGGTTAAGACCAGTGCCGTGGCCAATGTGAACAAGATCAGGTATGCCGGGAGCACAGAGAGCCTCAAGAATCTGCGAAGGGTGAATGTTAGATCATCCCAGGGTTCGGGGACGAGATTTCCAGAGGATCCCAATAGTTTGTTTCCTGAGAATTACGCGGGGCTTACAAAAACAACGAAACCAGATGGTAAGATTATCTATGATGTACAAACAGGCGGGAAAAACTACAGAATAGAATATCATCCTGATCATGGAGGATCAGATCATTTTAGTGGTAATCATTATCATGTCAAAAAACAAGCTGACCTTCCTAAGCCAGGCAAAGAAGTGCCTCCATATTTCAGATTACCAAATCTTGATCCTAACACCCCAGCTCAAAGAGGAGGAGGCACATTTGCGCCAGGAGACCTGCTTCCCACGAAAAATAAATAAGGGTGTATAAATATGACAAATGTAGTTTTCATTGGTTACTACAATAAAAATGGGCAATTTGAAAGCAATATGTGGCGCTTTATATTAAAGTTGCTCAGACTTAAATGTGATAATATAAAAATATATACCCAATTGGAATGCAGTGAGGTTTCTAATTATTTTGGCAATTCAGGGAAAGTAATTCAACAAGAATCCCCAGATAAAAGCTTGAATTATAAATCGTATAAAATTATTTGCCAAAATGAAGATTACTGGCTCAAAATACAGAAGGCTAATTTTCATATTGATCATGGAATTACTCATTTGTACTTTTTCCATGGGAATAACTTTGTTGGCGAACTAGAGACCGAGGACTGTGAAAATTTTGTATTTCTTGAGATTTGGCAAGATGAAGAATTGGGTTTACTAACTGTCACGCCTGAATTTCTAGAAAATGTTAACAACTGTTACAATATGAAAGAGGAAATTGACTATCGAGTCAATTATGAGGAGTGGAAGCCACTTGGAGTACTATCGAATGCACTAGCTGGAACCTAGCAATGAAGGGGTCAGATGAAGTTGACTGATCAGCACAGTAGGTTTGCACGGCGACGGATTCCGACACCCTCGGAAACCTCATCCAAGAAACCGAACACGTAACCAAAAACCACAAACTCATCACCGAATACACATACAACAACCTCAACCAACAGATCACCAAACAAGATATCGACAGACTCATCAGCAGCAAAAACAAAATCACCGACAAACTCAGAGACAACAGAATCAACATCTATGACAACCGGGGTAACCTCATCCGCACCGAACGCCCGGGCGATCCCGCCAAAAAAGCCCCCAGCCACGCAACCGCCGGAAGTGACAGCAACACCATTCTGGCCCAATACGTCTACGACACCACCAACCGGATGGCGGAAGGCACCAACCAGAAAGGAGAAACCAGCGCCTACCACCACAACAGTCTCGGCGCTCTTGTCGGGGAAACCAAACACATTACCAGAAACGCTTACGGCTACTACAAAGTCGATGCCGACCCCAAAGACCCAAAGGCAGGCTGCTGCAAAGACAAAAGCAAAACAGCCCACATCGAAATAACCAACACCATAGACTACACCAGCCCCCTCCTGGACAAACTCGTTGAAAAAGAAACCAACGGACTCACATACAAATATATCTACGGCGCCGAAAAAATCTCCGTAGACATCATTGAAGAAGGCAAGAAAAGAATCGAAGTCGACACCTACTACGTCCACCATGACAGGCTTGGCTCCACCGACAGCCTCACTGACAAAAACAGATGCCTAAGAAGCAGCGCCGGCTACGACCCTTGGGGAGCCCCCAAGAAAAGCGATCCCCTGCTGACAGACTGCAGGAAAATCGATCTCGTCACCGAATTCACAACGTACACCCACAATCCCATCCTCGACGTCTACTACGCCAAGGCCCGTATGTATGACGCAGAGAACCGGCGATTCACGGCCCAAGACATCTTTCCGGGAATCCAACAAAACCCTCAAACCCTCAACCGCTACGCTTACGTCACCAACAATCCCAGAACCTATATTGACCCCACCGGAGAACTCGCTTGGTTTGTGATTCCGCTGATCATCATCGCGGTAAGCTCCCTCGCTGTCGGCGGAACCTATGTCGTGACCCAGGCAACAGCCGGCGGAGGATGGGATTGGAGCCGAGTTGACTGGCGCGAAGCCGGGTTGGCCTTCGGGGCAGGAGCGATTGGCGGACTCTTCATCGCCACGGGATTCGGTATAGCTGCTTATGCCGCAGCGTATGGGATAACCCTGACAACGGTTACCATAATGGCGATAACTTCGTCCATAACGGTGGGCATGGGTATTACCACAAGAGCCTTAGAAACCGCGTCCAACCCGGAAAACACCGGGTCAGACGTTTGGCGTAACGCAACAGATGCGAAAATGGTTGTAGCTGACGCGGTAGCCGGAGCGTTTATCGGCTTGACCGGACCCGGAGCCAATCTCATGATAGGAGGATTGGTCGCCAGAACAGGCTTCGGCGCATTCACACGCGGCGCGATTCAATATGGAGCCGTAGGGTTCATCGAAGGATACGCTTACAGCGGCATAACCCAGGCTATGACGACAGGGAAGGTTGACCATGCAGAAGCGTTAACAACAGCAACAGTATCGATGCTGTTTGCCGGGGTACCCGGCGGGTTCATCAGCAAGAGCGTGGTTAAGACCAGTGCCGTGGCCAATGTGAATAAGATCAGGTATGCCGGGAGCACGGAGAGCCTCAAGAATCTGCGGAGGGTGAATGTTAGATCATCCCAGGGTTCGGGGAATGAGACTTTTTATAGGGCGATGAGTGAAACAGATTACCAATCATTGTTGAAAACAGGTAAGCTACCATCTACTAGCGAAACCTTCATTTCCCCTTCACGAGCATATGCAAGCCAGTATGATGGCATATTGGTAAGGTTTAACGTAAAGTCCGGAACGACTTCTTCTCTGAAATCAATTGGAGTTCGGGATACCTCCAACTTAACAACAAGGGTATATGGTAATATGCCTGTTGTAAGATCAGGATGGACGAAGACAAACGCCTTTTTCAAAGGAGAAGGTCAGGATTTGATCAATATTGGGCTGGGTAGAGGAAACGCCTTAGATATCTTCAACAGAAATATCTCCGGTTTCCAAGCTCTTCGGAGGTAGAAGAAATTGGCATTGCATATCGAAGAAAGGGAATTGGAATTAATATCGAAAGCGAGATAGAGAATGGTTATAAATAAAGAGGGGCAAGCAAAAGATCTTCTTCTCAAATATAGCTTTGATTTTCAAAACGAAAAACACCGAGAAGAAATTATTACTTTGTTAGAAAAGGAAATTGATTGGTGCAAAAAGCCTGATAGCCAATGGGAAAGTTCGGAATATTTGCGGGTTCTGTGCGGTTACGTGTTTTGTTTCGAAAGAGGAGAGGATGCCGCTCTGATTAAACGTGCAAAAACCGAGATCAATTTTGATGTGGGATGCATAATTGATGAAGATTGGATTACCAGCTTGTCAAAGAATGATGCTACCACCATTCGTACTCGCAAATCGCTTATTCAGGGTTTTACAGACTATTACAAAAACTATTTCTGTTTGTAAGTTGTGACAGTTCCCTAAGGGAATTCATTAAAACTAATAACTAATGCTTAAAAGGATCATGGCGTGATTCAGCAATACCCTCATCAACAAATTCGTGCTGTATTTGACAAAACAACCATCCGTGTATATCAAGCATATTCTGATGCGATCGCTGACTCTGCGTTGAAAAATGCCACCTTTGTTTCTCCGCCATTTAAAATGGATCGGATGACATGGATAAAACCATCCTTTTTATGGATGATGTACCGATCCGGTTGGGGCCATAAAGAGGCCGCGCAGAAACGTATTTTGGCAATAGATATATCACGCGAGGGTTTTGAATGGGCGCTGGCACATAGTTGTCTAAGTCACCCTGAGTCCACCATGAATCAAGGAGATTGGGAAGCGCTGAAAAAGAATTCTCCGGTACGTATTCAATGGGATCCAGAACGAAATTTGCATCTTCAGCCGCTACCGTATCGTACTATTCAAATCGGACTTACCAATGAAGCTGTCAAGAAGTATGTCTATCAATGGATCGTTCGTATTAGCGAAATAACGCCGTTGGCGCATAAAATCCATATGCTTGTACAGGCTGGCGATTTAGACAGGGCACAACATCTATTGCCAACGGAGAGACCCTATAAATAAATAATTGGGAGGTCAGTGTTAGCATTCTCATGCCCGCAGGTGGCGTACAGCCTGTCCGCATCATGCCGGAGCGCTTCTGGAAGGGTCTATGCCTTCCTCCCGGCGGCGCGTTCTTTCGACTGGTAATTATTGAAAAGTCTTGTTGGGAACTTTTTGGGGCTCTGCTGGGTGGATTGCTTTATACTCAAGTTTGGATGCCCCGCTTCCTCAACTCTCGGCATGCAACCCGGCTGGACGCAACCAGCAGATCAGACATGGAATCTGATTCCGGGTCTGATCTGCAATGTACACGATGACTTTGGGGCTGTTGCAAAACCACCAAAAATGGTATGCAACAGCTCCTTTCTGTAATAAGAGGTTACCTCTCCGCTTGCCTAATCTTTACTTCCCCGGATTTTTCTCAACTTACTATCAGCAAAGAGAATTCATTGGCATGGCAAAAAATCCTCTTTAACAATTTGAAATTATCTAAAGGTTAAGCTGCTGTTTTCTCGTGAAGGTCTTTACCGCAACGCTCTCCCTGAA
>WRJI01000121.1 GCA_009778595.1 Peptococcaceae bacterium | reverse complement strand
TTTTCGCCACACTTATTCCCTGATCAGGAAGGAATTACGAATGGAAAAATAGAATAAGTTCACGAATATGACAGCATTTTATGACGAAAAAATAGGATTCAGGGAGAAGGTGAAGGAATGTTTTCGTTTTTGACAAGCTCAATGAATGGCTCAAATGGCTCAAATGGCTCATTGAGTAGTGGTAGTGGCATTCTTGTAGCGGCCATCCATGGTGTTGTCAAAACCTTTTATGGGAAAGAAATAGCGATGCATACGTTCCCTTGGAGTTGTTGACAAAAGTTGTGGGCGGAATAATTGTTGAGGATGATAGGAATGGAAGGATGGTAACAGTAGAGGTTAATGGAATTAGGAAAGAGTACCGCGATCATGACGGAACACCATTTATTGATAGTATTGATCTTCGTTGGTATGTGTTGCCTATCGAGTTTGCAGATGACTTTGATTTGTCTATATATCCTAAACCAGGTTCGATAATTGTCCAATATGAAAGCGCAAGAAGCGATGCGGGGGAGATGAGCCGCTTTTTGCAATCCGCCTGCAGAGACTATAAAACAGTTATAGAAATTGCGGTTCATGAAAGGTTGGTAACTGTTTACAATGTAGATGGTCAAGTCTATTATGAGTTTAATGACGAATTTGTGTGGGACAACTATGGAAGTCATTGGACAGGAAGAGTTGTTCTGACAGAAGTTGACGGAGATATGAAATTGTTCATCAGAAGAACCGATATACATGGAATTTCTGTTCCATTTGGTTTTTTTGACCCGGATCTTTTTGAAACGCTCTTTCCCACAGGTTGGGTGGGAGTAGCTTTCAGCTTTTATCATTATAGAAGCAGTAATATCCCGTCGTCATTAGATGATCGAAGAGGGGATATGGAAAGAATAGCAACTTACTACGCACTAAGCGCAAATTCTGAGAAGGCGGGACTGGTTATATTGAAGTATTTGGGTTATTTCGAGTCTTTGGAAACAGGCCCCCCGAAAACAAGCTTTACAAATGGAGAACTGGATGCCATTGCAGGCCGATGGTCAGGATCTTCGGGCAGAGGTAAATTTTGCAATGAAATTGAAGCGCATGCAGACCTGTTGTTAAATAATGATGCTAGAGCGCAAGCATGCCATTTTGCTATGACGGTATTCCCAGGGGGCAGAACTGAAGAAGAGTATTTCAATTCTGTTGGCTGTGCAGATTTAGCTGAAGGCGACAATGGGATTGATAAATTCTGGATGGATTTCTTATGGTAAACCTCCTAGCATAAAAGTCATAGGGAGGCATCAAATATGGATGTTAATACAAACACAAAACTGTTGAGCCCACGATTTTCATATGTATTTATAACTTTGCCGCAAGTGCTTCTTGCCATGTTTTTTTGTTTCGCGTATCAAATTACCGGAATGGTTCCAACACTGCCCGTTACAATACTATTCGGGATTCAGATCGCCTTTAATGTCTATATTGTATTCTGCGCCACAGATCTCAGAAGAAGCCGCCTTCTCCGCAAACACGAAAACACCCTTCTGCTGGCCGGTTTCATCGCGATTATGAGCGTTACAACGCCGTTTCTTATAAAACAATTCAATTTTATGGCCTCTCTTGCGGCGGAAGCATTTTACGTGTTTCTTTGTTTAATCCCTCTGATTTATATCACCACGACCATTCTTTATCGCAAAGAAATACCTCTTATGCGCATAGGTATAAGGATTGCTCTTTGTGCTGTTTTTCCCTTGGTAACGCCGGCCTGACAAGCATATTCTACAAGATGGGCATCACTAAACATAGTGCCGTTGCCGATGTTGCCTTGGTTTTCCTGTTAGCGCTTTTCTTCATTTTTATTTGTTTGCTGGTGAGCATCTTATACCACTATAGAACAAGAAAACCTGTTTCTGTCAATATCTTGATGAGTAACAAGATATCAGAGACAAAGGGAAATCCACAGTTCCACAAAAAACTCTCTGTCGGATATTACATGTTTATCTTTATCGTTGCATTACTTATGCCAGTTCTTTGCCTCTATCTCAACAATGAGGTTTTTCGTATGACACTTGGTGATTTTTCCGGCGCTTGGTTCTATATGTTAGCCATTGGCAACGGAATGGTTATGCTGGTACCTCGAAAAAATAGGTGGGTTACAATAGCCGCACTTTTTTTCAAATCAATGGGGGTTCTCTATGTCTTTTTTCTTGCCGTGGCCTTGCTTAAATATATACCCTTAGCGTTTATGTTCTTTTACATGTATCTGATCCCCTTATTGGTCCTGATCCCTGCTGTGCTGATCATTGCTGAGTTGTTTCAGATTATTGACGACTTCATATTTCTCAGAAACCACTTTAAGATACGGCTAATCACGTCTGTTTTCATTTGTGGCATGATGTTATTATGTATCGGATGCGTTGGTAACTTTTATGGCCACAAAGCGAATTTTGATAAAGCTTTGTGTTATTTGAATGAAAATGAGCCGGAATACCCGTCTGTTAACATATCGATGCTTAGAACTGCATTGGCGCACGTGGGCCAGCCCCTGAATTCATTAGGGGGTGAGCAAGAACTCCCTTTGCTGTCGGCGGTTTATCGCGCCATTGTTTTGGACAAGCAACAGTTAACGGCAGATTCTTACAACGACTTAACAAAGATATTCTTGCCGGAAAGAGCACCAAGGCAGTTAGGACAGGCTCAGTCATCCACGATGGTTACTAGGGCTGAAACCGGAAATGTGGCGTTATATAATGTACAAACCGAGACCACTTATGACCAGGTAAACGGATTGTATAAGACATGGATTCACTTACAAATGAAAAATGAAGCCAACGTGGGACATCAGGAATTTGTCGTGCAATTTGCCTTACCGGAAGGTGTCTTTGTGTGCGACTATTATTTAGATATGTATAGAAATATTCAATACGGCACTGTTTCTGAAATGCAGTCGGCGGCAAAGACATATAAGGAGACGGTGTTTCAAAGGCTTGGTTCAGGAATTATTTATTATGTACAGGGAAACACAGTTGAGCTAAGGGTTGCCCATTTCGCCCCATTTGAAAGGCGTAGAACGGGCTTCCAGGTCATGTATAAGCAAAACGATATCATTGATATCGGCGGACATAGAATTGCGCTTCAAGGAGAAGAACTGGCTTCCCCAATCATCAAAAACGACACATGTTTCATGCCGGCCACCTGTAAGGCTAGTCTGGAAGCAATCAGAAGGATTCCGAAGTATTATTTTATTGCAGATGTCAGTAAAGCTTTATCCTATGAGACAAACCATGTCGGACTTGACAAGATTCAGGCGCGTATTACCGACTATGCGACACAGCACAATATAACAGATGCGGATGTCTATGTTGTGGCATATAACTCTAATAAAACTGACATAAAGCATTTGAGGTTAACAGAAGGCGAAGGTGGTTTCAATATGCTGCTAGCTATGAGAACGATTTATCAGGATGTTAAGAATTATCCCGGTTGTTATCCGGTGATTATGGTTTCCTCAAGCAATATTGACAAAGCTGTTGTTGCTGATAACCATCGCTTTATAGACGAATATCCCGAAAGCGAATTCTATTATCTGATCAATGATGATGGTTCTTTAACCCCTGTTTATTTTGGTAATAACACACAATACGGCCAGATGGATAAACCGAAAAGCAAAGAGTTGAAATACGAGGGTTTTTATTTCGCCAATAACGAATCGAGTGAGATATCCTATAAAAACACAAGAAGTTATTCGGAAGTTTCATATGGGAACAATCCCTATTTCAATGCCTTGTTGTTAAATGAAAAAATTCGAAAAGCAACGACGAAAGCCCAAGTTATTAAAACGATGAAAGATGGATTTTCCCAACGGGTTTTAACAGGAAATAATTCATTTACTGTACTCCAAACAAAAGAACAAGAGGAAAAACTTCTCAACCGAAATAATGATTTCTTAGAGGGGTAAGATTGAATGATGCTATCATTGCACGCCGTAACAGGTATTGCGTCATCACTGTTTTTTATTAAAGACTATGGCCATACTCCGCCGATCAATGTTAGGGTTCTGCCGGACAGCAAGACAATTGCCGTCGCGTTCGTTTCTAATATTGCCTTGCATGGTGCAATGGATTTGCTCCCACACAGCCATCCGATTCCATCATACCTTGACGGAATCATTGCGTTGTTGGCTGTTTCTCTCTTATTTTGTCTCAAGAGCAGATACAGAATCTTGGTGTTCTCTTGCTATTTGGGTAGCATTACACCGGATGTTATAGATTTAGGCGTTTTTCGCGCGTTTCATTTTAGCCGTTTAAAAATCTTTCCTTGGCACTACACGTCAGTCTTTAACGTTCTCAACGAACTCTACACTGATGCTTCTGTCAATATGCTGTTCAATGTATGGATTTTTGCTATCTGTATGGGCATTGTCTTCTTCAAAAGGAAACGGCTACGCCTAATTTTCTTCTTTTCCTCCAAATAACAGCGCTTAGATAGAAGCCTTCGAGACAAAGAAATTAACGATTCTTCCGAAATATTCCTTGAATTACAGGTGGCCACTCCGAAACAGGATCATTAATGAAGCGATACATTGCCAACGTTATTCTCCCCTCTCAGCGCCTTCAGTTTTCTCGTGTTCACGCTCCTGTACACGCCATGTGTCGCCGCGATCGCCACCGTAAAACGTGAGCTGGGTAGCCTAAAAGGGACGGCTCTTATGATCCTGTATCAAACCTGTTTCGCCTGGGTGGTGGCCTGTCTTATTTATCAGGTGGGCCGGCTGCTTAGCCCCCATTGGTAACTTAAGGACACAACTAATGCGGGCTTTGCCCGCAAGTATTCAGTATTCAGTATTCAGAATAATTCAGGATACTTTGATCTTGCGGTCGAAGACCGCGTTAGAAGATTTTCGGATCTCTGTTGAAAGCCAGAAATAAGCCCGACAGAAATTGTCGAAAAATTTTCGCCACACTTATTCCCTGATCAGGAAGGAATTACGAATGGAAAAATAGAATAAGTTCACGAATATGACAGCATTTTATGACGAAAAAATAGGATTCAGGGAGAAGGTGAAGGAATGTTT
>WRJI01000120.1 GCA_009778595.1 Peptococcaceae bacterium | reverse complement strand
CAGGATTCAGTATTCAGAATGTGGATTTTCTTGTTCTTTTTTGACGCTTCGCGTCCGTAAGGGACTAAACCTTCCCCCTCCCTCTACCCTCCACTCTCTACCCTCCACTCTCTACCCTCTACTCTCCACCCTCTACTCCCTCTACCCTCCACTCTCCACCCTCTACTCCCCCTCCCTCTACTCTCCACCCTCAGCTCTCCGGCCTCCATATACATCCACCCTCTTCTTCTGATATAATGGAACAAGATTGAGATGACATATCACTTGACCATACAAAGGGGTATCCCATTGACTAAATACCAAATCATCAAAATAGCCTTGGCCGTGATAGCACTTCTTGGACTCAGTTGTCCCGCCGCCATTGAATATCCGGCTTCGTCAGGGACAGCCGTCTACAAAAACCAGTCCTTGGATTTCCGGGCGGTATGGGTGGCAAGTGTCCTTAACCTCGATTACCCATCACGCCCCGGCCTTTCCGCAGACGAACTCAAAGAAGAAGCCATCGCCATACTGGACGGCGCGAAAAACATCGGTTTCAACGCCGTCATCCTCCAAGTCCGACCAACATGTGACGCCTTCTATCCCTCCGACCTGTTCCCCTGGTCCGCCTACCTTACCGGCATAGAAGATTTCACTATCGCGGCCGGTTTCGATCCTCTCGCCTTCTGGATTGAAGAAGCCCACGCCAGAGGCCTGGAACTCCATGCCTGGATCAACCCCTACCGCGTCACCCGCAGCGGCCAACCGAACCAACCTGCGGATCCGGACACATTATCCGCCAAGAATCCTGCCTCCCAGCATCCCGAATGGCGTGTGCTCCACACCGACGGCAACTACTACCTTGACCCCGGCCTGCCCGAAGTCCGCGACACAATCATCGCCGGCGTAAAAGAAATTATCACGCGCTATAAAATAGACGGTATCCACTATGACGACTACTTCTATCCCGACACCGACTTCATCGACGACACCACATATGCAACCTACGGTGACGGCAAACCTTTGGACGAATGGCGGCGCGACAACGTTAACCGGCTGGTCAAAGCCACCTACAACGCCGTCAAAGACCACAACCCCGCCATCCGTTTCGGCATCAGTCCCGCCGGCATCTGGCAAAACAGCAAAACCACACCTCAAGGCAGCGAAACCGATGGTTTTGAAACATATATCAATCATTACGCCGATTGTGTCACTTGGATCCAAAACCATTGGATTGACTACATTTGTCCCCAAATCTATTGGGAAATCGGCTTTCCCGCCGCCAGCTACAGCGTTCTGGTCGAATGGTGGGCTCATGCTGTTCGCCGAACCCCCGTCGATCTCTACATCGGGCAAGCCGCCTACCGGGTCAGCTCCGGCAAAACGATCGACGACGCCTGGTACGGTGTCGGCGAGATCATCCGGCAACTGGACTTCAACACCGGCTATCCCGAAATCAAAGGCCACGCCATGTTCCGTTGGGGCACGTTCGTCGACAACCCTGTTTTGGGCGCTCTGGTCCGGGACCACTATCTTTTCCACAACAACTCCACAACATTGGCCCATGCCGACTTCATGAACCCGGCCCTCCCTGTTATGCTCTTTCCCCAACTCACCCCCACCCTCATCATAGGACGACCCACTTCTGACAATATCACCACCTATCAGAACAAATACTGCCTTTTAGGAGCTTCCGACCCGGCTGTCCCTCTCCACATCAACGGTGAAGAAATCCTGGACCGTACTCCGGAAGGCTATTTTTCATACTACGCCGACTTGAATCCCGGCTCCAACTCCTTCGTATTCACCCAAGCCGGCCAGACCACCATCACAAGACACATCAATTACGGCGGTAGCGGCTCCGGCGGTACATCCGGCGGTACATCCGGCGGCACGCTCCCCCCCGGCCCCAAGATTATCCCAACCCCTGACGATCAACACCCTCTGGCCATAATTACCAAACCCTACGCCTACATCTTTTCAAACCCCTCCACCACAGAGGGACCCATAGGCGATCTCATGCAAGGCCAAACCGACAGCATAATCGCCACCACAGAAGACGGCAAATGGAGCAAACTCGGCGTTGGCATCTGGATCCAAACCACAGACATTCAACCCAAAGACAGCCAACCCTTCCGCAACATCATCAGCACGCCAATCTACATTCCCGGAGACAAATGGGACTCAATCACTTACCCCATAACAGAACCTACCACCGCTTTCACCACCTTTGACGGCACACAACTCACCCTCAGAATCCGGGGGGACAGCGACGAGAACACCAAACCCATTCTGCCGGAAACCGGTCCCTTCGGACGAATCGACGCCGCTGTGACCAACCCGGGAGTCGACAACGATAGCACCACCGACGGAACCCTCGCCACCGTAACCACCCATATCTTCACTCTGAAAGACAATCAAAAAATCGAAGGCTACTACACAGAGATCACAGAAGGCGCCCTCACCCTTTATATCAAAAAAAGAATGGTCGCTTCAGACTCCGCTCAGCCACTGGAGAACTTCACCATTCTCCTCGACCCCGGACACGGCGGCCCTGAACCCGGCGCCCTTGGGCCCCTCGGCACGCTGATTCCTGAAAAAGACATCAACTTCACCACAACCATAAAAGTCAAAAACGAACTGGAAAACCTCGGGGCCACAGTCGAACTGACCCGGGACGGCGACTTTGAAATGTCCCTGAACGACCGGGTAGAAAGAAACCGGGCTCTCCGTCCCGATCTGTTCCTCTCCATTCACGCCAACAGTGTAGACGAATCCGTTGACGGCGCCAGAGTCATAGGTGTCAGCACCTGGTACAGACACAGCGTTGCTCAAGACGTCTGCACCTTCCTTTGCGACTTCGTCTGGAACGATCTGACACGACCCCAATCCGGCTGGCACCAGCAAAACTTCTTCGTATGCCGCCCCACTTGGGCTCCTTCATTCCTGATCGAAACAGGGTTTATCTGTAATCCCCGGGAATTCGCCTGGCTGATCAACACCGAAGAACAAGACCGGCTGGCTAACAGCATCGCCAGAGGAATCGCGGGATATTTTTTAGACAATTGATAATTTGATAAATTGATAAACATTGGTATTTGACAAAAAAAATCTATAATGATAGACTTAGCAATAGGTGGTTATACACAACTTTATTTTACTGCTGAAAGAGGAGGTTACACATGGACAAGTATAAATTATTTGATGCCGAGTACAAGTTCACAACAATCATTTGGGAGGTTGAGCCGATCAATTCCACTGATCTTGTCAAAATTTGCCACGATCGCTTGGGCTGGAAAAAATCAACCACCTACACAGTGCTAAAAAAGCTTAGCGACCGCGGTGTTCTACAGAATGTCGATACCATCGTAACGTCACTGGTCTCTCATGAACAAGTCCAGAAATATGAAGGTGAAAATCTGCTCAACCGCGCCTTTGACGGGTCACTGCCGACCCTTCTGGCAACATTCCTCCAGGACAGGAAGCTGTCTGCGGGCGAAGCCGATGAACTCCGCCAGATGATCGAAAACGCAAAGGAATAGACAGACTTTGGAATAGACAGCCTTTGCCCGGCGGCTAGGTAAGAGGGGGCTAAGACATGAAAGGGATGTTTTTGGAGATACTTGGCATGAGTATCATGGCAGGTTATGTTGCTCTCATTGTCATGGTTATACGTTTACCGCTGAAAAAACTACCGAAGATTTATTCATACGCCTTGTGGGCTGTGGTCTTGTTCCGGCTATTATGTCCGTTTTCCATCGAAAGCGCGTTCAGTTTCATACCGGCGCTCCCAGATGATGTCTCTTGGAGTGCATTCACCGGTCAACCTTCTCCGGGAAATATTGATACTCAGGAAAACGCGGCTTTGGATATGGCGTCTTTGTCCTCCGGCGGCCTTGAAGATCAAGCCGCCTCGGAAAACATGTCCGCGAAGAGAACTTGGTTCACAATGGCCGTTTATGTCTGGCTGGCGGGAATCGTGTTGCTGCTTTTTCACGCAATGTATGGCTATATGAAATTAAAGCGTCGCCTGCAAACGGCCACGTGGGTTCGAGACAACATCTATGAAACAGACCGCATAATCACACCCTTCGTGCTGGGATTTATCCGCCCGAAGATTTATATCCCTCTTGGTATCGAGGATAAAGACTACATCCTCAAACACGAACAGACCCATATCCGGCGATATGATTATTTGATAAAACCAGTCGCGTATTTGGCATTATGCCTGCATTGGTTCAACCCGTTTATATGGTTGGGCTATTTCTTGATGTGCAAGGATATGGAAATGTCCTGCGATGAAAGTGTGCTTAAAAAATCGTCAAGAGATATCCGCAGGGATTATTCCGGATCCCTGCTGGCGCTGTCCGTACGGCAAAGCGGCTTATTATCCCCTTCAGCCTTCGGGGACGGCAATGCCAAAATAAGAATCAAAAACGTGCTGACATACAGAAAACCGGAGATCTGGCTTAGCATCGCCACCGCGATAGCCATTCTGGGCGTCATGCTGGGGTGCGTCCTAAGTCCCCTTAAAACAGATTTGATACAATCCAAACTGGCCATTTACGCGGTTCATTCTAACCCAGAAGACTCTACGGCCGAAGAACCCCTGCAGGAGGCTTCCTCAGCAGGTTCTCCGACAGATGTTTCCTCAGCAGGTTCTCCGACAGATGCTTCCGCGCCGGGTTCCCCGACAGATGCTTTTGCCCCGAATTTCCCCACAGATATCTCTGTACTGAAGTCCCTGACGGCAGACCCTGGCGAGACGCGAAAAGGCATCCTCAGCAATAACAGTCGTACGATCAGTTTCAGCACACTGGAAGCTACCATAGCTGCCATGGATCTTCAGCTTGCCAACAATCCCGAGGTTGTGGCTGTTGCCCAGATAATCATCAGCGGCGTCGCCCATGATGTTCCTGCAGAGGGATTAATGCTTGCATCCGCACAGAGAGGCGGCATCACAATAACACCGGATGGCATCTTCTATTACATTGCGCCGGTATGCGACCACAGCGGTACAGACACAGTCTCAGACAGCTTTCAATATCGGACTGTTGATGCCGGCGGCCGACTGAACGACCCTGTCACAGTAACTATCAACATTACTGATACTGTGCCTATCGCGGTTGACGACAATTATGCCTTGAGTCAGGTGCATGTGGCGTTACGCTTCCAAGCAAACGTCATGGACAATGATATCAAGTCGGCTGACTGGATATCGAGGATACATCCGGGCTCTGTCCAAAACATCCTCTGGCAAATCAGACCGGCGGACGGTTCGGCAGAAATCACCGTACCGGAAGGTTCCTACAATCCCGGCGGGCAGGCGACATCAGTCACGGCCAAGGGGGGCAGAGTGTGGATCGACAGGGACGGCAACTTCGCGTATGAACAGCCGCCACGCTTTGAAGGCTATGACTCATTCCAATACCGGCTTAATGACGGTGACGGCAGCCCAAGCAATTGGGCGACAGTGACCC
>WRJI01000119.1 GCA_009778595.1 Peptococcaceae bacterium | reverse complement strand
GTTGTATTCGCCCAGGATGGGATCGTAGCTGTACGTTGTGAATTCGGTGACGAGATCGATTTTCCTGCAGTCTGTCAGGAGGGGATCGCTTTTCTTGGGGGCGCCCCAGGGGTCGTATCCAGCACTGCTTCTGATGGTGCGGAGTTTGCCGGTGAGGCTGGTTCCTTTCCTACTTGATCCGGGAGAACTTGCTCAATAATCGGTTACGACCTCCACAAAAAACAGGACACCCGCCGCCTCATACTATTTTATAGTCCGAGACATAGCCGCCAACAGATCAACCTCATCTGTTTGGCTGTGAGCCAGTTCAGCATTACACCGAAGCAGGAGCTTTATAACACCATTCCGGCTGTACTTGTTGCCTCTGGAAAAGCTTGTTTAATAGTCATTATCACCGTTGGCATATTAGTCTCTATATCCCACGAAGTACTATCTACTGCACGAATTAAAACGTACGAATTAGAATTGATGTCTTCAGCAATTACTTCACCATCAATTATTTGCAGTCCCGGTTTCACAAGATCAATTAGCTCAAAATAGTTCATAGACATTTCAGGAGTAATATCATTAAGCACCATAGCACCAGGTTCTGGAGCAACCTCAGATACATTTAGACGCCACATCAAATGTTTACATACGTCTAGAACAGCTAAAAGGATATCTTCTAAACTGAGATAGTTAGCATTTTTCCATGCAGGAATCGATAGCATCATTTTCTATCCTCCTAAAATGGTTGCCCCGGGCCACGTTTGTAGCCGGCTTTTGGATTAAGAGGGTCATTGGGTCTATATAAGTGTTGCTCAGGCACTGTATGATTTGGCCTCAGGGTTCCATTTGGGAACGTCGGATGGGTAAAATCAATATCTTTAATTGGTATTCCATTATTACCATACTCTCGCGCCTTATAAACACGACCATTATAGTTATCATACTGAAGCACTGTATGAGGGCCAGAAACCATACTCCCGTCTGCGTTTTTTGCTGGCCCAGTAATTTTTTGCGGTTGCTGTCCTTCCAAGACCACGGTTCCATCAGGATATTTAGAGTGTACTTTATTTGTCTGACCCCCCGAACCCTGAGCAAAACCCGATCTGCTGCTACTGCTACCGCCACCCCGGCCCATCTTCTTCCCGCCCAGAGCCATGCTCCCGAAGGCCATTGCCGCCCCTTGGTAGTCGCCGTCTTTCAGGGCGGTGAGTCCGTCTGTCATGCCTCTTCCGTGTTGGGCCACTTTGATGCCTTTGGCTACCATTTTGCCGGCTTTGCCGACCAGTTTGCCGCCGGGGATCATACCGACTACGGACCAGGCTGCTTCTTCATAGTTGCCTTCGGCCAGGTAGATGAGCCCGTTGACGGCACCCGTTATGACTGAGAGGCCGGGTATGGGTCGAATTTAGACCACTCTTCAAATTTCCTCCCCTTACCTGATTATACGTACCCACATATAAATCCTCACCTTGTTGTGCTAATGCAGGCCGACTCGGAGTCTTCGTCCCCGGGCCCTGCAGGTTTACCTGAGCCCTGAGGTTTGTCCAAGCCCTGAGGCTTACCTGCGCCCTTAAATGCCTTCGTCGTTCTGCCTGCACCAATTTTAGCAAGATTCCCGCCATACTTGCTGACTCCCTTGGCCATGAGTTTGGCACCCTTGCCCATGATTTTCCCGCTCGGTACCATGCCCAGAAGAGCCCATCCCGCTTCTTCGAGGTTGCCTTCAGCCAGGTACAGGGCCGCGTTCAGCGCCCCGGTGACTACGGATATGCCGGGAATGGGAATCATCCCGGCTATATCCAGGATTCCGTGCATCCAAGGGCTGCTCAGGTCGGCCGGGAACCATACTTCCGAGCGACATGGCCGCTCCCCTGAAATCTACTTCCTTCAGAGAGGCAATCCCGTCTAACATACCGCGACCGTGTAGTTCAGACTATGAAGAATCCAAGCAGAATCCAGCATTCTTGATTCTGCTTTTTTCAATTAAATCAATTGTATCATAAATTCCTTCCAAGCCTCGCAACACCTCTTGTAGTTCTTGATAGGCCGGATTAATATCCAATGCCTGTCGAAGGCAGTCAATTGCCTCATCATATTTCCCCATGGAGCGATATACAAGTCCGAGCTTAAACAACGCTTCGTCTTCCAGATCATTGTGCATTCGAACAATATTGTCATAGCATTCAATTGCCTGTTCAAATTCACCAAGAACAGCCAGGTTTTCGCCACGATACATCCACAAACAACCAAAATCAGGCAGAAGCTCATGAGCAATCTCAAACCATTTTTTTGCTCCACCTGGTGAAAAATGTTTTTCTGTCAGCTTTGCAAGCTCCAACGCTATTTCACCTTTGGGTTCCTGTTGTTGACAGTTTTCAAAGGCCTGTTTTAATGCTGAATATGCTGCATCCCTGTTTCCAAGAATTCTCAGAGCACTTCCATACATAAACCATGCTTGAATATGCTTTGGACGAAACTGAAGATAATGCCGCATCAATTCTGCTATATGTACCTCTCGGTCTTTATCCCAAAATTCTCTGGCAATACGATAAATATCATCGAGAAATACTTCTTCAGGCTTTGACTGTTGAATCAAATTGATTGTTTCATGTATCCCATCTAAGCTACGCAAAGCATTTTGCGCTTCTTTATACGACGCATTAATATCCAACGCCTGCCGGAAACAATCCATCGCTTCATTATATTTACCCATGGCACGATAAACCAACCCCAAATTAAGCAATGCCTCGTCTTTTTCATCTGCTTGCGTCTGAATGACTTTTTCAAAACACTCAATCGAATCTTTAAACTCACCGAGAACCGCCAAGTTTATACCGCGTATAAGCCATATCCAGCCGACAGGAGATGTAAGTGCATTAGCAGTAATTTCATACCACTTTTTTGCTTCACCAGGCGACTTATAACGTTCTGCCAGTAATGCAATTCCTAATGCAATTTCTTCAGCAGCCTGGCTCTTGTCTTCTGTTTGCTGGCATTCGTTGAAAGCCTGTATCAATACGGGAAATGCTTCATCACTTCTCCCAATAAGTCCCAAAGAGTCTCCATACATCGCCCTTGCGTTGGTTCGATCAGGATAATACTGAAGGTAATAACGTAACAATTCCACTATATGGACTTCATGATGATCATTTTCATCCCATATTTTTTTAGCAATACAATAAATATCCTCAAAAGAACAATCTTCATTAATAGTCATCATCAAGCCAATCTTCCAGTCTATTCTTCAATTTTCGCTCATGAGCGGCCCTTGTATCAGTTCTTCCTGTGCCCTGAATTTTATCCTTTTTTCCCCACTTAAGCAACTTTCCTCGAGCATGATGAAGTGATTCTTGTGCACCCTGTTTATCTTTGTTATTGTGTGTTCTGCCTCCCTGTGAGTTATTCCCCGGACCCTGAGCAAAACCCGATCTGCTGCTACCGCCGCTGCCACCCCGACCCATCTTCTTCCCGCCCAGAGCCATGCTCCCGAAGGCCATTGCCGCCCCTTGGTAGTCGCCGTCTTTCAGGGCGGTGAGTCCGTCTGTCATGCCCCTTCCGTGTTGGGCGACTTTGATGCCTTTGGCTACCATTTTGCCGGCTTTGCCGACCAGTTTGCCGCCGGGGATCATACCGACTACGGACCAGGCTGCTTCTTCATAGTTGCCTTCGGCCAGGTAGATGAGCCCGTTGACGGCGCCCGTTATGACTGAGAGGCCGGGGATGGGGATCATCCCGGCGATGTCCAGGATTCCGTGCACCCAAGGGCTGGCTTGGGCCCAGACGTCGGACCAGTTGACTTGGGATATTTTGTCTCCGATGTCGCTTGCGACTTCTTTGACGGTTTGTACCGCGGTTTGAACGACTTCTTTCCCTTTTTCGTAGATGGCGGCGGTGGTTTTGACGACGGCTGTGGCCACGTCTTCGACGACTTTTTTGACTTCTTTGACGACGTTGACGACGGTGTCTTTGACGGCGGTGGCAACTGTTGCGACGGTGTTGACGACGGTTTTGGCCGCGTCTTTGAGTTTGTCTACCAACCAGAGTTCGCCGGTGGGATCGATGTGGGTTCTGGGATTGTTGCCGACATAGGTGTACCGGTTGAGGGTCTGGGGTTCTTCCGGGGTGCCTTCGATGATGTCTTGCCCTTGGTAGCGTTTGTTGCCGGGATCGTACATTCGGGCTTTGGCGTTGTATTCGCCCAGGATGGGATCGTAGCTGTACGTTGTGAATTCGGTGACGAGATCGATTTTCCTGCAGTCTGTCAGGAGGGGATCGCTTTTCTTGGGGGCGCCCCAGGGGTCGTATCCGGCACTGCTTCTGATGGTGCGGAGTTTGCCGGTGAGGCTGTCTACGGAGCCTTGCCGATCGTGATGGACGTAGTAGGTGTCGACGTCGATTTTTTTCTTGCTTTCTTCGATGATGTCGACGGAGATTTGTTCGGTGCCGTAGACGTGTTTGTAGGTGAGACCATTGGTTTCTTTGGTGACGAGTTTGTCCAGGAGGGGACTGGTGTAGTCGATGGTGTGGCTTATCTCAATATGGGCTGTTTTGGTTTTTGTTTTGTCTTTGCAGCAGTTGGGTGTGGTGCTGGTTTTGGAGGTGATGGTTGAGTCGGGGCCAGAGTTGGGGCCCGCGTTGGGGCCGGTGGAGCCAGAGTTAGGGCCGGTGGTGAAATCGGTGGTGGGGGTGGCGTCAACGCCTTTGTATCCGTAAGCGTCTTTGGCGATGTGTTTGGTTTCGCCCACGAGTGCGCCTAGGATGTTGTGATGGTATTCGCTGGTTTCTTGTTTTTCGTTGGTGCCTTTGACCATCCGGTTGTGGCTGTCGTATTCGTATTGGGCCAGGATGGTGTTGGGCGGTGCGGGGTCTTTTTTGGTGGGTTCGTTGATTCGTTCGGTGCGGATGAGGTTACCCCGGTTGTCATAGTTGTTGAGTTGGGTGTCTTTGAGTTTGTCGCTGGTTTTGCCTTTGCTGCTGATGAGTCTGTCGATGTCTTGTCTTGTTGTTTGTTGGTTGAGATTGTTGTATGTGTATTCTGTGATGAGTTTGTGGATTTTGGTTCTGTGTTCGGTTTCTTGGATGAGGTTCCCGACGGTGTCGTAGTCGTAGGTGATTTGGGGTTTGTTTTTGTCTTGGCTGCTGATGAGCCGGTCCAGTGCGTCGTAGGCGTATGTGTTTTTTTCTTCGTGTTGGTGATGGATTTTGGTTTTGTATTCGTAGATGATGTTGCCTTGTGGGTCGTATTTGTATTGGTATTTGAGGCTTGGTTTGGGGATTTTGTGGGTGGCGTTGCTTTCGTGGATTTTGGTGAGTTGGCCGGCTTTATCGTAGGTTCGGTGTTCTTTGATGCCGTTGGGGTATTGGATGGTGGTTTGTTGGCCGGCTGCGTCGTACGTGTAGATGGTTTGTTGGATCTCCGGCTGTTTGGGGGTGTTTTTGTGGGGGGACATGGTTACCGGGGTGTAGGGAACGATGGTGGGCGGGGTGACA
>WRJI01000118.1 GCA_009778595.1 Peptococcaceae bacterium | reverse complement strand
GATTCTGGTCGCCATGGCGCTGATTTCATATTCGACGTCGGACATGTAACGATCCATGGCATCGGCATCGAATACGACATCATTGTTCTCGTTGGTGGGCTTAAGCAAGAGAACGGCTGCTTCAATGAACCTTCTCAGGTATTCGGTGGAGACTTGAAAGATTACGGCTTGTTCTTCAAGCAGTACTTTCATCTCTTCTTCCAGTTCAGTAATGGCTATCACGAAATCCCCTTCCGATTCCCCAATGATTTTCATGTTTGCAAGGAATTGAAACACGTCCTGGATTGTCTGAAGGGTTCGTTCCTGATATTCGAGCAGATAGCGCAGTACGGCGAAATTGATTCTGTAGGTCATTCTCTTATCTCCTTATGAGAACGGGTTACCCCTCCCTGAGCGAAAAAGATCACAAGTACAGCAAGATTGCACGATTAGCAATTACTTATTCAAACCGGGATCCAAAATATTGAGGGGATACCCTCTGATGCCATTTGAAACAAGTATATCAATTCTTCTTGTGCAGTGCAATAGGAAGGGAGGGAACTGTCTATCAATAATATCTGTCGGAGAGGGGAGAGGGGGACAGAAACCACGTGGGCTCGTAACAGTCCCCAGGCAGCACTATGTTATGGCCGGATGAACCGGTGCCCCCCTCCCCCAAATACCCAAATTCAGAGGCACGAGAGGCTGCGAACGAACTCAATAAAATGAGGCACGATGTATGATTGGAGAGAGGAAGCCTCCAATCCCCCGCTCAAAATTTTCATATATGATATCCCAATTTTACACTTCACTGCTAAACTTGGTTTGATAATTAAACTGTAAGTCATGAGGGAGGCGCCATGAAAATCGCTTATTTCACCGATACTTGGGCACCCGAAATCAACGGCGTGACAAACACGCTGGGCAAGCTGAGCGGTTATCTAGAAGAGAAAGGTATCCGGCACATTTTTTTTGCGCCTGCATACAACACGTCTGCGGCCGGCACTGATACCCTGCCCGAAACGGAAGAAACATCACTGAAAAAAGTCCACCGCTTCCCGGGAATCAAGGTGCGGATCTCTCCCAACAGCTGTCTGGCCTTCCCGGGTACTAAACTGGTCTACAACCTGTGTGACCGGTTTGCCCCCGACCTGATTCACGTCACAACCGAATTCGGCATCGGAAACAAAGGGGTCAAATACGCCGTATCCCGTGGGATCCCCCTGGTGATGAGCTACCATACCGATTACTGCAAGTATCTTAACTATTATGGTTTGGGCGCCTTAGAACCCTTCGTTGAAATGTACCTGAAACGTTTCTATCGACCTGCCCAGCGAATTCTGGCTCCGTCCGGATACACCATGGAACAATTGAAGAGTAAAGGATTTGATAACCTCGGCATTTGGTCGAGGGGTATTGATTCTGCCTGCTTTAACGCCGATTACAGAAGCGATGAGATGCGAAACAGCCTTGGTATTGGTGACAGATTCGCTTTCTTGTACGTCGGCAGAATCTCTCCTGAAAAAGGCCTTAACCTGCTTTTGAGGGCTATCGATAGAATCAACCAAAATTTCCCCGGACAGGCGGCTTTCGTTATTACCGGTGATGGGCCGTACGCTGAAACTATCCGTCAAGCCGGCCACGAGAACGTTATCATGACGGGGTTCAGACGCGGAAGGGAACTATCGGAAATATATGCCTCCTGCGACGGCTTCGCCTTTCCGTCCGGTACGGAAACCTTTGGAAACACCTGTTTGGAAGCCATGGCCAGCGGTCTCGCGGTTGCCGGAATCAGCAGCGGTGGCGTCACGGACTACCTGACTCACGGAGAAAACGCCCTGCTCGGTCCGGATGAAGATTCGGATGCATTAGCGGACAATCTGACGACACTGATGACCAATCAGGAACTGCGCCACATACTGGCGTATAATGCACGAAAAACCGCCTTGTCCCGGGATTGGAACCGGATATTTGACAAATTGCTTTCAGAATATCGGATTGTTATCCAGGAGAACGCTCCGGCTCTGGCATCCTGATTTGACCCATGACCGGACTTGATGCCTCATCGAACCAATCATGATGATCTATGATCTGAGGAGGAATTTTCTTGAAAATCACAATTGCCGGAGCCGGATACGTTGGGCTGATTACCGGCGTATGCCTGAGCCACAAGGGGCTGGACATCACCTTGATCGATACCGACGAGGCCAAAATCGCTCTGCTGCAGGAAGGGAAAGCCCCTTTCACGGAAAAAGGTCTGCCCGAACTCCTGGCCGAATGCGGCGACAACATGGTCTTTACCACCGATCCGAAGAAGGCTTATGCTCACGCGGATGTTATCATGTTTGCGGTTCCTACCCCCGACAGACGAGACGGTAGCGCCAACCTGGCATATCTTTTTGGTGCCTGCGAGCTGGCTGCCGCATATTGCGCCAAAGGTTGTCTGGTGGTGATAAAATCCACAGTCCCGGTCGGAACCTGCGACAAAATTGAACGTTTCTTCAATGAAACAACCCTACCAGGGCTGTTTCGGGTTGTCTCCAACCCCGAATTCTTGGCACAGGGTACCGCTGTGGCAGACACTTTTGATCCCGCGCGTATCGTTATCGGCGCTGAAGATGACAACACAGCCAGGGAGGCCATGACGATTTATGACAGTTTCACGAATCAGTTTGTTCTTACCGATCGAAGAACAGCCGAAATGATCAAATACGCTTCCAACGACTTCCTTGCGCTTAAAATATCCTATATCAACGAAATCGCCAACCTGTGTGAAATTGTCGGCGCGGACTGCGAAACCGTCTCGTTGGGAATGGGCCTGGATCCACGCATCGGCCTCCAGTACCTGCGGCCCGGCACGGGTTACGGAGGCAGTTGTTTCCCCAAAGACACAAAAGCGTTACACTGGTTGGCCCGTTACCATGATTACGAACTGAAGACCATTAAAGCTACTATCGAAGTCAATGAAACCCAAAAAATACGACTTTTCAAAAAAACCAGGAAATACCTCAAAAACTTGAATGGCGCAACTGTGGCCGTGCTTGGACTGGCTTTCAAACCTGGAACCGACGATTTGAGGGAAGCTCCCTCTGTTGACGTTATCCGGCTATTAGCCGAAGAAGGCGGAAGCGTTCGGGCTTGGGATCCCACAGCAACCGACCGGTTTATCCGGCAACATCCTGGCCTGATTCACCCTTGCCCTACGATCGATGAAGCCCTGCGTGGTGCGGATCTCTGTTTGATCATGACGGAGTGGGACGCTATCAAAAACTGTCCCCCCGAAACCTACGCGCGATTGATGAAAACCCCCATCATCATTGACGGACGCAATTGCTACACACCCGGTACTTTTGTCGGAACCGGCGTGCTGTACGATTCCATTGGGAGACAGACAGTCAACAGCGATATTGTGACAAGGATCGGAGCTGGGTCATGAAAAGAAATCCCTCTGGCGTGTCAAAAGGACGCCTTGCTGATGCGTTCAAAATCATGTCCGGCAGAATACCGGGGCAGCTGGTCATCCAGATAACCAACTGCTGCAACGGCGCGTGTCCCCAATGTGGAATGAGGAAAACAGCCGATATTAGTAGACACAGCTTGGCGTCAGAGACAATCAATAACGCCCTAAAGCAATGTGCCGCAAACGGTATCGAGGCGGTATCCCTGACCGGCGGCGAACCTTTTCTCAATATGTCTCGGTTTTGGGAACTGTGTGAAGATGCCGGGCAAGCCGGTATCTCCTATCTCCGTTCCGGGACCAACGGTTATATGTTTGTGGGCGCTGATACGGAACAACTCACAGAGTTCGCTTCTCGTCTCGCCGCTACTAAAGTCAGGAATTTCTGGATCAGTTTAGATTCCGCCGACACCGCAACCCACGAAAAAATGCGAGGGTTGCCTGGTGTCATCGACGGCATCCGCAAAGCGCTACCCATTTTCCACGCTCATGGCGTTTTTCCTGCCGCAAATCTGGGCATTAACCGCCATATCACAGGCAACCCCATATCCCGGCTCCAAGAGTTTCCGGACACAGAATCTTTCCTGGAGGCTTTCAAAGTCGGGTTCACCGCTTTCTTTAACAAAGCTGTTAACCTTGGTTTCACCATGGCTAACGTCTGCTATCCTATGAGTTCCGACAACGAAGATCTGGATACACCGACATACGGCGCCATTTCAGATGACTTCACTGTTAGTTTTTCGCCGGAAGAAAGACGTCTTGTTTTCCAAGCGCTGCTGGAAACCATCCCGACCTTCCGGAACCAGATCCGGATCTTCTCTCCTCTGTCTGTTTTATATGCCATGTCCGTGGGTGGAGAATCCCTGTTGTTTCCCTGCCTGGGTGGTATCCGCTATTTCTATATGGACAGCCGAGACGGACATCTTTATCCATGCGGCTACCTCGGCGATTTGGATCTGGGAGGGGATCTGAGCGAAGCCGTCAGACAAACCGCCAAGGAAAAACCCCACTGCCTGAAATGCCATTGGGAATGTTTCCGTGACCCGTCTCAGCTTTTTGGTCTGGCGCGATACATGATTCGCCATCCGTTCAGTACCCTGATTCTCAGACAGCCGGATTCCCGTCTGCTCAACCTCTGGTTTGGAGATTTGCGCTACTATATAAAGCACAATTTCTTTGATGGAAGAACCCCGTTTGAAAAAAGGGAAGCTATCAATCATGAATATAGGAAACCATTACCGGATGAGCCAGCTGATCTGCCTCAAAATGGCTGAAGGCGGAATGCCACTGAATAAGACGAGAATCCCGCAAGTTTTTTACGCTTTTCCCGGGTTACGTCAGGCGGGAGATTGGAGGCTCCTCTCTCCAATCATACATCGTGCCTCATTTTATTGAGTTCGTTCGCAGCCTCTCGTGCCTCTGAATTTGGGTATTTGGGGGAGGGGGGCACCGGTTCATCCGGCCATAACATAGTGCTGCCTGGGGACTGTTACGAGCCCACGTGGTTTCTGTCCCCCTCTCCCCTCTCCGACAGATATTATTGATAGACAGTTCCCTCCCTTCCTATTGCACTGCACAAGAAGAATTGATATACTTGTTTCAAATGGCATCAGAGGGTATCCCCTCAATATTTTGGATCCCGGTTTGAATAAGTAATTGCTAATCGTGCAATCTTGCTGTACTTGTGATCTTTTTCGCTCAGGGAGGGGTAACCCGTTCTCATAAGGAGATAAGAGAATGACCTACAGAATCAATTTCGCCGTACTGCGCTATCTGCTCGAATATCAGGAACGAACCCTTCAGACAATCCAGGACGTGTTTCAATTCCTTGCAAACATGAAAATCATTGGGGAATCGGAAGGGGATTTCGTGATAGCCATTACTGAACTGGAAGAAGAGATGAAAGTACTGCTTGAAGAACAAGCCGTAATCTTTCAAGTCTCCACCGAATACCTGAGAAGGTTCATTGAAGCAGCCGTTCTCTTGCTTAAGCCCACCAACGAGAACAATGATGTCGTATTCGATGCCGATGCCATGGATCGTTACATGTCCGACGTCGAATATGAAATCAGCGCCATGGCGACCAGAATC
>WRJI01000117.1 GCA_009778595.1 Peptococcaceae bacterium | reverse complement strand
TTGAGTACAAATCAGAAACAGACTCCCTATCCGTATTGGATTACGACAAGGTTCTGGCTTACGGGTTGCTGTATTCCGTTTTCATGAAGGTACCCAAAAGCGACATGACCCTATCTTTCGCCTATACGAAACACCCAAGAGAGCTCTTAAAGTATTTGGAGGGAGAGAGAAAATTTGCTGTTGATGATCAGGGCGGAGGGATATATTATATAAGAGGAGAAATCTTTCCGGTACAATTGTTAGAACGGAACAAACTCTCCAAAGATAATAACGTATTTCTGAAGATGTTAGTCACTTAGGTTGCAACAACATCAATAAAAAAACAAGAAGACCCACATTCTGAATCCTGAATACTGAATACTTGCGGTCGAAGACCGCATTAGTATCCTTGAGGTGCATAAGGAAAAGAAAATCCTGGACTTGAACAACGTGTATCTGGATCGAGTGCGCCAGGCGAACAAAACAATCTTTGAGGAGGCATTGAATATGAGTACTGCGGCAGAATACTTCTTTGAGGTAGCGGAGAAGAAGGGCTGGCTTGAGGAGAAGTGGAAAGAGGGCAGAAAAGAGGGTTTGGAAATAGGTATGGAAAAGGGCATGGAAAAGGGCATGGAAAAGGGTATGGAAAAGGGTATGGAAAAGGGTAGAGAAGAAGGCAGAGAAGAAGGAACTCTCAGGCGATTGGTTGATCAAATCAATAGAAAGAAACTAAAGAACAAAACCCGTGAACAAATTATTGATGAACTTGAGATGAAGGATTCCGACATTAAGGTGTTGGATCAGTTTGAGAACTACACATATTTGCTTGACGGAAAATAAGGACAGGTTGCCAAAGTCGTATTAGCAAGCACATTGGCGATGATTTCAAGCCCCAATTCGGAGGTGCCCAAAGAGCGCGTACGACAGCAGAACATCGAGGCCCCAGGTAGGGTTGGAGAGAGGGAGAACCCAATCTCCCGCCTGATGTAGCCCTCGAAATGGGGACATTAATGTGCGGGCTTTTGGGTTCTCCCGAAGCCCAACCCTACCTGGGGACTGTTGCGAGCCCGCGTAATATCTGTCTCCTTCCCAATCCCAACCCCAACCCTAGGGCCTACTGCTTCCGAACCAACCTGCGCCTTGGGACGGCAACCGGCACGCATCAAGCTCTCTCAAGCCTTGCTCGTATTGGCATCTTCTGTATCGACATAATTTATCACAGCGTTTTGCAAAAAATCCGCGTATCCATGCGAGGTCGATAAATTTGGCATGACATACCGGGCGAGAATCATATTATAGTACTCGGCGACAAGGATCTCAGCGGTTGTCCCCTGCCAGTCACCATTTTCAATCAAATTCGCTAACTCCTGGTGGCATGAGGTGAGATGGCTGTACCAATCGGGAAGTTCTGTGGTTATTGAATGGGCGCAGTCTTTGACTGAGCCGGTGTTGATGCGGATTGTTGACATAAGAGTGATTACAACCTTCTTTCACGAAACGCCTTTTCCTGATGATCAAGCCCTACTCAGG
The DNA here is from genome assembly GCA_009778595.1 of Peptococcaceae bacterium. Taxonomy (GTDB): domain Bacteria; phylum Bacillota; class Desulfitobacteriia; order Desulfitobacteriales; family Syntrophobotulaceae; genus WRJI01. The sequence continues at coordinate 4,242 of WRJI01000117.1, read as the reverse complement.
CTCCCATGTTGGCTTGTTCCGCCTCCATAGCCCCTGCCGCGACAGATTTCCTGAGAAACATAACAAAATTGTTTATCATCTCATAATAGACGATAGAATACTTGTCCATGAAGGAACAAAACCCCATAACCGTTTCATCGGCGGCGCGGCCTTCCCAAACACTGTCGAGTCCCCGCACTTTGTTCTTGCTGCTTTCCATTGTATCGCGAAGATTGTTGTTGACCCTTTCGATATTGCTGGCAATTTCCATCACCTTCGAAGAGTCTACCATATAATTAGACATGAAATCCCTCCTCTGTTTCTGCTTGTACAAGAGTCAATTTTCTGACCGTGCCGACTGACTATAGCAGTCTTTGCGCGTTCGCCCGATTCGCTTCCTGGGCAGCCTCATAGTTGTTCGCTTGTGTCTTCAAAGTGGTTCCCGTTTCTTCTAGGATGCCGGCCATTTTCTTCAGCTCCAATACACATTCCTGAATCTTGGCGGTAAATTCGATGCTGCCATCTCCGCCCCAGGCGCTGGTGATGTCGGCACCCTGACTAAGCAATGTTGTATATTCGCTGAATTCACCGGCTAATCCGGTGACGTCCGTCGCGACTCGGACGATCTCCTCGGGCGTGGCTTTGATTCTGATTCCTTCCATGTGGTCTGATCTCCTTTCGATAGGTTTGTTATATGAACAGGATTGTCCTGCTTATATCCATTGTCATAAGTGGACGATTGCCGGTTGTAATCGTGTGATAACGATTACACCAGAAAGAGGCGACTGCCGTTTCTGAGGCCGTGCCCGGCGACACTCTTATTTATATCAAGTATCTTGCCGGTTTTGGCGTCGCAGAGGAGATTGGTTTTCGAGGGCTGATATTTGTTCCCTGCCAGACTGCCAAGAAGAACCGCGAGAAGGTCGGCGGTTTCGTGGATTTTGCTCTCCAAAGGAATGTATACTTCGTATGTTTGTCCTGCTGCGGGGAGAATGATTTCAACCAGGATTTTGTTCATGGTGTTGCCGTACCTTTCGCATCTTGTGTTCCGGCGCCAAGGAGCTTGATTTTGGTGGCTTTGCCATTGATGACACTGAAGGCATATCCCGGAGGCAGGGTGGCCTGTTCGGTGGTGGTGGGCCGGTTGGTGACTTCTATGGCATATTGCTCTTTCATACCACGGCCGATCCAGATACAGTCTTGGGGTGTGCCGGGAAACCGTGTCCTGAACCAGGGCATGTGCATGGTTTTGCCTATGTCGGTCGCCGGTTCGCCGAGAACCACAAGGATATTATGAGAGGGGGCGCCTCGTTCCAGGATATGGGTTAGTTGGCGTCGGGATTCTTCGGAGAGGATGTTCCAAAGGGCGCTATAAGCGGATATGATTAAAACCAGGGGAGACGACTGAAGAGCCGACTGTCCGTTCAGACGGTTTTCAAGAAAGAGACTTATCTTAGCAATCGCTGTTTCACATCCTTGGGGTGTTGTGGCACAGGAGAGGTCCGGGGAAGATTGTGGGGCGGTGGATGTGGCTGATGTGGCGGGGCCGGCGGGATCAAATACGATGGTGCTGATTTTATGGTACCCGGTGGTGAGGCGGGTTAGCTCGCTGAGGAAGGGGCGGATTTCTTCCTGGGTTGATATCACAAGGGTGAGTGGGTTTTTGCCGAAGGGGTATTGATAAGGTTGGTAGGTATCGCAATCGATGCCTATGGGCATTGTCATCTGGGTGAGGGGTGTGGTGAGAGCGGTGGGATGGCCTGACCGTTGATATGCGATGATATGGTCCGCGAAGTATTCGACATCAATGGTTTCCGGCATGACGGGGATTTTTGGCGCTGAGGCGCCTTGGAGGTGGCTTATGGTCTGGCAAAAGGCATAGATGGTGTTGTAGGGAACGGGATCCTCCGTGATGAAGGCGATTTGAAATTCGTAGAGGTCATCGAGTCTGACAAGTCCCCGGCCTTTGTATTTGGCGGGGAACAGGGTGTCGGTTTTGCCTACGACGGAATGATAATCGGAGGGGTCGTTGAGCTGGAGGGTGAAGAGCTGCTTAAAATTTTGCCGGAGCACGGTGCGGACTGTGTTAACGTTGAGCGCTGTCAGGATAAAGTAGATTCTGTATTTGGAGCATTCGCGGGTCAGGTTCATCAAGTCGCGGGTTTTGTCTTCATAGAGATCAATGAATACCGCGAAATCGTGGATGACAACAACAATGTTGGGCATATCCGCGGGTTCGTTTCTGCAGTCGGCGAAAGTTTTCTTCCGTTTGAGGAGTTCTGCTTGGAGCATCTTAATTAAATTGGCAACTTTTTCGCTTTCATAACTGAAGACGATGTCTCCAACTTGGGGGGCCTGAGCAAAGGCCCGAAGGGTCTCAGCAGAGAAGTCCAATAGGTAGAGATTGAGGTCTGCGGCGGTGTGCTCTTGTAGCAGGGAATAGATGACAGCGTTAAGAAACGTTGTTTTGCCTGACCCGGCGGCGCCGTAGATGATGGTGTTGCCTTCAGCGGTCAGGGGCAGTGTCAATGCGCCCTGTCTCTGGCGAGCGGGGTCGTCGTATTCGCCGATAATGGGATTGAGTACATAATTTGGAGCGGTGGAGGAAGTGGTGGCGGCATTGACATATCGCTTCTTGACTTCGTCAAGGAATATCACCGGTGCTATCGGTTCAAGCCAGAGGAGACGGGCATGGATGTGTTCTTTGGCGGCGATGTGGCTGAGGTATACGGTGACGGCGTCGAGTTGGCTTTTGGCGGGGGTTGGGTTCTTCTTGGTGTCGGGTTTGATGGCCCGGAGGGGGCGGCCGTTCCTGTCGATGACGACGACGGCGTCATCTTTTTCCGGGGTGTATCGGTCGGCAGGGAAATAGTTTGCCCCTGACCAGGCGGATTGACCCAGATCGAAGATCTCGTTGTAACCGACTTGCAGGTAGAATCTTCCTGTGTCGGTGAGCTCGGCGGCGTCGGGGCGTTTCAACATGTCTTGGCTATCGGCTTTGTCTTGAACTTTCAGACAGATTCGGAAACGGGAGTTGGACCAGATCTGGTCGTTGACAACGCCGGCGGGTTTCTGGGTGGCGAGGATGAGGTGGATGCCGAGGCTTCGCCCGATGCGGGCCGCGGAAACGAGTTGGTCCAGGAATTCGGGTTGTTGATCTTTCAGTTCGGCGAATTCGTCGGCGATGAGAACCAGATGCTGGAGGGGTTCGTGGACGGCGCCTTCCCGGTAGTATTGTTGGTATTTAGAATTCGTCAAAAGGCTTATCATCAACCTAATCGCCTTCTACAGCTATGATGACGTCAAGATTGTCCTGCTCTACAACTCTCAGGAAGAAGACTCCTTCGGTTTCGTCAAATGGCTGCCCCACACTTGGGATAACAACCGGACCCTCCGCTTCATCGCCTCCAATGAAAAAGAGCTCAAAGAGATCTCCCCATATCTGGAACAAGAAATCAACCGCCGCATCCAACTGACCGGCAGAGATCCGGAATCCATCACGCCCTACTACGTTATCCTCTCCCTCAACCACACCCTGGCCCAAAAGGCCGACATCCTGAAACGGCTCTGCGATCATACAAAAGACCTTCAGAAGACCATTCGCATGAGCGTCCTCAACGCCTACGATAAGTTGGGGAACCTGCCCAAAGACTGCAGCCTTGTTATAGATGTCCACGATCCCAGACAAAGGTCCAAGGACGAACTCGCCGGAGAAATCGCCAAGAAAATCACCGGCACAATATCCGAAGAGACGACGGGAAAAGTCACATATGACGAACAATACGAGGGGAAATATTACAGCCGGAACAACCCAAGCACCGTAACCACCTTCATATCAGACGTCGCACAAGCGATCATCAACTCTGATCCCGGTGTCCGCTTTTTGCTGACATACGAAGATAGCTCTAAGTATGCCCGCGAAAATGCCATTAAACTTGCCAACATCCGCCTCGACACCCTGACCAACGCCTATCAGCTTCCCGCCCTTGTCACCTTTCTCGAAATGTACAAGGCCGGCAAAATCGAACAGCTCAACCCCATGACCCGCTGGCGGGAAAACAACCCCGTCAAAAGTCTTGAAGCCCCTGTCGGCATCAGCACCACAGGAGACCCTTTTAACCTCGACATCCATGAGAAATCTCACGGGCCTCACGGTCTCATCGCGGGTATGACGGGCTCGGGAAAATCGGAATTCATCATGACCTTTATCCTCTCCCTGGCCGTCAACTACCACCCCCACGAAGTGGCCTTCGTCCTCATCGA
>WRJI01000116.1 GCA_009778595.1 Peptococcaceae bacterium | reverse complement strand
TGATACCCTTTGGTAGCGCCGTAGTTACCGTCCACACGCATGAGACCGTCCCGATGATAGGCGTGAACCGGACTTTTGGGAGCGTTGACCGGGATGGATGTGTGGTTGACTCCCAACCGGTAGCGTTGCGCGTCGCCGTAGGAAAACATCCGCCCTTGCAGCAGTTTGTCCGGGGAAAGGCCTATCCCGGGAACCATGTTGGCGGGATTGAAAGCAGCCTGCTCGACATCGGCAAAATAGTTTTCCGGATTGCGGTTCAGTTCCAAGACACCCACTTCAATCAGAGGAAACTCTTTTTGGCTCCAGACCTTGGTGATATCAAAGGGATTATCCTTATGGGTCCTTCCTTGATCCACAGTCATAACTTGAATCTTCAGCGTCCAACGGGGAAAATCCCCGCTCTCGATCGCCTTGAAAAGATCGTGTTGCGAGCTCTCTCTGTCTTGACCTACGATGGCTTCTGCTTCTTCATCAGTCAGCGTCTTGATCCCCTGTTGGGTCTTGAAATGAAACTTGACCCACACCCGCTCATTGTTATCATTAATCAAGCTGTACGTATGGCTGCCGAATCCGTGCATAAACCTGTATCCGTCCGGAATACCGCGATCGGACATGACAATAGTGACCTGGTGGAGAGCTTCCGGAAGCATCGTCCAGAAATCCCAGTTGTTCTGCGGCGACCGCATATTCGTTTTCGGATCGCGTTTGATGGCATGATTGAGATCAGAAAAATGAATGGGGTCCCTTATAAAAAACACCGGGGTGTTGTTGCCCACCAAATCCCAGTTCCCTGCTTCTGTATAGAACCTTACCGCGAACCCACGGATATCACGCTCGGCATCCGCCGCCCCGCGTTCTCCCGCCACAGTGGAGAACCGTGCAAAGACATCCGTTTCTTTGCCAACAGCTGAGAACAACCTCGCTTGAGTGTATCGGGTTACATCATTGGTAACAGTAAACTTACCAAAGGCGCCGCTGCCTTTGGCATGCATCCGCCTTTCCGGTATGACTTCCCGGTCAAAATGGGCCAGTTTCTCCAAAAACCATAGATCCTGCAAGACCATGGGGCCCCGAGGTCCCGCCGTGATAACATCGCTATGATTGGATACCGGAGCACCGTTTTCTCTGGTCAGCTTTTTCCCATTGTCAGTTTGAGTCTTATCGGTTTCTTTCATGAGCGTCCTCCTTGATTGCCAATTTCTGTTATAGGTTACCTCAACAACAGAATAACTATTCAGTGTTCTGCGGTAACGGGTTATCATGCTTCACGACCGGCTTGAAAAGCCGCTAAGTTGGCCTCCAGGAGTCGCTGCGGTACGGTTTCCCGCAGGATATCCAGCCAGACCCCTTCATCTAAGGATAAAAATCGGGAAAGCAATCCCAACAGAACGACATTCACGGCCTTGGCTGTCCCGCATTTTTGGGCAAGACTCAAAGCGTCAACAGGAACAGCCTGAGGAAACCGGGCTTGTATCCGGCTTCCGGCGTCGGAGGGATAGTTGGCGGCCCCGGTTATCACGGGCATCGGATTGATGGTTTGTGTATTGTAAAGGATTATCCCGTCATCTTTGGCATACGGAAGCCATCGCAGGGTCTCCAGTTTTTCAAACCCAAGAATAATGTCGGCTTGTCCCAGGGCAATGATTGGTGAAGCCACTTCACTGCCGAAACGAACCTGCGTGACGACGCTGCCGCCCCGTTGCGCCATACCGTGTGTCTCCGAAACCTTAACATCATAAGCCTCACGTACCGCCACTCCCGCAAGTATGCGGCTGGCAAATATTGTGCCTTGCCCACCGACACCAACGATCAAGATGCTTTGGGGCTCCGGCAATTGTCCATTGTTCATTGTCAAATTGTCACCCGTCCTTTCTGACGATAGCTTGGGGACGACATAGGGACACGCAAAGTCCGCAGCCGGTGCATTGTGAGGCGTCCACACTGACTTTGCGAATCTTGGAGCCCGTTTCCGGCTCAATTTTGACCAGACAGGGACAACCGATACGCAGACATTGAGCGCAGCCGGTACAGAGGTCGGCATCAACCGAAACCGGTGGTTGAGAGGCAACCTTTGAACGACCGGAAACAGGCCGGACCAAAACGCAAGGCCTTCTCACAATAATAACCGAAGGTTCTTCAACAGCCAATTCCGTTTTAAGAACTTCCGTGAAATGATCGAGATCGAAAGGATCAACTTCGACGATACGTTTGACGCCAACAGCCTTCGCAAGCAGCGGAAGATCGATCTGGACCGTAACCTCACCACCGACAGTAAACCCTGTGGTGGGATTTTCTTGATGTCCCGTCATCCCTGTGGTGCTGTTGTCCAGAATCAGCGTGGTTGTGGTGCCCCTGTTGTAGACCACATCTATCAGAGCGGTAATCCCGGAATGGACAAAAGTCGAATCGCCGATGACGGCCACCAGGTTGCGGGCAAAATCTTTGCCTCGAGCTTTTTCCATACCCAGCGCCGCCCCGATGCTCGCACCCATACAAATGGTGGTATCCATGGCGTTCAGAGGCGCGAGAGCCCCGAGAGTGTAGCAGCCGATGTCGCCGGACACAGTGAGCTTGAGACGGTTTAGCACATAAAAAACCGCGCGGTGAGGGCAACCCGGACAAAGGACCGGAGGACGGCCAGGCAGAACCGGCGCGTCGTCAGACGTTTCACGATTTGTTTTCGAAGATGCCGGGTCAGCGGCCGCGGAAACAGGGGCCGAAGTTTCCTGTGTAAGATGGGGAACGCAAGCCGCGATGGTTTCAGGCAACAACTCGCCAATCGCCGGAAAGACGTCTTTGCCGTGGGGCGAAAACCCCCAAGCACGGATATGATCTTCTATGAAAGGATCAAGTTCCTCGATCACATAACATGTATCGACGGATTGGATGAAATCTGTGATTAGGCCACGGGGCAGGGGATACGTCATCCCAAGCTTGAGCAAAGAAACATCCTTACCAAAGACTTCCCGCACGTATTGGTACGTGATACCATTGGTGATAATCCCCTGTTTTCCTTTTCCCTCAATGCGATTGAGTTGGGATGTTTCGGCGTACTCAGCCAGTTTATGCAACCGTTCCTCCACGATAGGGTGGCGCAAGCGCCCATGGCCTGGCAACATAACATATTTGCCCGGGTTTTTGATGTAGGGTCCCAGAGGAATTTCCCGGCGTTCGCCTAAGTTCACCAGGGATTGAGAATGGGATACGCGTGTGGTCATACGCAGCATAACGGGCGTATCATATTCTTCGCTGAGCTCCAAAGCCACTCTGACAAAATCAAGACACTCTTGACTGTCTGACGGTTCCAGGATCGGGATTTTGGCAGCCCGGCCATAATGTCGGTTGTCCTGTTCATCCTGGGAACTGTGCATCCCGGGATCGTCGGCGGAAATAAGAACCAAGCCCGCGTTGATGCCCGTGTATGAAAGAGTGAATAGGGGATCTGCGGCCACGTTAACGCCCACATGTTTCATGGCGACAAGGGTCCGCCCGCCCCCAATAGCCGCGCCCAATCCAACTTCCAGCGCGACTTTTTCGTTGGGGGACCATTCAGAATACATCTCTTTGTAGGTGGCGGCGTTTTCAATAATTTCCGTACTCGGTGTCCCCGGATAGGCGGCGCATACAATAACGCCGGCTTCCCAAGCTCCACGTGCGATAGCTTCGTTCCCGGTCATCAAGACTTTCATGGTGGCTTTTTCCTCATAGTTCATACGCATTCTTTTCTTATTCTCCTCGATCTGTGGGTATTGCGACAATTTTACCACAATCGCGAGGTTACGGCAATCTCGACAGCATGGGCCCACTCAGTCGCCTTCCTCATCGTCATCCAAAAATATCCCCAACTCCTCATGAGTGAGATTATGGGTCAGAGATGCTATAGGAATGGGCACCGTCAAATCTTCTCGCTGGGAAGGGCTGTAAGATTCCATTGCTGTGAGAAGATCACGGGAACGCAACAAGTCCATATATTCCTGAATGGAAAGAATAACAGCGTGGGGTTTATTATTTTTAATAACGATATACGGGTTGCCGGTTTCCTCGATGGCTTGGATCACTTTGGACGCTTGTCCCCGTCCCAATTCGGAGACTGAAATCATACAATCAAACACATGACGTAAATCCATATGAAGAAAACCCTTTCCTGAAGAATTATGGCGTTCTCCTTCAAATTATACAAGGGTTACGCGCCTTTGGTCAATTTTTTAGAGGTATTAATATTTGTGAACCATTGCCAAGTCAAACGCTTACATTAAAGAGGAGTCGGTTACATACATTCTTGTCAGGAACACTTCGTACCAAATATTTTGTGATAACCGGATCAAGAGTATTATCTATTTTCAGGGGGAGGCGCAACACCAAAATGAAAAAAGTCCGCCATCTATTTGCCGGCGGCAACACCGGCACCGGCTTTCATTCATTCTATAACAATCTGGTCGCGTTGGGAACCCGTAGGGTTTTCATCCTCAAAGGAGGCCCGGGCACCGGCAAATCTTCATTCATGAAAAAACTGGCGGCTACTCTGCTTGACGCCGGCCATGATGTCGATATGTTTTTTTGTTCATCGGACAGCCAATCTCTGGACGGCATCGCGGTGGCGGCCTTGGGCCTCGTGGTCCTGGACGGGACGTCGCCCCATCAGGTTGATCCCCGTTTTCCGGGAGCCGTGGAAAAAATCGTTAACCTGGCGGATTGTCTGAACACTGAAGCCCTCAAACGCCAAAGCACCGCGGTTCAGGAATGCGCGGAAAGAAACAGCCGTTGGTTCCGCCGTGCTTACTGCTATCTGCGGGGGGCGGCAGCTGTTGCGGAAGATATCGCGGGGGTCCATGGGAGTCTGGTTGAACAGGATGGGTTGCGGGATGCCGCGTATTATCTGGAGAAGAAATTGTTCCCGCCTGATGTGCTTCCCAACCGTCACAAAAGCAGGTCAACCCACTTTTTTGCCGGTGCATACACCCCTCAAGGGTTTGTTGATCATACGGCGACCTTGGTAGATGGTTATGACAGGATCTGCTACCTTGAGGGCCGTCTTGGCAGCGGCCGCGCTCTCATATATAACCATCTGATGGCGCGTGCGGATATGTACGGGTTGGCTTATGAAGCGTTTCATATGCCTCTGTTGCCGGAAAAGGTTAACCTGCTGACGTTTCCGGATCTTGGACTGGCGATTACGAGCAACGATCAGTACCGTTATGACCACTGGCATTATTTGGATTTAGATCAGACAACGGATTTGAAGAAGCTGGAGTCGTATAAAGAAGATCTGAATCACTGCCAAAAACTTTTGGGGGATCTGATTACACAAGCGGTTGTCTGCCTTGGTGAAGCGAAGAAGGTTCATGATGAGTTGGAGGCGTTCTATATTCCGAATATGAATTTTGACGGGGTTGGGCGGCTTTATGATAGGGTGCGTGAGGAGGTTTTTGGCGCGGATTTGAGTCGTGGGGGAGACCATATGGGGAGATAGATACCACATGGCTCGTAACAGTCCCTATTCATTGTCGCGCAAGTTTTCCACTTCCTCGCGGGTCAGGCCAGTGTCTTCAGCAACCTCATCGATCGATCTGTTGCGTTTCAGCATATTTCTGGCTACGGCGATCACCCCTTCAGCATGCCCTTTAGTACGCCCCTCAGCATGCCCTTCAGCACGCCCCTCAGTACGTCCTTCAGCACGCCCCTCATCCCGGGCGGCAATAAGGTTGTGTTCCATATCCATACGGAACATGCGGCGGGAACGGAAATGGGCCCTTTCGATTTCGTCCTTGCTGATGGTTTGAAGCAGGTCTTTGGCCATTTTGATTTCCCCCCTAACGGCTGTGAGTTTGTTCAAGAGTTCCCTGTATTTTGGGTCGGACCCATACGCAAAGAACACGCTCCAGAGTTCTTCGCCTGTCATGGTTTCTACCGGCTTTTTGATCACTTTGCTTAGCTTGGTTAATTCTACAAAGATAATT
>WRJI01000115.1 GCA_009778595.1 Peptococcaceae bacterium | reverse complement strand
CCACACTGCTTACATGGTTTGCGGATTGACGTTAAAAAGGCTATACTTATGTCGGTTTGACAGCTGAATTCTTACGTCATCGGCAGTGGAAACTGCTTTCGCCAAACGAAGTGAGCGCGGACAATATTAGTCAAAATGAAAAACAACTTTAATTGTGAATAGAACAAAATATCATAAGGTGACTAGCTAGGCAATGTCAATACAGTTGTTCTATTTGGTATTTATTTATTAGCGGTCACTATTTTAGGAGTAGTTGCAGCAAATTTTAGCTCTGTTCTTGAGGTGATATCTAGCGAAGCACCTCTTTCTAAGTGGCTGGCATTTATCATTGCCTTAATTGGTATTGCATCATTTATAAGTTTAACCGTGGCAGTGGTTTGTGCACTTGGTAGAATTGGTAAGTAGGTGTTGTAATTCATTGCATGAAGCTCTTGATCCTCAATTTGCAGTGAGAACAGATGAGTTGCAATTCAAAGATACTTCAAGTGCGTTTGTGAATATTATTAAGCTAACAGAAATCAGTAAAGATGAAGCGGTAAGAATTTAAAGATATTTTTACAAAAGACGTGGTTAAGTCAACAAACCGTAGGGATTCTCAAAAACAAACAACACTTGAAAAAGACAAATATCGCAGGTATTGGAGTATCGAATCAGCTGCATTGGTGAAAATGCTCAATCTTAATGATGACACTTTAAAGGACTGTAAGCATTATCCGAAGATGAAGGAGGTATGCAATGTTAGATCATAATATCAACGAAAAACTAAATACTATTGAGGCTATTGAAAGCAAATACGGGCATAGCCTCGTGAAAAGGGCAACTGATCATGATTACATTGACTTTGAGAAGTGGATATCAATCAAGGGGTTTTGCAATCGTGCTGCTTTCAAAGAGTATATTGATTTGATGGCAAATTACAATGGGATCAATTTTAACGGGCTATTTATCTATTCTATTACCCGAGATGATGAACACAGCATATATGAAGAAAACGATATTTTGTGGGAAAATGAGGAGCAGAAAGAATTCGTCTTTTTCGGAGATGATAGTATCTCTTGGTATTGTTTGAGTGTCCGGAATATGAAATATCATATTTTAGACAAACCAAGTGGAATGGTAATGCGTATCTTTGATTCATTTTATGATATGTTTGACATGGCTTTGGAGGCTGTTATTCCTTGATGAAAGTTGGCTATTGGGCATGGCGTTATACATGAGAGAACACAAATGTATAGTAAGTACGGTAACAATTAAATAGTCGTGCATTTTATTTGAATAGCACGACTAATTATGCTATGATAGAAATGTATTATTAAAAAATAGGGGGGGTGTTTTTATGGCTGAAACGATCAACGTAACTATCCGGCTTGATCGGGAAATAAAAGAAAGCGCCGAACAGTTATTTAACGATCTGGGAATGAATTTATCTACTGCCTTCAATATTTTTGCCCGTCAAGCCTTACGTCAAGGGAAAATTCCTTTTGAGATTTACGATCCCTTTTACAGCGAGAAAAACCAGGCACGGCTTGCCCGCTCAGTGGCTGACGCAGAAGCTGGGCGATTAACAATTCACGAATTAATTGGGGATTGACTTATGCAGAAAGCGTGGACAGATGATGCATGGGAAGATTATCTTTTCTGGCAAACACAGGATAGAAAGACCCTGAAACGCATCAACAATCTCTTGAGAGATATTGACCGTGAGCCTTTTTCGGGGATTGGTAAACCGGAACCGCTCACAGGCAATTTACAGGGATATTGGAGCAGACGCATAGATGATGTGAATCGTATTATTTATAAAGTGAAAGACGGTCAACTTGTGATTACTCAATGCGGCGGACACTATGAGTAAATATCGGCTAATACTGCCAGACGCGCCCTTACCCAATGTATCAGAAAGGGGCCAAGATAACCAACCGCTTTAAGGGGAACCCAAAGGAGCTGATAGAAACGATGAAGACAGCCCTTGTAACTCCTGCTGTTGATTTCGACGCGATGGAGGAGGTTTTTATCCTTTGTGGGATTGGGGATGGTGAGTAACAAAATTTTTTATCCGCACGGCGGTTCTTTTGTAACTCGTCAACGCACAATCGAATATTCTAAATCGTACAGAACAAATTTTGGTTTGAAAGATTCATTGTGCGCACGTATGAATACAAAGAAGGGATCGCTATGGCCGTGAAATTTTTCCAAAATCTTGGCCGCAATAACTTGCAGCCTCCTCCGGAGGGAAGTCCCATCCCGCAAAGCGCGGCGGAATGGAGAGTTCAGACGGGCCCGAGAGGGCCAACCGGTCCGCAAGGCCCCATGGGATATGAAGGCCCCATCGGACCCCAAGGGCCACAAGGGGAACGAGGAGAAGGAGGCCCTGCCGGCCCCATGGGATATCAAGGTCCCCAAGGAGAACAAGGACCTCAAGGTGAGCGGGGGCCCCAAGGAGATCAAGGTCCTCGGGGTGAACGGGGTATCCAAGGGGAACAAGGATCTCAAGGAGAACGGGGGCCCCAAGGAGACCAAGGTCCTCAAGGGGGGGTAGGTCCTCAGGGAATGCCCGGGCCCACCGGTCCCAGCGGGTTAGGCAACATGATCTGTGTCTCCACAGACACGCCGCAGATGTTGCGCCTTGACGCCGGGGCGGTCTTATGCGGCGCCAAATCCCGCGGCGGCATTGATACATCTTCCGGAATTCTGGCAGACAGTCCGGAATTATCCCGTTACGCCGTACTGGCTTTGCGAGACAGCTACATTACGGATATGGGCGTCTGTTTCCATCTTTGCTACAACGATAACGCGGAAAGCCAATGCGACATTGTAGCTCAGATCTGGTGTGCCTGCAATACCGACAGCAGTTTTAAACCCTTGGCTGACGCCGTTATCAGAATTCCGGTACCCACAGGCAACCAACAACCCAACAAATGCTTTGCGGACACCATAGCTTTGGAGAACCCGATTTATGTTCAGGCCGGATCGCGTCTGATTTACAGCATAAGCATAGAGTCGCCGGATGTATCCACAGATAAGACAATAGGAACCTGCGCGAACGGAGGTTATATACTCAAACAATAATTAAACAGTATCCTTGTCCACAGATTTCTTGGTCATTCGCGCAACCGGCACCCTCATAAGATAACAGATACCCATATAAAGCGCCGCGCCGACAACAACCGGGACAACCAACCTCAAGACACGGAACAACACCTCCGGCTGCGGTAGCGCTGCGTCCAAATATTCTCTCACAAAATAGACAACGCCGGACATCACGAGAGCAGACAGAACGTACTTTATGAGTGTGGAAACGACTTTGAAAGCACCGATACGTTTGCGCATAATAACGATTAATACTGTGGTCCCCACCGTTACCGAGATAACATAAGCTATAGGAACTCCCAGAATGCCATACTGATTGACCAAGATCAAACACGCCATGATGTTGACCGCCATAATCACAAATCCTACAGCAGAGCTGATCTTAGTATTCTTCTGAGCAAAAAACCCCCGGTCGAATATCTCTTTCAAAGCCATCATCGGCATAGACAAAGCGTAAATACCTAAAAACAGGGCCAGGGTATGAATATCATTATCATTGACTTTCCCCCACCGGGACAATAAGTCAAAAATATTCTCTCGCAGCAGAATCACGCCGAAGACAGCCGGGATCAAGAAGAACAAAACAGTTGTTGAAACCCTCGTCAAGGTTTCCTTATACGCCGAGAACCGCTCCTGAGACCACAAGCGCGACAATTTCGGGTAATAGACGCTTGTCAGCGCAAAAACAAAAGTCAGGACGGTTTGGACAACCAACAGTTGCACATAGCGTAACAAAGAAAAGGTTTCAAAGGAACTCGCCAATGTATTCGAAAACAGCATATTCACCTGGTACGCCACCACCGAAATGAAGGTCGGCACAGACAGTTTGAGTGCCAGTTTAATATCCGGGCTTAGCTCAAAGCGAAACCTGTACCGATACCCCACCTTAATCACAGCCGGGACCAGGATTATCGCTTGGAGGGACAATCCCAAAAGGCTCGCGAACAAAAGCCCGGTAACCGCGAAGACACGGCCCAGAACACAGACGTAGATAATGACCACCAAGCTGGAAGGCAGCGAGACCAGGGCCGGCAGCTTGAAACGCCCTTGGGACTGCAAGACGGCCTGGAATATATAGTTCAGACCGTAGAAGAACATAATCGGCATCAGAACCCGCAAAGAGAAAGTCAGATAATCCGATTCGTTCAAGAAATAAGTAATTACCGGCGCGATCAGAACCCCGAGGACGATCAGCAACACGTTCAGCAAACTGACGATGGTAAGAAGGTTATCAATGAATCGCTTGGCCCGTTCCGGCTCGTTGTTTGCGATGGCGGAGGAATAAATCGGAACACAAACAGTCATAATGGCTGCGCCGATAGACGTGAACAACAGATCCGGAATCGTCAGGGCATACAGGAAGATTTTCAGCTGGAGATCGTCGCTGCCAAAGAAAGAGAGATACAGCTGGATGCTGAGAAGGGACAACACCCTTGCCAGAAAGGTGATAACGACGACTGAAACCACGACATTTCTTTTTTTCGGCAATCCTTGACTGTTCACTTTGGTCACCCTTATTGGTCGTCCTGTTGGTCGGCCTGTTGGTCGGCAAGTTGGTTGGCCTGTTGGTCGTCCTGTTGGTCAAGCTCTTGTTTGGTCAGCTTCAGAAGTCCCAGAAACAACCCCACCATAATCCAGAACGTCAGCAACGCTCGGGGATAAAACCACACGTTATCGAATATCCCAAAAGCCATAATACCGAGCAACGAGGCAATGAATCCGGCCAGATAGACTTTATGATACCGGGATGTTTTGAAATAGGCGCCAAAGCCCCTGACGAAGAGGGCCACCACCAGCACGACAAATGCTATCAAGGAGAATATCCCAGTTTCAAGGGCTATTTGGATAAACAGATTATGGGAGTGGGGAAGACCATAAGCAACCAAATCAGCATTTTGGTTAAACGCCATAGGGCCGGCCCCCACGCCTGCCAGCCAATGGTTTTTGATAACTTCCAGGCTCGTTTGCCAGATTTCCATCCGAACGGTACTGGAGTAATCGCTGCCGCTGGCGAGAAGCCTTTCCACAACGGGTTGGGGTATGAACGGTATGGTCACAAGAGCAATCAGAAAAACAATAGGGATGAATCTCCAATTAATCAGAAGGATCAGGGCGACTATGATGAGAAAGAACGCAACATAGGCCCCACGCGTGTAGGTTAGGACAAGACAAGAGAGAGCAGGAACAAGCATCAGCGAAAAAATTATTCGACGGAGGGTGTCTTTCAAGTTAATGATGTAAGAAATGCAAATTGGAATCAAGATGATAAGAAATACAGCAAAAATATTGGTGTTCTCCATAGTTGAAGAAAGGCGATGCAGCCCCTCGGCAAGATCGCGTTCTTGCCAAAAAATATATAAGTTGATGAGGGATGTCAGGCACAACGAGACGGAGATGAAGGTCATGAGGATGTGAAAAGATTCCTTGTCTTTGGCGGCGACGTAGACAATGAACGTGAAAGAAATGCAGAAAAGGGAAATAATAGTTATTCTAAAGCTGTCGTAAAAGACCGTTGATGCAGCAAGGGCTAAGACGATGATGAGACAAAACGCAACCAGGCTATAGAAGAGTTCTTTGAGATGCTTTGGGATCTCTTTCAAAAGAGCCCCTTCGCTTGCGTCTCTTCGGGCGAAGATGAGGAAAGATGTTGCGAAGACGATGGCGGTAAGGGCTATGACCAAGTTATTGAAATAACTGTGGGGAACGATAATAATGCCTGCTATGACGCAGCCCAGCATGATCAAGATTGTCTTTCGAGGGTGAAACGGTTTGGCCATCATATGTTCAGACTCCTCGCGAATAGGTGCCTTGGCTGGCTTGCCATCCAACGACTATATTATCTGATCGGAATCCAAATAGCAAGTTATCCTCTTATAGGATACAGAAACATGTGGGCTCGTAACAGTCCCCAGGTAGGGTTAGGCCTCGGGAGAACCCAAAAGCCCGCACATTTATTTCCCCCATTTCATGGGCTACGTCAGGCGGGGGATTGGCTTCTCCCTCTCTCCAACCCTACCTAGGGCCTCGATTTGCCGTGTTCTTATGCTTTCTGTATTCCCCCGAATTGCAGTTTTTTTGGGGATTGTGCCAGGATCATTGTCCGAATTTGAGGCTCACTTGTCCTCGCTAAGGCGTGCCCGCAGTTCCGCGATGAGCAATGCTTGCTCCGCAAGCGCCGTGTCTTTTTCCGCAAGCGCCGTGGCTTGTTCCGCAAGAGTCGTGTCTTTTTCCGAGACAACTCCCAGCCACTTTTCGCGCTCAGCCTTTTCGCCTTCGGCTTTGCCTTCGGCCCTGCCTTCGGCCCTGCCTTCGGCCCTGCCTTCGGCCCTGCCCGTGTCTCTTGCCCCTTCTCCTCGGCTCTCATTATCCATTCGCTCC
>WRJI01000114.1 GCA_009778595.1 Peptococcaceae bacterium | reverse complement strand
TATTTTCAGACCGCATGACAGACGGACTGACTGACTGACAGTATATCCGGTATTTGCCGGAAAAACAAGTTCGGCTTTTGGGGGGCTGGCTGGCTCGGCTTTAACAGAATAATGGGAGAGGGTCTTAGATATGGCTTCCGTGACTGTGTAGTCCGGGACAAGGACATCTTCGTTTTTGTTGCAGAACCTGACTTGACAGAAGAAGACAAGGCGAAATATGAAGAGAATGGATGGAACTTCGATCTTGCACCGAAGGGAATCCTCACATTCGTCAGAGATGATCCGGAAGGGGATCGTTGGGGATGGTGTTATCAATCTTGGGAGACCCTGATCATCGGTGCATCACTCAAGCCTGCAAGCCACTCTGTCTCTATCGAGAGAACTACGCCATACAAACGACACGAACATTTCACCTATGTAACCGGTAGCGGTTCGGATTACGAGGACGAGCCGCTAGCCAGCAAGAAGGGCTCCTTTGTCCGTGGCGCTGTCACACACATGAAAATGATTGACGGCTGGCTGTACGCCTGTACCGGTAGGCGTGGCTTGGGTAAACGACTAAGCAAGGGTAAGTGGAAGTCATTCAGTGAATGCTTTCCTGTACCGGAAGAAGGCGACTATGACAAGGGCTTCGAGGACTTTGATGCTTTCAATGAGTCCGACATCTACCTTGCGGGTGGCAAAGGCGACATATGGCACTTCGACGGCAAGAAAGCGCGGCAAATTCCGATCCCGACGAACGCCAATCTTGAAACCGTCTGTTGCGGTGGCGACGGCGAGGTGTACGTCTCCGGCTCAAAGGGCATGACCTTCCATGGTCGTGGCGACCGTTGGGAGAAGGTAGAGAACGAGGAACCCTACGAAGACCCCACAACCCTGCCATTCCGTGACATGGTCTGGTACGAAGACAAGGTGTGGGCGACCAACGACTTCGGTTTGTGGGTGATTGAAAACAATATCATCAAAAAGGCTGATGTCCCCGAGTGGGTATTCGATTGCTCAGGAGATCTGTCAGTAGGAGACGGCGTACTGCTTCTTTCCGGTCGTGCCGGCGCCGTCTTCCGCGAGAACGGCGAATGGCACAAGATTCTGCTCTTCGACGAAATGGAAGCCCTGCTCGAAGCAGAAGAAAACGGCTGAACCTTCCCATGATCTCCTTTGCAGGAGCCTTCCATATAATTTATTTTTTCGTAACGTGCTTAACTATCCTCCAGATAGCCCACATAGCAAACCCTAGGAATACTATTGATACAACAGTTAATACAATCGATAGGATAGATGGATCCATTAAATCCCTCCCTTTTGATTCCAGGCCCCTCCATTTGACGGTGTTATTTCAACGAAGTCGTTGGAATCCCTTTTTTAATCAACAAAATATCTGTATGGTCTATAAGAAAAGCAAGAGACCCCACTAACGCGGATCTCTTACTTTTTGTAACGTGTCTATCGTGTATTAATGTGATCCTCAACAGTTGACATCTTTTGTTCTAGTGCCTCTACCCTGTTTTCAACATTTAAAGCTGCAGAGCGATTTTTCATACTATGAACTATACTCACAGCCGCCCATATGAAAAATGCTGCAAGAGATATTATTATAATACTCCCTATAAGAGACATAATACCAATCGCTGTCAACGAGATTCCCCCCATCTTACTTCCAAATTATTTTGAGTTGACCTGTCCAATAAATCTCAGTGTACCTCCAGTTAATGGTGTTATTTCGACGAAGTAACCGGATGCCCTTTTTTTGATTAACAAAATATCTGTACGGTAGGGCTGCGACAAAATTCTCCAAGGTATGAATTGACACAATGCATTAGCATCAGAAGCGCGGGGGGACGATGTCGCCCCTATAAAAATGTGATATAATCGTTTTAGGTCATCTTTTTTTATATAGAGAGCTTGCAGGAGATTAACTTGAACAAAGAACAAAATCATCAACACAGCATCAAAAACCTTTACCGACTCAACCGCCCGGTGATATCCTTTGAGGTATTCCCGCCAAAGAAAGACGCCGCTGTTGAAAGCCTGTACGGGCCACTCGATCGAATGGCGGCGCTCACCCCTGACTTTATCAGCGTCACCTACGGCGCCGGAGGTGCCGGCAATGTCAACCGGACGGCTCAAGTCGCCGCGTACATCCAGAACCAATATAACGTCACAGCTCTGGCCCACCTGACCTGCCTGGGTGCCGACCGAAACGAAACCTTTGAAATACTCCGGCACTTACAAGATGAGAACATCCTCAATATCCTCGCCCTGCGAGGCGATTGGGAAGCGGGAACCTCCCGCCTCCCACATCCCGCCTCCCTCCCAGATCCCGCCTCCTTCCCACATCCAACGACCACCCCGTATCCCCCCTCTCACTTCCGATTTGCGACGGATCTTATCGGGGACATCCGCAAACAAGGCGATTTTTGCATCGGCGCGGCTTGTTATCCCGAAGGCCATATTGAATGTGACGATCTTGAATTGGATATCGCCCGCCTCCGGCGCAAACAGGAAGCCGGAGCGGATTTTTTGATTACACAGCTTTTCTTTGATAACGATATTTTCTATCGGTTTTTGGACAGAGCCCGTCGGGGCGGCGTCACCCTACCCATCTCTGCCGGCGTCATGCCTATCTTGGGGCGCGCGCAGATTGAACGCATGATTTTTATGTGCGGCGCTTCCCTCCCCTCCGTTATTATTAAACTCCTGCACAAATACGCCCATAACCCCGGTGATTTACGCCGGGCCGGTATAGAATACGCCACCGGACAGATCACTGAACTCCTTGCCCATGGTGTTGACGGCATCCATATCTACACCATGAACAAACCGGAAATCGCCGAATCATGTATGCAATCCATCGGGAAAACTTAAGCTGCTTATGATAAAAACAAACACCGGCAACCTCCCCAAAGATCAGGTTCTCCGCTACCTCGGCCGGCGCGGTCAGGAGATAACGCCCCAGCTGGATGCCATCATCGAGGAATGTATGGACTTGATGGGAACCGTCCAACCCCGCCACACAGACAGACTCTACAGTCTGGAAACCGGTCGTCCTGAAATCAACCCGTCTCCGGGTGAAGCCCGCCCAAGCGGAGCCCACCCAGGTGAAGCCCGCCCAAGCGAAGACCTCCCAGGGGTTCTGTTCGTTCCCAACACTCAGGTAACCCTCCCGGGAAAATCCATACACCGGCACCTATCCGGGTGCAGTCACGTGGTTCTCATGGCTGTGACCCTCGGCATCGCCGCGGACACCCTGATCCGCCACCATGAACATACAGACATGACACGCGCCCTCGTCCTCGACGCTTGCGCGACCCAACATATCGAGTCCGCCTGTGATATCCTTGAACAACGAATCTGTCGGGAAGCCCGGGACAAGGGACTTCGCACAACGCCACGCTTCAGCCCCGGTTACGGCGATTTGCCTTTGGAGATACAACCTCAGCTGTTGACGGCTTTAGATGCCGAGAGAAGAATCGGCTTGACCTGCACGCCAAACATGATTCTGTTGCCGCGCAAATCGGTCACGGCAATCATCGGGCTAGGGGAAAACCCTGATCCGGGTCCAAAGTACTGCAAATGTGAGGCATGTGGTTTAGCGGAAACCTGCTCCTATTCATAATCATCGTGTAAAACACCGTTGCCAGGATTGTCAAATAACCCGTTAACACATGCCTATTCCCACTTTCAGCCTTCCGTCCAATCTTCAAGGGCTAGCCCGTCAACACGAGAAAATTCACGGGTGTTGTTTGTAACAAGAACACCGCCATTTGCTTTGACAAGAGCAGCTATGAAATAATCATTCGAACCAATTGGCGTCCCTCTGCCCTCAAGCTCAGTACGGATTGTTCCATAGGCTTCAATCGCTTCGGCGCCTGGAACAGCTATCCTGAACTGACTCAAGAACTCGCGGCATCTCATTAAGTTACGGTCACGTTTCGCGCTCTTGTACGCACCATAAATGAGCTCTGCCGCCACCACTGACGGAATCATAATATCATCAAGGTCAATCCCCTCAAACTTATTAATAACGCTCTGCGAACTTGTGTTCAGGATACGAATGCAGATATTGGTATCAAGATAATACCTCATCAATCCAATAACCCCCAGTCCCTGGAGGATTCGTACTCAACATCTTTCGGTTCAACAAATGTCGGATCCTTGGCAGAACCATATAGCGAACGCAGTATTTCACGACGTTTCTCCTTAGAAAGGAAGTTTTCGGGTTCTGTAAAAGTCTTGGGTGACTGCGCATTATCTAAGTGGGCCTTAACCTCAAAGGGCATACTTCGTGTTTCAACAGCAGCTGTCAGGAACATGCGCACAGCTGTAGACATATCAAGACCCATACTGGAAAAAACGCGTTCTGCGGCATCTTTAAGCTTCTCGTCAAGGCGAACCTGTAGTAACTTGCTCATAATATCCCTCCACACATAAGTATTATCACGACATTGCCATTTCATTGTAATTATATTTTATACCGAAATTACCCCATTGTCAACACATTAGCCGCTTAGGTTGCAACAACATCAATAAAAAACAAGAAGATCCACATTCTGAATCCTGAATACTGAATGCTGGATACTTGCGGTCGAAGACCGCATTAGCCTTTATCAACGTGATGACCGGATGGGCGTGTCTGTGTGTCTGTAGGGCGCCATTGATCTTATCGCTTAATTTCTCTATAATATTCACATCAAGAACTCCACAACGAGGGACAATCATCATGCTCAACTTAACAGACCTAACTCAAAACAAAATCCTCTTCTTCGACGGCGCCATGGGCACCATGCTCCAGCAGCGTGGTCTGACCCCGGGAGAACTCCCTGAACTCTTGAACCTGACACACCCGGATCTTATCACGCAAATTCATCAAGACTATGTTCACGCCGGAGCAGATATCATAACAACCAACACATTTCAAGCCAACGAGTTGAAACTGGCCAGATATATTGACTCTGGCAGCGCTGTTGAAGACATCATCCGCGCTGCTATTCGCTGCGCCCGAGCCGCCGGGCCTTCTTACGTGGCAATGGATATCGGCCCTCTTGGACAACTGCTGGAACCCATAGGAACTGTCAGTTTTGAACAAGCCTATACCCTCTTCCGCCGCCAGATGCTGGCCGGGGCCGCCGCCGGGGCTGACCTTATCCTTATAGAAACCTTTTCCGACCTCTACGAAGCCAAAGCCGCCATCCTGGCTGCCAAAGAGAACACCGATCTTCCGGTGATCTGTTCCATGACCTACCAGGAAAACGGGCGCACCTTCGTCGGATGTGACGCTCTCACAGCAGTTTTAACCCTCCAAGACCTCGGTGTTGACGCCTTAGGGGTTAACTGTTCCGTCGGACCCGACTCTCTCAAAGACATCGTCGCCACCCTTCTCGCCTATTCACGCGTCCCCATCATTGTACAAGCTAACGCCGGAATGCCGGTCATCCGGGACGGGCGAACCATCTATGAACTTTCCCCGGCAGCCTACGCCACCCCCATCACAGAAATGGTACACCAAGGCGTCCGTATCGTCGGCGGCTGTTGCGGCACGTCCCCGGCCACCATCGCAAAGCTGCGTGAAAACCTTGCCGACCTGTGCCCCGCACCGCTCCGGCCACAACCGATCAGCGCATGCACCTCCGGCTCCCACACAGTCATCCTCGACGATGCCACAACCGAAATCGGCGAAAGGCTCAACCCCACCGGCAAACCCAAAATGCAGCAAGCTCTTCGCGCCGGTGACACCGCCTACCTCATCAACGAAGCCCTCACCCAGATCCAAGCCGGAGCTCAAATCCTCGACGTGAACGTGGGACTGCCGGAACTCGACGAACCCGCCGTCCTCGCCCAAACCGTCCGTGCCATTCAAGCCGTAACCAACCAACCCCTGCAAATAGACAGTGCCGACCCCGTCGCCATCGCCGCCGCTGCCCGTATCTATAACGGCAAACCCATCATCAACTCCGTCAACGGCAAACAAGACTCCATGACCCAAATCTTCCCTCTCGCCAAAAAATACGGCGCCCTGGTCATATGCCTCACCCTGGACGAAAACGGCATCCCCCCAACCGCCCAAGGACGCTTAGAGATAGCCCGCCGCCTCCGGGACACCGCCCAGACCTACGGCATTCCCCCGGAAAACCTCCTCATCGATTGTCTCGTTCTCACCGCTTCCGCCCAACAAGCCCAAGTTCGAGAAACCCTCAAGGCAGTCCGCCTCATCAAATCCGAACTCCATCTCAAAACCGTCCTGGGCGTCAGCAACGTCTCTTTTGGCCTCCCCAACAGAGATGTCATCAACGCCACCTTCCTGGCCGCGGCTTTGGGAGCCGGCCTCGACGCCGCCATCCTGAATCCCATGGCGCCACGCTACCGCGAAATCCTTGACGCCTACCGCGTTCTCAACAACGAAGATAAAAACGCCGAGCACTTTATTAATCAGTCGACCCAAACCCCTCCACACACCCAGACCCCTCCACACTCTCAGGCCCCTCCACACTCTCAAACCCCTCCA
>WRJI01000113.1 GCA_009778595.1 Peptococcaceae bacterium | reverse complement strand
AAGGTATACTTTTTTTGTTGTATATTGATGTTTGTCATACCTCAATTCTACAACAAAAAGCGAGCTTTTTACAAACTCGCTTTTTCTTTTTTGGGGGGACTGTTGTTTTGCAACAGCCCCGGCCCAGCATCAGAAAGATGCTTGCGAAACCACGCCTTAAGGCGTTGCTGGTACCAGGCCCTTACAGGACCACCACTTGAAGTGGTGCTCCTGATAATCCCAAGTCCGAACGATGTTATGCCGGCTGAATTGGTGCCCCCTTCACAAAAAACTCAATTCGGAGGCACGAGAGGTTGCGAACGAACACAGTAAAATGAGGCACGATGTATGATTGGAGAGAGGGAGCCTCCAATCTCCCGCCTGACGTAGCCCAGGAAAAGCGTAAATACTTGCGGGCTTTTGGAGGCTTCCGAAGCCCAATCATGCATCGGGACTGTTGCCGCCACTACGAACGCATCCTCTCCGGTGGCTTCCGAAGCCTAATCATGCATTGGGACTGTTGCCGAGCCTAAGATTTGTTCATGAGATTGGTTAGTATTTCGTGGGCTTCTTCGGCTTCTGATTGTGATACCAGGATTTCGACCAAAGAGTTCATCTTCTTCTTCGTGCCCGAGACGGGTCTTAATTGTACAAATATTCCTTCGTCTGTCAGATGAGATTTGTATTGTTCTGCGACATCGGCATTCGGAGCAATATAGATGACTGTCCACATAATTAATATCCTCCCTGCGGATGTTATTGCTGTCTCGTCAACCTAACCTCTAGTTTTTGGCGGACGCAGACCGCAACAGGTATTTGCTCTTGAGCAGTTGTTCGACGTGAGCAGGAACGAAATCGCCAACACATCCCTCCAAGCTGGATACCAGCTTTATAGTTGTTGAGCTGATAAAGGAGAATTGGCTTTGTGTCATAAGGAAGACGGTTTCAATGTCAGGGGCCATATTTTTGTTCATTAGGGCAAGTTGAAACTCATACTCAAAATCAGAAATGGCTCGCAAACCACGAATGAGTGCGACAGCATGATTCTGTCGGGCGAATTCAATGGTTAGACCGGAAAAAGTTGTGACGATAACATTGCTGTAGCGAGGGTCTGAAGTGACTTCGTGTCGCCAGAGTTCAACCCTTTCTTCCAGAGAAAAGAGTGTGTCTTTGTTTGTCTCCGAAGCGACGGCGACAATAATCTTGTCAAACAATGTCGTGGCCCGTTGCAGAATATCAAGGTGACCATAAGTGACTGGGTCAAAGGTGCCCGGGTAAATCGCTGTTTTCAAATCTGTTCCTCCTGCATCTCATTGACGACTGTCAATTCTTTTTTTATCGGGTCTCAATTATCAATTGTTGATCGTTTACGTTATCCATTCTACACTATCTGATTCCAGAAGGGAATGGAGTTTCGCTGTCAAATAAGGTGTGACGTTGACATGTAGACCAGGTTGAGAACGGTAGAGAGAACCGTCTGCTTTTTTTAAATAGACAGGGTTGTTGCCGGGACGCTGGGAAAGTGTATCTTCTACCTGTTTCTGGAGGTGCTGATCTGCGGCTTCCGGGAGACGAATCAACAGTTTGAGCATGGGGCCGGGCTCGATGGCATTAACATGAAGCCATCGGGAAGGCGTTTGAGAAGCCGTTTGGGAAGGTGTTTGAGAAGACGTTTGGGAAGGCGTTTGAGAAGACGTTTGGGATGGCGTTTGAGAAGGTGCTTGGGAGGTTGGAGTCGAAGAAGCCTCCCAACTGTGTGTCTCGATTTTTTCGGCGAAGATCTTGCGCTCTTCTTCGTTGATGATGTAACGTCCCTTAATTATGACAATCTGTTCGTTAGCCAAGGGAACTGTTTCAGCAAAAACCCTGGGGAAGACCAAAACATCGGTACTGCCGGTCAAGTCTTCAAGTTTGAAACTGGCCATCATTTCACCGCGTTTGGTGAGTGTGTTCCGTAATCCTGTGACGAGTCCCCCTATGATCACTTTTTTCTCTTCGTGAGATTCGTTGAGGTCGCCCAGGGTGTCGCTGATTTTGGTTTTGAGGTAGGGCTCAATTTGGTCGAGAGGATGGTGGGTTAGGTAGAGCCCAAGGTATTCACGTTCCATTTTGAGGATGTCGTCTTGGGGGAAATCTTTGATTTCAGGGAGGGGCGGGGCTTCCGGGAGCCATGTGGCATTTCCGGTTGAGGGGGTGTCTGATTCTATTGTTTCGGGATTAAAGTCGAAGAGAGTGATTTGACCGCTCAGTTTATCCCTCTGGCGGCTTTGGGCCATGGTCATGTAGGTGTCAAGGATTCGTAGCGCTTGTGCCCGGGTGGCCAGGGATTGGCAGGCCCCGGCTTTGATCAGACTCTCCAGAACCCGTTTGTTGGCGTGCCGCAGATCCAGTCGCAGTATGAAATCATAAAAGCTTTGGTAGGGTCCGTTTTCTGTGCGTTCTTGGACAATGTTCTCGACTACCTGGATCCCGACGTTTTTTATGGCGCTTAACCCAAAACGAATCCCTTGGGCCGTGTCCGGAGTGCGGTGTTCGGTGCTTGTTTCTATAATGAAATCGGATTGGCTGTATTGAACGTCCGGTGGTAGGATACGTATGTTTCTTTCCCGGGCGTCCCGGATGTAGAAGGAGACTTTGTCCATGACTCCGATGACGGAACTGATGAGGGCTGAGGTGAATTCCAGAGGATAGTTGGCTTTGAGGTAGGCAGTCTGATAGGCGATCATGGCGTAGGCCGTGGCGTGACCTTTGTTGAACCCATATTCGGCGAACCGGGCCATGAGTTCGAAGATTTCGTTGGCTTGGGTTTCGGGTATACCCAGATTGACGGCGCCGGCGACGAGGGTGTTCCCCTCTTCGTCTTGGAGACCGTTGATGAAGGTTCTGCGTTCTTCCGCCATGATGGCTCTGTCTTTTTTGCCCATGGAACGGCGCAACAGATCGGCGCGGCCCAATGAGTAGCCCCCAAGATCCCGGGCGATCTGCATGACTTGCTCTTGGTAGACGATGATGCCGTAGGTTGATTGGAGGATGGGTTCAAGACGGGGGTGCAGATAAGAGATGCGACCGCCTCGCTTGCGTTTGATGAATTCCGGGATCTGTTCCATCGGGCCGGGCCGGTAGAGCGCCACCACAGCGATGATATCTTCAAAACAGGTTGGTTTAAGGTCTTTGAGGACAGCGCGCATACCGGAGCTTTCCAGTTGAAAAACTCCCAGGGTGTCGCCGTTGGCCAGCATAGCGTAAGTGGCAGGATTGTCTAAAGGTAGGGTGTTGGGGTCGATGTCGCCGGTTTTTTCCAGGCATTTGGTGATGATGGTGAGGTTGCGCAAGCCGAGAAAGTCCATCTTGAGGAGACCGATTTCTTCGACACCTTTCATGGGAAATTGGGTCATGACCGCGCCTTCCGGGGTTTTCTGCAGCGGAAGATGGTTGGTGAGCTCGTCTCGGGAGATGACGACACCGGCGGCATGAGTAGAGGCGTGGCGAGGCATGCCTTCGATTTTTTGTGAAAGGGTGTAGAGACGGTGAACGTCTTCGTCTTCTTCAATCATGCGGCTCAGGTCGGGGGAGACTTTGCGCGCTTTTTCCAGCGTCATGCCGAGCTCAAAGGGGATGGCTTTGGCGACTTTGTCGACCTGATGCAGCGGGATATTCAACACACGACCGACGTCGCGAATGGCGGCTTTAGCCCCCATGGTGCCGAAAGTGATGATTTGGCAGACTTTATCATGGCCGTATTTTTCGATGACATATTGTATGACTTGTTCTCGGCCTTCCGGATCGAAGTCGATGTCAATGTCGGGCATGCTGATGCGTTCCGGGTTGAGAAAACGCTCAAACAGCAAATCGTGACGCAGGGGTTCTACCGAAGTGATACCCAGAAGGTAGGCTACCATGCTGGCTGCCGCCGATCCCCTGCCCGGTCCCACGGCGATATTCCGGGAGCGGGCGAACCGGCAGAAATCTGCGACGATGAGAAAGTAGGCGGCGAAACCGGTTTGGGCGATGACGCTGAGTTCATATTCCAAGCGCGCCTGTTCCTGAGGATGCTGTTGGGGATAGAAGGCGGGAAAAGCGTCATAGCACAGTTTGCGGAGAGTCTCTTCTTTTGATGTGCCGTCAGGTATGATAAAATCAGGCAGATAATGATGGCTGAAATCCAGAGTGACATGGCAACGTTCAGCAATGTGTTCGGTGTTCGTCAGAAGCTCGGGGTGTTCGCCAAAGAGTTGTGTCATTTCTTCAGCGGATTTTAAATAGAATTCTTCTCCTTGGAAACTCATGCGAGCGGTATCCTGCAAGGTTTTGCCTGTCTGGATGCACATGAGGATATCTTGGGTAAGGGCATCCTCGCGCCGGGTGTAGTGAACGTCGTTGGTCGCGACAAGTGGAAGATCCATAGCTACCGAAAGAGCAACGAGTTCTTTGTTCATCCGCCGTTGTTCCTCAAGGCCGTGGTCTTGCAATTCAAGATAAAAATTGTTCGCGCCAAAAATGTCCCGATAAATCCCGGCTGTTTCCTGAGCTTGTGTGGTGTTGCCCCCAAGAAGCAAGTCAGGGATTTCTCCCGCCAGGCAGGCACTCAAGGCGATAAGTCCCTTGCTGTGCGCACTGAGGAGCTCGTAATCGGCGCGGGGTTTGTAATAGAACCCATCAATAAAGGCTTGGGAGACGATTTTCAGAAGATTGCGATAGCCGGTGTTATCTTGGGCCAGCAGAATCAGATGAGCGTTGCGTTCTTCCCGACCCAGGGTTTTCTCGGTGCGGCGCCCCGGAGCTATATAGACCTCACAGCCGATAATCGGTTTGACACCGACTTTGTGGCAGGCTTTATAGAAGTCCAGGACACCGTACATGACACCGTGATCGGTGATGGCCAGCGCGGGCATACCTAGTTCGGCCGCTCTTTTCGCGAGCTCGGAGATTCTGGCGGCACCGTCAAGGAGACTGTATTCCGTGTGAACATGAAGGTGGGTGAACATGTGGGGGATCCTCTCGCTTAATGAAATAATAGATTCTGATAAGGTGTTGTTGGAGATGGCTATTAACTGTATTGGCAGAGACTCTTAGCCAGAACATGTCCCCTCTCCCCTGTTACTTCTGTTTCAATTGTCGCGCCGGTTTTCTGTTTGGCTACGAGTTTGGAGGTCAAACGGATTTTTTCGCCGAGTTTGGCCGGCTTGATCTCCGTGAGATAAAAGGATTCCGGTGCGTGGGTGGTCAAGTTGTAGTGATCACGCAGAAAAGCTGTTTGTGAAAATTCTAACAGGTATTTGAGGATCCAAGATTTGAGTTCGTGATCTGTGTTGACCATCCATGGATGGATAACGCCGGTCAGAACGGAGGTTTTTTCAAATTTGAAATCGAGGGTAAAACGTTGTTCGATATCTTCTTGTTCCGGTCTCTGATGGGGCACAAGTTCACCGCCTATAAAGACTATTTTCTCGTATTCGGCGTAAAGGGCCAAGTTGATCAGACTGGCGACCAAAAAAGTCTCATAGGGTGAGACCATAATGGGACAGCCTGACTCTTTCGCAAATCCGAGAACTTCCTCAGAAGGGAAAAGGTTGCCGGTT
This sequence comes from Peptococcaceae bacterium, assembly GCA_009778595.1. GTDB lineage: Bacteria > Bacillota > Desulfitobacteriia > Desulfitobacteriales > Syntrophobotulaceae > WRJI01. Next base: position 1,018 of record WRJI01000113.1, on the reverse strand, counting down.
ATCAACAGAGCAGACTTGTTCTCCAGAGCCAGCATCTGGGCGTCGGGTCTGTTGCCGACAATACAGAGGGACCCTTCCTTGAGATAGTTTGCCATGGCGCGCAGATCCATAGCGGCAATGATGAATTTGCTCGGCTGTCGATCCAGGTATTGCTGCCCACAGCAGATCTGGGATTCTGTGACTTGAGAGATAACGCGCAAAGATAAGGTTTCCGGCGATTCTTCTTGGGGCAAGGTTTTTCGTAGATAAGCGAGGCGAACGGTGTCCGCAGAAGAGCCTTCGGTCATGTCTTTTTTCACGAAATCCGTGCCGGCAGTGTCGGAAGGTTTTGCCGTGCGGAATTGGAGAAGACCTTTGAGTTCCGCTTCACGAATGACCTGGTAGGCGATTTCTGTGCCGGTTCCCAGCTCCTGAGCAATGGTTTTGACTGTGATACGATCTCCGGGTGCCATGCTCTCGATATGAGACAGAATCCGATCCCTTGTTGTTTGCGCCAAGCCGTTCCCCTCCCCTACGCGATATTTCGGTGCTTGATGTCCGGTTATCAATTTCTTATGTGATGTTGCGTATTTCGACATCGGAGAGAGGGGAACCTGCCGGGAGAATGGTATTACGAAAAAATACCAAATACTGAATAAATTACAAGGCAACGCCGTGAGTGCCGTCCTGTTTCGTGCATTCTGGTTTTTTGCAGTTGTGGCTGTTTTCCAGCATGCATCGACCTTCACAAAAATAGACGCATCCGGAGAAGCATGTTCTGTCTCGCATAATTTGATCTCCTTACTGAATCCTGGATACTTGCGGTCGAAGACCGCCTTAGTAGTTTGACCGGATCAAGATAAACTATTCCAATGCCCAAAAGTATCGGGTGCATGACAAATTTGTCGAGCGATGCTTTCAAATATTGATCTTCTAACGGCGCAAGGCTACGGGGGGGGGCGGTCTGGACGTGGCCTGTCCCGCAACGCCTTTGCGGAGGGCTTGATGCGGATCTAAGCGAACAGAGCGATAGCAAACT
>WRJI01000112.1 GCA_009778595.1 Peptococcaceae bacterium | reverse complement strand
CCACACCCCCAGACCCCGCCACCCTCCCAGGCCCCTCCCCACTCTGAAACCCCTCCACACGCCCAAACCCCCCCCGCCTCCACCCTCCCTCCCACCCCCCTTCCACATTCCCCCTCCCCCCTTCCAGCCGCCTCCTCGCAATTGTCTGTTATCATAGAACAGGGACGACGTGACGAAGCCGCCGCCAAAGTGCAAGACCTGCTGCAGCACCACTCACCCCTGGACATCATCAACCGGGAATTCATACCGGCTTTGAACCGTGTCGGCCAACGTTTCGCGGCCGGCGAACTCTTCCTCCCCCAGCTGCTCATGTCAGCTCAGGCTGTACAGAACGGTTTCGCTGTTATAAATGACGCCATGCAAGCGTTCCCTGCCGAATCCTCCCCCCACGAACAACCTTGTTCCAAAGGCAAAATACTCCTGGCCACAGTCTTAGGCGATATCCATGACATTGGCAAAAACATCGTATCCATGCTGCTCAAGAGCTTCGGATATGACATCGTTGATCTCGGCAAAGACGTCCCTCCCGAGGCAGTGGTCGAAGCCATACGAACCCACGATATCCGCCTCATCGGCCTCAGCGCCCTGATGACCACCACGCTGAAAAACATGCGGGAAACCATCGAAGCCATTCGCGCCGCAGAACTCCCTTGCGTTATCATGGTCGGAGGCGCTGTCCTGAATGAAGACTACACCAGGTTCGTGGGTGCGGACTACTACGCCAAGGACGCCATGGCCGGGGTAGAGATAGCCAATCGGTTTTTTGGCAGGTAATATTTTCCTCGTATGATTGCCACATACATATCATATCTATGGAATGCGTGGAAGCTCTCACTTCAGACCTCCCACGTCCTATTTTCATGTTGGGTTCGGCGCCGTTTTTCCCATCTTGCCGAAAGTTGGGCCAAGAATGCCGATGGATCGCCGCCCGACAAGAACGGGAGGAGTCTCAATGGGATTTTTGCGCAATTTACAACGTCCCAGGTACAGGAAACAATCTTATAACACCATCGGACGCAAAAAGAAGAAGAGGATCCATATCCACTACGCCTCGCGCCGGCATGTGGTGTTTGTTCTGGTTGTGGTTGTTGCCATCGCCGTGTTCTTCGGAACTTTTGGTTACCGATACATTCCTGCTCTCAATAGTACCAGCGTTAGCTGGGGTCTCTATTTCCGAACGCCCGGCGACCCCCCCGAACCCCCACCGGTAGGCGCCCAACTCCTCCAACAATACAAAGGGCTCTATATAGCCGACACGACCCAAAAAACCGTCTATTTCACCTTCGATCTTGGATACGAAGCCGGCTACACCTCTGAAACCCTGGACATCCTGCAAACCAAAAAAGCCCACGCAGTATTTTTCATCTGTGGACATTACGCGGACAATGAAGAACCCCTGGTTCGCCGAATGCTTGCTGAGGGACACAGTGTCGGCAACCATACGGCCAAACACAAAGATCCGACGACACTCTCCATGGTTGACATGCAAAAAGACATTCTGGATCTGCAGCATCAGTTCAAAGAAAAATATGGTGCCGATATGAAATTTTATCGTCCTCCCGGCGGTAAATTCAATGAGCAGAATTTTGTCGTCGCCCAAGAATACAATCTCCATCCCCTGCTCTGGAGCCTTGCTTATACGGATTGGCATCAGGACAGAACCATCGGCAAAGCGGAAGTTCAAAAAATCGTCATGAGCCGCATGCACAACGGTGCGATCATGTTGTTTCACATCGTCTCAGCAGATCTACCCAACTCGCTGCCGGATATTATCGATACCCTACGAGCCCAGGGATACACCATCGGCAACCCGCAGGACCTTCTCGACTTCATAGAAACAAGTCCTGCACCTGCTCAATAACACTCGTATTGTCATAGCGGTAGACGGGCATTTTGTTCCTTAGGGCATCCAACTCCTCCGGATTATCAAAGAGATGGCGCAATCCCCGCAAGATTTCCTCATCACTGTTGCCCACCAACCAACCGTTACGACCCTCAACAATTTGTTCGCAGATGCCACCGACACGGGTGGCAATGACAGGAACCCCCAGGATCAGTGATTCATAGACAGTGTTAGGCAACCCTTCGTATTGCGAGAACAGCGCAAAAAGATCGGCCTGAGCGACAATATGGTAGGGGTTGGCCATTTCGCCAAGGAAGTTGACATAGCCTTGGACATTTAGAGCTTTAGCTTTTTTCCTCAGAGCGGCTTCCATGGGACCGGAGCCGATAATGTTCCAGCTGAAATCATAGCCTTGATAAACGAGCTGGGCCGCGACTTTGAGAAGCCGCTCCATACCTTTGGGAGCATCTAACATAGCAACTGTAACTATTTTCAACTTGCGCCGGGATTTTTTGGCGGCAGCCCGGATATTTTCCACCGGAATGGCGTTGCCGATGACCCGGGTCTTAGCCGCCAATTGTGGATACAGCCGCACAAACCCTTCCCGGGAAGCGGCGCTGGCGAACACAATATAGTTGTACCGGGCGTAAATATAGGCATCTCGCCGACTGGCCCCCTGGGCGACCCGGCTGCTTTTTTTCCATGCCGCATAATCGGTATAGATCCAGGCGATCTTGGTTCGACAATTGCAGTTGGCCACGATTTCCCGGTATGCCGAATCCTCACCGATCACACATACTGTATCGAATTGGGAGAATTTCCGTCTCAATTCATATTCAACCCACATTTGTTGCTGTTTATGTCGGGTCAGTCTTTTCCAGCCTGCTCGCAGCACCTTTGCCTTACCCAACCAAGACTGCGGCTGAGAAAAAGCTGTGGTCAGATTGTCGGCAAAACCCAAAGCCGGATCTTCGTCACTGAGCAAATCCGGGAGTAGGTGTGCTTCCCATAATTCATCGGGAGGGAAAACGAATTTAACATGTCCCCATTCTTTAAGAGTCGCCAGAGTTGGCATAACCGCTGTAAAAACCGACATATCTAAACCGCCCAATTCCCGCAAAAGATTGCGAACCGCACGATGGGAGCCGCCCCGATAATTGACGTTGTCCAGCACCATAAGCGTTCTGTTGTCTGTATGAAGGATTCTGGTCGTACGATCAGGGGCCTTCTCTTCCTTGTTAATAGGATTCAACAGTGCGGTTGCCCGAACCGATATGCTTTTCGTGTTCGCTTTGTCTAACATCGTTATCTCACCTGCCTCCCTTGTTTTGTTTTTTGTATTGAACGTTTTCGAGTCTATTTGAACATTGGCCTGATGAGCTTCTGGGTCCCGGTTAAAAGTCTGGGACTTTCGTCGGCGAGACTTGCTCGACTCAAGGAGCTGAAAGAATTGTTCGAGAGCTTCTCGGCCAGGTTCCAGTCTTTGAAGATTATTGCGAATGCGTCTCTGCAGCTCTCTATCTTTGAGAACGGTCCGCAAAGCACAGCATATTTCCGCAACAGAGAAATCCGTTAGAACACCATCAACCGAATCTGTAATCTGTTTCAGAGCGTCACCGGTTCGGGTTGCCACCACAGGCACCCCGAGAATTTTAGCCTCATGAATAGCTGAACACCAGGATTCTTGGTCGGACAACGAGGCAAGAACATGGGATTGGCGTAAATATTTATAGGGATTAACCGCGCCGTTAATCCAGGATATGTTGCCGCTCAACCCAAGTTTGGCGCTTCTCTTCCGGATCTTATCGTATAGGGTTTTGTCAGAAAAATTATTGATACAAATCCAATGAAAAGATAGCCCGTCTTCTTTAAGGCCACAGGCGACATCCAGCAGTTTCCGGCAATGATCCTCGCTACGGATGTTAGCAATCGTGGCAATGATAGGCCGTTCGTCAGGGAAAAAATCTTCTACAGGTTCTTCGGCCAACTGAAGAACGTATTCATGATCACAGAAATTCTCCACGACAGTAGCTTTATCAGCTAGCAATGGTACATTGGCCACACTTCTATCTGACACTCTCGGTGAGACGAAGATGATCTTATGGTAATAGCCTTCATAGGCGAGCAAGTTGGCTAACTCGCCCCGGGAATACTCGTCATTATGAACCCAGATCGCCTTTCTGTCCGCACGAACTTCCTGGGCCACAAAAGAGGTAGCTACCCATTCCCCGTATGAAAAAGCCCAGTCATAGGCCTTGTTGGCGACAACCGTGCGAGCGTAATCCCAAGCGGTATTAACAGATTCGCTCCCAAGACTCTTTCTGACCGGAAGAGCAGACTTAAGAAATGTTTCTAGGCTTATCCTGATCTGAGTTTCCAAGCGAGTTCGTAATTGGGGAATAGCAACAATCTCCTCGTCTTTGGTGTCAACACGATTCTGAGCTAGCTTTGCTGACTTCACCGGCAATTGTGGTTTCGCGATAACCTGACAGACATCGGCGACTCCATCCCCTGTATCTGCAGTATCTGCTGAGCTCTTATTTTTCTTGGGACAAACGGGAGCCGCTTTTGCGGCCATGGTTGTTTTGTTCTTTGAGGTATTTTTAGCCATTGTGGTACTTTTAGCTGTGGTATTATTGTCTGCCGTGGTACCCTTAGCCGTTGTCGTACCCTTAGCCATCGTCGCACCCTTAGCCATCGCCGTGCTCTTAGCCGTCGTGCTCTTAGGCGTCGTCTTCTTGGCCGTCATCGTCCTCTTGGCCATCGTCGTACTCTTGGCCATCGTTGTACTCTTGGCCATCGTGTCATCAGCTGTCTTAGTCCCTTTGGCCGTTGTATTCTTAACCCTTGTGAGGCTCTTATCCGTCGTGAGGCTTTTATCCGTCGTGAGGCTCTCATCCGTCACAACAGCTTTAGCTGCTGCGATAGCTTTGGCTGCTGCAACGGCTTCGACAGCCGTAATATCTCCACCTTTGACATATCTGTTTTTAGCAACTCTGTCTTGAGTATCTTTGCCCTTGGCATCTCTGCCCTTGATATCTCTGCCCTTGGCATCTCTGCCCTTGGCATCTTTGCCTTGAGTATCTCTGTCTTGGGTATCTCTGTCTTGGGTATCTCTGTCTTGGGTATCTCTGTCTTGGGTATCTCTGTCTTGGGTATCTCTGTCTTGGGTATCTCTGTCTTTATAAATCGCCGTATCGCTTTTTGGGAGATGACTGACCGTATTATTCTCCAATTTGACAGGAGTGTCGGTAGCTATGGTTTGATCGAATGGGTCTTGTTGCGGCAATGTGCCTCTGGATTTCTCAGCAACAAAATCGTAGACGTTAACCCAGTCGGGAATTCTTTCAGTGAGGTAGGCCTCGCCTGATATCCTCTGATTATCAAACAGAATCAAATCAACTTCATATTCTTCCGGTGACAACTGCCCGAGCAAAGAGACAAGCCCTATTTCAGGACTTCCGGGATTCAGCCCATTTGTGTAAAACAACAATTTTTTAGGTCTCATAATTACCACTCCTCAACACATTGGTTATGTATTGATATCACAAGTAGTCTATACCAATATTGTCCTATAATATACAGATTATGTTATTTTTTAGATGTTTGAAGCGCGGGCTCTGCCCGCAAGTATCCAGTATTCAGTATTCAGGATTCAGAATGTGGATTTGTTACTATATGATAAATGATAAGAGTACCGATACATACTTCTTTGAGTTTCGAATATCCTCGGCGATAGCTTCCCCTCTGGCTTGATAATCATAATATGTTCCTTTGGCAACATACTCCTTGCTGTCAAAAATGAAATGGGTCGACCCGCTTTCTAAGATGTCGGTCTTTATATAAAATATCTCGGAGAAAAACATAAAACACATGCATCTCAGCCATACCAACGTATGCCGGAGCGTCTTTTCTGATGTCAATATTGATAACCATATCATTGAAAGAGGCCCCGTCCTTTTTGGATAGATTGCATCTTTCGAGAACATAGCTTATATCAGTGATATTATCCGCTGTCAGAAACTGATCACCGGTGGATGAGGCGTAGTATTGTGACAGGTGTTCATCAAGCATTGAGACAATGTCTATTCCATAATCCCACAGGTTTTCACTTTGGATCTTTTCTACAAAAGACTCATAAGGGCGTTGTGTATCAACTTCGTCTGTTAACTGAACTGTATTATCGGCTGTTTGATTGGTGCAACCGGTTAGCGTCAGAACCAACAGACCCATTGCTATTGTAATCAATTTCCTTTTGGTCATATCAGGCACCTCTTAACAATCTATTTTCACAGATGCTTTTGTGCGAAACCGAAAGTTAGCTACCGGATCCTCCACATCTCTGCCAGTTCTTCATGAGAGCAAATGTTTTTTTCGCCATATTCCTTGAAAAATCTTGAATATATATTGTCTGAAAAGCTATCTGGGTAGAGTATCGGTTTGATTAATTTAGCAGCCTCCTGCAAGGAATATTCAAATTCCAAGTCAAAATCGCCTTCATTACCATTACGTATCCTCATAATATTTGTCAAGAATCCTTCAGCCTTATCTCTTACAACATTGTTTTTCTTGAAAGCGTCATGCTCCTTCGCATTATAGCAAGAGTAATAAGCTTTTTGACGTTCTTCTTCTGTAATAAAATTATTTCTGTCAATAGCGTCCCTGGCTATCATGCTTCCAACTCTAATATTAGTATGCCAATTTTCTGTCCAGTCTCCAAATTTTTCAAAATCAAACACACCTCTCCACCCAATATTGATTTGCATAATTCCCCAATCAACTTCTCCCCCAACTACCGGAGAACCAAGTTCACCAATTTTCTGCCCCCAAGTTGTGTATAATTCGATACACTTCTCAGTGTAAAAATGAAATAACTTGGACTCATGATAAGCTGTAGCCACCAATACTGTCCATGCTCACTTCGTTTGGCGGAAGCAGGGCGCAGACGTAACCCCTATACATAACGGAAAACTTCACAATCCTTGACGGTTAAGGTATGCTAATAAAGAAAATGCATGAACTCTGGCGGAGAGCATTTAGAGTTTAACGCGCTCTGCTCTCCGCCAAATCCAAACTTCATGCACCCTAATAATAATGCATCCATTGCCAATTGACCAGCCCTATTACAAAGAATATTTTGAGACAGGG
>WRJI01000111.1 GCA_009778595.1 Peptococcaceae bacterium | reverse complement strand
TATATAAGAGGAGAAATCTTTCCGGTACAATTGTTAGAACGGAACAAACTCTCCAAAGATAATAACGTATTTCTGAAGATGTTAGTCACTTAGGTTGCAACAACATCAATAAAAAAACAAGAAAATCCACATTCTGAATCCTGAATCCTGAATACTTGCGGGCGTAGCCCGCCTTAGTACCTAAAACTCAACCCCGTCAGCAGAAGGATCAATCCATCAACGCAAAGGGCAACAAGCATACTCCATGAAGTCCAGAAACAAAACCAGCGCCGAGGCCAATAGAAAAAGGGCTCGTCGGGAAGCCAAGGGAAGCTTGGAACATAAGGGGGCCTCTGAGCTTGAGGATACATTGGAGCCTGGGGATACATTGGAACCTGGGGATATGATACGGCTTGAGGATACGTTTGCCCCTGGGGATACATCTGCCCTTGAGGATACGTCTGCCCTTGAGGATACGTCTGCCCTTGAGGATACGTCTGCCCCTGGGGATACGTCTGCCCTTGAGGATACGTCTGCCCCTGGGGATACGTCTGCCCTTGAGGATACGTCTGCCCCCAGGGATACGTCTGCCCCCGAGGATACATCTGCCCCTGGGGATACGTCTGCCCCTGGGGATACGTCTGCCCCTGGGGATACGTCTGCCCCTGGGGATACGTCTGCTCCTGGGGATACATCGGTGCCAAAGGATACTGCGACATTGACTCATTCGGCTTCACCTGCGGGGCTTGGGGACGCATACGCATAACTCTCCAGAGTTCTTTAATATACGGAAGCTTGATCAGCAGAACAACAACAGCGGCTATGATGAGACAAACACTCACCAAAAAATCCGCAGTGCCGACAGCCTCCGACTCAATGAGGTTTATCTCCTCCGCCGCCATGAACCCATAGGAAACAACAAAAGCCGTCGTGTTATTAATGGCATGCAGGTAGATGGCCGGCCGTATCGACCCGGTCTTCAGTGTCACCATCGCAAAGAGAATACCAAGAAAGAACGCCCCAATCCCCTGCACAAAATTCCCGTGTATCATCCCGAAAAACAACGCGGACACAAAAACCGCAAGCCCATGACCATATTTTTTTAACGCGTTCAGCATGACGCCGCGCATTAACAATTCCTCGCAGATAGGAGCTCCTACACAGATGGCAAGACCATAAAAGAAGATTGCCAGCGGTTCTGACGGCATCGCCAATATCTCCTCCTGGGGATACACAGAAAGATTGATCTGAGACAGCATGACATCAAGGATACCTACCACAAACTGACATGACCAGGAAAGTCCAAGGGCTATCATCCCCAGAACCACAATCATAGACGGCTTCATCCCACTGCGCTTAAACATAGGCCGCAATTTAATTTTTGTCACGAGCCCTCCCAAAACCGCAGTCACATATGAAGCCACCGGAGAAAGCAGCAACAGGAATGCCATGAACAGAGAATCAGACATGATATCCTCCGTCAAACCGAAGGGATCAAAGGTATTTCCTTGATTTTGAACACTCTCAATCAGCGACAGAAAAACGCCAAACAACATGCTCCCAAAAATGGCCACAACCAAGGTAATACCCCAATAGATCAACATAACCGCACCGGCGCGATTCATCATAGACCTGGCGTGAGGATACTGAGGCGGGTACATCATCGGCGGGTACATCATCGGCGGATACATAATAGGTGGGTACGGATACCTACTGGGTGGGTACATAAACATCCTCCTAAACACTCAAGGGTCAGTAACAGGCATCGGCTCAGGCAATTCCATCCTCCAAAACGCCTTCTTGGGCTTCATAAAACCCCTCACACAAACCAAACTCAACAGAATCACCAAAGTACACAGAAGTCCCCCTTCGGCCCCGAAGGCCCCGCCGGTAAACCACGCCGGCCCCGTCAAGGACGTCTGCATAAACGCTGTTTGCTCCATGCCGCTGACAGCAAGCCCAAAGACATGGCCTTGAAAGAAATTCCATGTGATATGAAAACCGATAGGAACCCACAACATGCCTGTTCTGACAAACATATAACCAAACAGGATTCCCACCAGCATGATATTGGCGAGCCCAAGAACCGTCGCGTTGGGATTCATGGCGTGTAAGAGGGCAAACAACAGTGCCGGTAACACAATGATCAACCACTTGACCCGGGTCGTTCTCATGGCGGACATCATGAAACCCCGATTCATGATCTCCTCGGCAAATCCGACAAGCACAAAAAGGATCACACCGCCGCAGATCTCGCCGACGAATCCCCAGTCAATCCCTTCTGTCCAATCCATAACTGTTACGGAAGCTGTTTGGGAGATGAGCAACACCCCAAACACAACACTGATAGCCCCAATCCCGAACACACAACCAATCAACAATTGAGACAACCATTTTTCTTTGAAAAGCCCCAATTGGATAGGAGATTTCTTATAGAGAAGCCAGAAGAACAAAAACGAAACCCCAATAGAAAGCAACGTTACCGCATAATACAAGGTATGAACCACCCAAGTCGAAGAAAGCGCCTCGTTGAGGCTATCATAATCAGAAATATCACCTCCTGAGGTTATAATCATGGTCGCCACCACGAAAACAACCCCGATCTGAACAATAATCTGAATCAGAAAGTAAACCCCAATAATAATCGCCAAGGCCCAGCCTGAGCGAACCTCACCATATTTGTTCTTAATAATCACTTCTCGAGTCCTCCCATGCTTCCCCAGAATAGCCTTCCAAGATACGAACAACTTGATCCGTCGGCAACACATCCATAACTACCCATACATCGACTCGCCAATTGTGCCAATATGAACAAGCCGTGAAAATAGCGCTCTTAATCTCTGTCCAAAAAATGCCAATAGGTCAATCCCCCGACAAGTATAGCCACAATCAAAATAATAATCTTATAAATAATAAAAACCTTCAACAAAGACAAAAACACAATAACCACCAGAGCGGCCACCGGCAACAAAAAATTAGCCATACCGTGGGTGCTCTTCCGACCTCTCATCCGGTTCCACCCAAAAACGATCAAAGCAACAAGCATAAAAATCGCAACAACCTTCAAAGCCATTCCCATATTCTTCTCCGTACTCACCCCGACTGGTTCGCTCACACAAGAGATTTAACACGATGAAGCTCCGGGTAATCCGTCAAATCATCCAACAACGGCGTAATGGAAACATATCGCTGGGCAATCGCTTCATGATCGGTTCCCTCAGACTTATCCTCCGGCTGATGGCCATAGATCCAATAATATTCCCGGCCCAAAGGATTACGCCGCACCTCGAAATTATTAAAGAACGCCTCCCTCCCTAACCGCGTCAAGCGTATCCCCTGCCATTCCTCACGGGGCTGGTAAGGGAAATTGATATTAAGCAGCCCTTCACAGGCCGTCAACACCCGATCCTCCAGCAGAACATCCCGAACAAAACTTGCTGCATGAGAGAAATCCAAGGATTCTGTGTATGATTCAACCGTCAAAGACAAAGCAAACGCCTTGACCCCGATAAGCATACTCTCCATAGCCGCCGCCACCGTCCCCGAATAGAAAACATCGCTGCCCAGATTCGGCCCGGCATTGATGCCCGACAACACCAACTCCGGTTCAAAAGGCAAGATCTTGCCCTGAAGAGCCAGCTTAACACAATCTGTAGGCGTCCCGGTCACAGCAAACCCCTTCCCTCCGAAATCCAGGTCATGCCGCGTCAAAAACAAAGGTTTATGCAAGGTAATCGAGCGGCCTTTGGCCGACTGCTGGTTTTCCGGAGCAACAATACAAATCTGGTGCTGCCCTGTCTCAGCCAGCGTTCGGTAAAGAGCCTGGAGTCCCCGCGCCCGAAAACCATCATCATTCGTCAACAAAATACGCATGCTACTCAACCTCATAAATATTGATCGTCATCGTATCCTCATCTTTCGTCAACCCAAACATCAAATGGCGTTCGCGCAAATTGCGGTTCAGGAAATCCACAACCTTATACATATTGTCATAACTGGAAAACTGCTGAAGCGCGATAAGCTCCAACTTACCCTGATGACCGGATACCGAAGGCGCAGAATCATGTGTTTCCATAAACAACTCCTATCACTCAACTTCCTTACCGTCCGCGTATCAGCGAAAAAGCCTCCGCCCGCGTTGTCGCGTTCGTTTCCAACGTCCCCCGCACTGCGGAAGTCAGGGTTTTCGCCCCCGGTTTTTTGACGCCGCGCACTGTCATGCACATATGTTCAGCCTCAAGAACCACAAGCACCCCCCGGGCATCCAGGGTTCTCTCAATAGAATCAGCGATCTGCGTGGTCAACCGCTCCTGAAGCTGAGGTCTGCGGCTAAAAGACTCGATAACACGTACCAATTTCGACAGCCCGGAGATCCTGCCTTTCCGGGGGATATAGGCGACATGGGCAATCCCGACAAAAGGCAACAGGTGATGCTCACACATCGAATAGAAAGGAATATCCTTTACGATAATCATCTCCTCATGCCCTTCCGTAAACTGCGTGACCAACGCTTCGTCCCCGTTCTCCGTCAGTCCGCTGAACGCCTCGGCATAAAAACGCGCCACCCGTGCCGGTGTCGCCCGCAATCCCTCCCGCTCCGGATCCTCCCCAATAGCTTCCAGGATCATCGTGACAGCTGTTTCAATTTTTGCGGTATCAATAGCCATAATTCTTGTTTTCCTTCTCATTGCTTTTCTTATTCGACCATACAAACAAATATATTTTAACACAGGGCAACTCGCCGCCGCAACAAAAGGAGTCAAATGTCACAAAAAAAACCGCCCCATAGACGTTTATTAAAAAACGTTATGGGGCAGTCTTTTTTGACCCACCTCGGATTCTGTCAACTCACTTCCCGCAGATCACGTCTCCCTTCTCACATCTCCCTTCTCACTTCCCGCAGCTCACGTCTCACTTCTCGCAGCTCACTTCTCACGTCAAGCCCCTAAGCATACTTAAGCAACTCATTATAGCAATCAACCGAGTACCCGTATTCCTCCTTCTGTTCATAAATATTCCCCAGCAGAATCCAGGCTTTATCCATATCGGGATCAATAGCCAACATTTGTCTGAGTACGGTAATGCCCTCCGTCCACAAACCGCGCTGGCTGTAACAAACAGCCAGATTGTACATAATAGTCAGATCCTCATTATTCCCTTCTGACAAAGCCGACTTGTAATACTCGATGGCTTTGCGGCTGCGGCCAAGGGCCATCGAAATATACCCCAGATTGTTCAGAATAATCGGATCATCGGCACAAAGCTCGTTAGCTTTTTTCAGAAGCGGATAAGCCTTTTCAGGCTGCCCCAACTTCTGATAGACCCCGGCTAAGTTAGACAGAATATCAATATTCTCTGAATCCGATCGCAGGGCCCGCTCGTATTTGCGTTTGGATTTTTCCAGATCCCCGTGCAGAGCCTGGCAATAAGCCCAGCGAACCAACGTCTCATTGGATCCCGCATACCAGAAAGCCCTCTTGAAACTATTGTTGGCTCCGTTAAGGAATTTCAGCTTCAGCTGCGCCTCCGCCTTCATCTCCCAATAAATACTGCTGCGGGGTCTGAGTGTGCAACAACCGGCAAAACAATTGAGGGCATCCTGATAGTTCTCACAATAGAAATGAATATTTCCCAGCCTGAAAAGTATCGAAGCATTTTCAGGATAAGTACATTTGGCACGATTGAGCACATCAACGGCCCCGTCCCAATCCCCCATCTCTAAAAGACAATCAGCGTGAAGACTAAACGCTCTCAAAGAAGAATTCTCATATCGCTGGGCTTCCTCCACATAGGTGAGGGCTTCCTGCAGCAACCCTTGCCCGTAGCTGCATTGCGCCAACAACAAATGCACTTCGCTCATTTCGCTGCGCAAAGCCTTGGGCAAAACCGAACGCAAATAGTCCTTAGCCTCTTGATAAACCTGCCGGGCAATCAACCTGCGTGCTTCCTTAAAACGGATCACCCCTGCCGGTTCCTGCTTAAGTGTGTCAATCCATTTATCAATATCTTCGGCCTTCTCAATGGCCTCTTTCTTCTGTGAGCTGAGACTCTTCCCGGCAAAAGCCTTGAGATTCGATGCAATATCCTTCAACGCCATATGCATATCCCCTCCTTATTTGCCTAGAATGTTCTCCTTTTCTGCCGTCAATCCCTCCGCTCCGGCACAGAATCGTTCTACAAAAACAGCGAGTCATTCTACAAAAACACCGCTCTTTCCCGGACATTCCATCATGATTTCCTTATTCTGATGCATTCAATACTTATTGCTTAATCTTTGCAGGGGATATAGATCGTTTGCCCTGCCGTCAGGCCGGTTCCCTGAAGCCCGTTATAGTCAAGGGTCCGTGCAATCAGGGTATCCACACTGACATCCAGTCCGGACTGGCTGCACAACCGCCACAGACTATCCCCCTCCTGAATCGTTACCGGCTTGTACGTAAGGGCAGTGTCATTGCCGGGGAGCCTTCCCTCTGAGCCCCTGAATCCCCCGGCAGACAAAGAGACGACCAAAAAGAGTATGAGGCCTATCCCAAACACAAGCGTCAATCCTTTCGCCATCCTCCCTTCCACGATTCGGTTTTCCGCTTCATGATTAATCGAGATCCCTTCCGTGTTTTTGTTTGCAGCTTTGGTATAGGTAGGATTAACGTAAACAAGTCTTAAATGAGGCCTCTTTTCACAGCCAAACTCTCCGGAACACACTCTCTCCTCGATCATGGTATAACCCCCTTTTCTGTCCGCGATTTCAGGAACGTTTGTTCTAATACCATGATAGACGAACATACGTTCCTTGTCAAGGAAATTCTCGAATATTTTACAAAATTCTTTGTCTGTAACCAAGCTGTGAAAACCCGCATATATTAGACTATATTCTGTTCTAATGCGGGCTCTGCCCGCAAGTATCCTGTATTCAGTATTCAGGATTCAGAATGTGGATTTTCTTGTTTTTTATTGACGCTTTGCGTCTATGAATTACTAATACCCGTATAATCACGGGAAACCACCAGGAACAACAAGGAGCGAGACACATGGCTAACGATAATAACAACAATACCGGTTGTAATCTATATCCCAAAGGCGATCCCGGCGTTGCCGGACCGGCGGGGCCCCCAGGGGCCGCCGGGCCCCAAGGGCCGCGGGGGCCCCCGGG
>WRJI01000110.1 GCA_009778595.1 Peptococcaceae bacterium | reverse complement strand
AGCCGCCGCAGATAGCCTAAGACGACGCTTTCCAGTCCCGGGACAACGTGTTGGGGGAATTTGTTGATGAAGGCTTCGATTTTCTCAATAACATCTGAGATTTCGGCTATACTTGCGTCGATGCCTCTTCAATGGCTATCCGGGTCTCGTCGTCGAAGGTTCTCCGCATTGGAACGGTCTCCTTTCTTTGCTTGTGGTTGTAGGTTCTAGAAGTCTCCTATGATTTCCTCTGTATTGGCAATATGGGCGATCTTGATGTCCATGAGTCGCTTATAGACGCGAAGCGTCAATAAAAAACAAGAAAATCCACATTCTGAATCCTGAATACTGAATACTGGATACTTGCGGTCGAAGACCGCATTAGTTAAAGAGTTCACCGGCAAAGCATTTCTGCATCAGCGATTGATATAGAATTTCCAGTTTGTCCAAGCCACGTTGCAGTGCAAATTTTGATTTGTCGGTGGCGAGGACGAAGTCCGCGAAGCGGTGTTGGAGGTCGAGCGGGGGGATTTGCACCTTTAGTCTTTTCAGCTTTTCACCTGTAAGATGGGCTATTGTTGCACTTGTAACAAGTCCGTCAAAATTGGTTATCTTTGCTTTGTGATACATCGTCCATGCAATATATTCAGGAACACAAACATCGACTTTACAACGAACGCGATGGATTGCTTTTTGGAAAAAGCAATCTTTCATTTCGTTCTTCCATATGGCCGTTCTGCCTGCCTCACCACCCTCACAAACAAGTAAATCTCCATATTCTAAGGCAAATTCAGCTCTGCTGGCTTCGTCAAAGTCCATTGCGTTAAGTTTATCCAAATCAATTCGAAACCACTGGACATTAAAATTAGCAAGATAGTGATATCGGTCTTCGCCAGTTTGTTGTTTTGCATCAAGCATTTTACCAAGTCGAGAATCTGCTACCTGATCCAGACGCTTTACTTCCCACCCCATCGGATTCGTCACCGGATCCCCAAACATCTCGACAAACCGCGACTTCACAAGCAACTCCAGTTTGTCTATCTGCTTCTTTCGCATTTCGATGAGGCTACCGACGCGGTCGAGAACCCCGGCAATCTGTTTCTGGACATCCAAACACGGCAAAGGGATCGGGATTGTTTCAAGATCATTTCTGCTGATAGCTTTAAAGGTGCTGCCAACACCCATAGCCTCAATATCTTTTTCAAAATACCTCAAATAATATAAAACGTATTTATTGTGAGTTAACTCAGGCAAAGCGGAAATAGCAGCAAGACCCCGACCAATGCAACATTTTTGATATACAATATTAGTTGCGCCAACCGGTGCACGCACAGATATGAGAATGTCATCAGCATTTGCCGTCTTTTTAGGTTGGTTACAATACACTCTCGCCGATGGGGTCATCGTACCAAAATCTGCTTTCCCTTGGAAAAACGGCAAACCTATACCTTCAGTGTTGTATGTTTCCGAAGACGGCGACTGTCCCATTGTTACCGTGGTTACTGTCCCCAAATCCTTTTTAACCATCCATCAACACCACCACCAATCAACAGACCACGATGAATCGTCTCTTATCGAAATGGTGCTTTCAAATTGTAAGTCTGAGCAACCCCTCAATACGTGGCCAGATACTGCCGTATCTCCCAATCATGAACCGTCATATTGTATTCCTCATACTCCCTGGACTTAGCCTCAAGAAAACGGGAATAGATATGGGGGCCCAAGGCTTCCCGGATCACTTCATCCCGGGTCAACGCGCCAAGTGCTTCTTTCAGATTCCCCGGAAGAGCTTCGATCCCCATACGGGAAAGCTCCTCATCCGTCAGATCAAAGATGTTGAAATCCACCGGCGCCGGTGGTTTCATCTCATTCTTAATCCCATCCAACCCCGCTTTCAGCTGCACCGCCAAGGCCAGATAGGGGTTGCAGGACGGATCCGCGCTGCGAATCTCAATACGGGTTGACATGCCGCGTTTCGAGGGAATCCGAATCAATGGGCTCCTGTTGCGTTCGGACCAGGCAATATGACAGGGAGCCTCATACCCCGTCACCAACCGTTTATAGGAATTAACCGTCGGGTTGGTGACCGCGGTAAAAGCCTTGGCATGAGCCAACACACCGGCAATATACTGATAGGCTATCTTCGACAGCTTTTGGAGATCTTTGTCATTGATAAAGGCGTTGCGATCCTCCCGAAACAGGGACTGATTGACATGCATCCCTGAACCGCTTACCCCTTTGATGGGTTTGGGCATGAAAGACGCGTGCAAACCGTGTCGCTGGGCAATGGAACGTACAACAAACCGAAAGGTCACCATTTTATCCGCCATCTCCAAGGCGTTGGCATATTTGAAATCAATCTCATGTTGTCCCGGAGCCGTCTCATGATGAGACGCCTCGATCTCAAACCCCATTTTCTGCAGGTTAACCACAATATCGTGACGGGCTTCCTCCCCTTTATCGACAGGGGCCATATCGAAATACCCGGCTTTATCCTGGGTGATGGTGGTGGGCCGACCCAAATCATCCATCTGGAACAAGAAGAACTCCAACTCCGGACCGACACACATTCTGTACCCAAGTTCCCCGGCTTCCGCCAACACCCGTTGCAGAGCGTTGCGGGGACAACCTTCAAAAGGCGATCTGTCATAATTGTAGACATCACACACCAGTCGGGCTTCCATGGCACCACCCTCCGTGACCAGCCATGGGTAGATGAGGAAGGTTTCCGGGTCGGGCCGTAGATACATGTCCGACTCTTCAATGCGCACGAACCCCTCAATCGAGGATCCGTCAAACATAATCTCCCCGTCAAGGGCCTTGCGAAGTTGGCTCAAGGGAATGGTAACATTCTTCATGGCCCCCAGAATATCCGTGAACTGCAATCTGATAAACTGTATGTTGTATTTGTCCGCCAAGTGGAAAACGTTAGAAATTTGTTCTTTCTCAACACCATCAACACTCATGCCATTTCTCCTTTACGGGTTCTTCGCGTCCGTTTCTCCCGCTCTGTTTTGACGAGCTCTGGGTGAATATAGATGACCTGGGGCAGATTTTTTAACGCCGCGAACTGAACCTGTGTCTGTCGGGCAAAGTTGCGGGAGAAAAAGAGTTTGATTAACGATTTCTCATCAGCCGTGCGCAGTTCCACCATATCCGGATAGAAATAGTAATTGTAGTCGCCGTCGCGCCAGGATAGCTGCATATTGCCGACAACAACTTGGATAACCCCGAACTCAAAAATCTGCATGCTGTCAATAATGCTTCGATCCATCTTAATATTCTCTGTTTCTACGCCCAACAACCCGTCATTGAATTTGAGGTCCAAGACATGTTCCACAACCAAACGCGCCGGAGAGGATATCTCCTCAAAGAGTCTGATATATGCCCGAATCTCCTCGGACCAAGCAGACAATTGCTGGATATGAACGGACGAATCCTGTTGGATATCGCCGAGTTCCTGGTTGAACACGCTCGAAATCCTTTCCAGACTCGCGAGAATTCTCTCATCTTGATTCATCAAGTAACATCACCCGCTCTTTCTAAATGCGAGACCTGTCTCTTCATCATATGTTCTTTCGAATTTGGATAGGTTTAACAACCATGGTTCTATTCTATACGAAGACGGGGGTATTTTACAAGGCAAATGATAAAGAAATGCAAAAAGATTTTTATTCAAGGTGTTGCGGTTGTCCTCATGTGCCTATTGTGATATATTTGTTTTGACAACGGTTCGATTTGCCTAGAATCCCTGAAGGAACTTTCCCCATACCGTCATCCGGAATCCAAAAAAACATACCGGGAGGTTCGAAATGAGAGCTTACATCAGGACGAAAAGGTTTTTAGCGGTTTTCCTCGTCGTCGCTATGGTCATGGGTGGATCTGCGCTCCTCTTTGCCAGTGACCTCAGACCGGGTTCGACTACCGAAAAAGAACTCCGGCCCCATATAACAACATCCTTTTTTGATATCTCGGCCGATATCTCTGCTGACGATATGTTTTCGAATCAGAAAACATTCTGTACCAAAACGTTGGCGGATGATTTTTTTGACGATACGGTTTTGGTGGTTCTGACCCGTGAAAAAAGTTGGGGGCAAGAATCGTTTGCCCCGGAAGATTTTCCGGAGATAGATTGTGCTAAAGTTATCAATTTGAGTCATGGTGTCCGCAAAAAAATCGAACGCCAGCAAACGGCTTTAGCGCAATTGGCTGACAAAGGAATCACTCGGGAGGGTCTCAAGAGAACATCCCGCGACAGCGCCGCCTGGAAAAAACTTAAAAAGAATGTCCCTCACGATCTCTTGGATTGTGAAGGAAATGGTTTATGGTTGATTGAACCCGAGAAATACAGGGTCAACCTGAGTCTCAAGCTACAAAACCCAGGCAAAGAAAATGTTTTGGCAGCGATCCGCGCCTTAGAGAAACGAGACGACGTTCTGAGTGCCCAACCCAATGAGCCTTTCCGCATCGATTTTCCTGAGCAAGATCCTCTCTCAACGGATACTTATTGCAAGCCTGGGAGATCAACCAGACCGGGTAATCCTCCGACGACGCCTCCAGGCAATCCTCCGACGACGCCCCCAAGCGATCCTCCGACGACGCCCCCAAGCGATCCTCCGACGCCGCCCCCAAGCGATCCTCCGACGACGCCCCCAGGCGATCCTCCGACGACGCCCCCAAGCGATCCTCCGACGCCGGACAATCCATCAACACCGGATGTTCCTTCGAGACCGGATGATTCCTTCATCCCGAATGATCCGGAGTTGTCGAAGCAATGGGCCATCGATAAGATTAATCTTAAGGAGGCTTGGGCAATAAAAGCCCCCAGAACCAAAATAACCATCGGAGTCATTGATTCGGGGGTTGATGCCAATCATCCCGATTTGGCCGGCCAAGTTGATAGAACCCTTGGAACAAGCTTCGTGAACGACGGGGCCAGCCATTTGACCGATCCTAACGGCCACGGCACCCACGTGTCCGGCATCATCGGTGCTGTCGGAAACAACGGCATAGGGGTAGCCGGAACCAATTGGTCGGTTAATATCGTTTCGATCCGGGTTTTTAATTCCTCCGGAAGCGGCTCATCCGAAAGCATCGCTTCGGCGATCAACTACGCCGGCGCGAACAACATCCCCATCATCAGCTTCAGTGGCGGCGGGACAGGGGACGCTAATGTTATCCGCAACGCGGTGAACCAGTATCCCGGTTTGATGGTTTTTGCCGCCGGGAACAACGGCTGGGATAACACCGAGTATCCCGTATATCCGGCATCTTACAACAATCCAAGGATTATTGCCGTAGCCAGTTCCGGCACCGGCGATACTTTATCCTATTTCTCCTGTTACAGTTCAACTTTGGTTCATCTCGCCGCACCGGGGGAAAACATTCTCAGCACCTTCCCGGGCAACTCATACGGAAACGCCAGCGGAACCTCCATGGCTACCCCCTATGTCTCCGGTGTCGCGACTCTGATCATGGCTCTTGAAGACACTGACTATATTAACGATCCTTTGCGGGTGAAAAACCTCATTCTGAGAAATGTTGATCCGGTAAGCTCCCTGAACGGAAAAGTTTCGTCCGCCGGCAGACTTAACGCCTATAAGGCTCTGTCAGCGGCCGTCGACGGCAAATAAGCCGTCTCGCACTCACTTATCTTTTGTTGTGGCTGGGGTTCCCGGAGGAATCCCGCCTTTTTTTCTGCGTTTAACGCATTCCGTCAACAGATACTCGATTTGTCCGTTAACAGAGCGGAAATCCTCCTCGGCCCATGCCGATAGATCATTCCATAATGTTCTGGTAATCCGTAAAGGTATTTGTTTTTTCTGATCGTTGTCCAAAATACCTCACCATCTTAATACAGCGATCCGCTGTTAATTATCGGCTGGGCATCGCGGCTTCCACACAGCACCACCATAAGATTGCTGACCATGGCAGCTTTCCGTTCTTCATCAAGAGCCACAAGGTTCTTTTCGTTCAACTTGGCCAACGCCATCTCAACCATGGTCACCGCACCTTCGACGATGATCTGCCGGGCATCAATTATCGCGGTGGCTTGTTGGCGTTGCAACATGGCGTTGGCGATTTCCGGCGCATAAGCCAGATGTGTAATACGGGCTTCGTTAATTTCGAGTCCGGCAATGACGACTTTCTCCTGGATCTCAGCTTTGAGTTTCAAGGAGATCTCCTGGCTGCTACCCCGAAGGGTTTTTTCGTTGTCGTTACCAAAGGTGTCGTAAGGATATAGCCGCACGATGTTTCGCAGAGCCGAATCACATTGTGTTGACAGGTATTCCTTATAATTGTCAACATTGAAGACGGCTTTGGTTGGATCAACGACTTTCCACACAACCACGATGCCGATGATAATAGGATTGCCCAATTGATCATTGATTTTTTGCTGATTATTATTGAGGGTTTGCACTTTCAGAGAGACTTTCTTGTTCATGGGTTTGGACATCGTAATTTTGGCTGAACCGGTTTCTTTAACTTGCTCAAGCATGGAACCAAGGGCTGACGATTCTCCTGGGTGGACGGAAACAGCGAACGGATTGACCCAGAAGAATCCCTCCCGTTTTATGGTTCCGTGGTAACGTCCGAACAGTGTCAACACAACAGATTCGTTGGGTTTAATAATTTTCAACCCCATAAAAAGCAACCAGGTCAACAGAAATCCATACACCCCTCCAACAACGATCAAGGTGATCCCTAAGGGATCCGACTCGTTTTGAGCGCATATGACGACACCGATTGTAAAGGCGGCAAGGGCAGCAAGGGTTAACAAAATATTGAGCACCAAGACCATCATGCCGCTGAGGATAAATGGCTCTTTCTCCTTGAATTGAATCCTTTGTGCTGTAGACATAAACAACACTCCCCTTTCTCTTGATACTATATATATATTGATATGATATCATTATAATATCAATTCACTGTTTCGTCAAGTTCAACTTTCAAGATTGTTAAATACCTCGATTCACGAGCCGCGAAATAAGAAAGGGGCTGTTGCAAAACCACCAAAAATGGTATGCAACAGCTCCTTTCTGTAATAAGAGGTTACCTCTCCGCTTGCCTAATCTTTACTTCCCCGGATTTTTCTCAACTTACTATCAGCAAAGAGAATTCATTGGCATGGCAAAAAATCCTCTTTAACAATTTGAAATTATCTAAAGGTTAAGCTGCTGTTTTCTCGTGAAGGTCTTTACCGCAACGCTCTCCCTGAA
>WRJI01000109.1 GCA_009778595.1 Peptococcaceae bacterium | reverse complement strand
TCCGCGATGTTGAAGCTTTTCTGGTAACTTCAGAAAACCCGAACGGAACGCCACGGACTTGGAAAGACGATGAGACAGGGATAGTTTATGATTTCGTTGAATGGGTTTTTTACCAAGGCAAAGGGATATATGAGTTCCGCACATACAAAGATCTTTTGCATAATGTTCTGATAGAATATAGAGATAATCATCCGGGTTGTCCATACACACAATTAGCAAAACTGACGCCAGAGCAAATCATCGAAATTGACAAAAAATATGTAGATCCAGACTATAATCTTGTTTTGGTGTGGTAATCCGGAGAAAGGAATAAACGACTTGCGGGCGTAGCCCGCGTTAGTCACTTAGGTTGCAACAACATCAAAAAAGAACAAGAAGATCCACATTCTGAATTCTGAATCCTGAATACTGAATACTTGCGGGCAAAGCCCGCATTAGTATAGAATAATACTTGAGAAACCGCTGAACGAGATCAAGACAGAACAAGATCCATACCGAACGAGATCAATACAAAATCAGGGAAAAAAAGATGGCCGCTATCAACTTGTCACAAACTTCATTACAATCGTTACAACCGTTACAACCGCTCCGCAAGTCTTTTTTTGCTGGAGGGGTTCTGTTGAGTGCCTGTATCCTGAGCCTATCCCTCTTATGCTTTGGCTGCGCCTCTCAACCGGCCCCCGGTTCCGGCAACGATGTGACTTTGTCGAATCTCAATGTGACTGTCACTGTATCAAACAGCAATCTTCTCCTCGTCAAGATGAGAGGCACTGTTGTGGGAGACGAGCCTTTCGAGATCCGACTTCCTACCAGAGTCCCGGACATCTCGAACCCAACCGCACCGCGCCGTGTCGTCACCAGCGAACTTATCCTAGGCGAATACTCGGGGCTGAACGTTAAACCCATCCGGGAAAGCGACGCCGTTGTGTACCGAATCACCTCGGATAACCTGACCGCCACGCCCGGCGAACGTTACTTTTCATTTTTGTGTACGATAAAAGGGCTCGTCCAGGAACTCCCTGACGGAGGTTTTGGCCTGGATTACGATGTTTTTGATGGTCAAAGCGGCATAACCATTCGCGCTGCGACAGTAACCGTCATGGGCCAAGATACCTTGCATCCCGACAACGAGAAGCCGGGTCTGCCAACCCGTGTGACCTGTTGGCTGGATGCTGCGACCATCTGCCCGATCAGCCTCGACGCGCCGGACCTCACAATTCATGAATCCGAACGCCTTTGGGGCGTCTTTGACGTGAGGGATCTTACTCTGAACGGCAGCGGCCACCGTGACCGTCTGCGTCTGAGCCTGAGTTTCTCCGCAGAAACCTCCTTTAACACCGAGGGTATTCCCAAGAACGCTCTCTGGAAGATTCTGACGGGGATAGGCATCGTGGCCTTCCTTACGTTGCTGACACTCAGGGTGGCATGGCGCCTTTTTCAAGGTTCTGACGAAATGCGGAATTTCATCGCATCTTACCGCGCCCGGAAGAAAGGGAAACAGAACATCTCTGTTGCCAACGCCTTGGTCAGGCTGGCCGGCACTGTGGTGTTTGCCTGGCTTTTTGGCGGCATAGCCATGTTAGCTTCGTCCGCCATCATCGGCATGATTATTTCTTTCGGGCCCGCCGGGGATCCGGGCCTCTTCATGATTCTGGCCTATGTCGGCATGCTGGGAGGTGTTGCCGCTCCGTTTTTCTTGTTCGTCATCCTGGGCATCGCCTTCGGCGCCATATATGGCGGACAAACACTGAACAAGTACGGCTTTCTGATATCCATACCCACCGTTATATGGATTTTTGCCGGATTGCTCGTCTGTGACCGCGTCTTTACCTATGCCGACCCTGTCGGTCCCCTCATCGCGTCGATCCTAGGGGACTTCGGCTTCCATATCTCCCTTGAGCCAATCTTCCCCGGATGGGTATATTGGGCGGTGATGGCTGTTCTGATATCCGGGTGGCTCATATTAGAGTTTAACCGGACCGCTTCTTCTTCCAAACAAGACACCCCATCGATAAACGTATCTATGCGGGCTGATGATGAGATACGTGGTGACAACCAATGAAAGCCCAAACAAAGCCGTACGTTCTTAGGCTGCTCTGGCTGCTTCTGTTTCCTCTCACCTGGCTTTCAACGGTATTCGCTCAACACCATCCGGCACTCACCGAGAAGGTCTACAGTGCTTTCCTGTTCCCGATAATATCTAAGCTGCTCCCTATGCAATACCTTCCCACCTTTTCTTTTCTTGAGATCCTTATCCTGGTTGGCCCCTTTGTTCTTTTGACAGGACTCATCTATTTTGTTGTCCGTCTTATTCGTGATAAGACCGGCAGACTCCGGTGGATTCTGCAAACCACGCAGAAAGTGCTCATTGTCTTTGGCCTCTGTTATTTCCTCTTTTATTTCCTGTGGGGTTACAATTATTATCGGCAGCCGTATTCTGTGATTGCCGGGTGGCCGGATTCCCTCAGCACGAAAGAGGAGCTCTATGCCCTCTGCGGGGATCTGATCAGGGAAACAAACGCCGCCCGCGGGGCGCTGCCATCCCATGAAGACGGGTCTCTGGCCTATGACCCGACAGTCACCGAGTTGCAGGAGAAAGGTCGTCTCGCGTATGCGAAAGCAAGAAAAGACAACATCGCCGGCATCACCGGTATCACCGGATACGCGAAGCCAATAGCCCTCTCCCGTCTTATGTCCTACACGGGGATCACGGGGGTCTACTTCCCGTATACCGGCGAAGCGAACTTCAACAACGATATCCCCTCCCTCTATAAAGGCCAGACCCTCTGCCATGAGATCGCCCACCGGCAGGGGTTTGCTCGGGAAGATGAGGCGGAGTTCATTGCGGTGGTCGTCTGCGCGAACTCAGAGGACGCCTACCTACGCTATTCCGGTTCTTTTTCGGCTTTAACCAGTGCCATGAACCGGCTGCGTACCGTTGACCCGGACGCCTATCTTGAATTGTATGGTCTCTACAGTCCGGAAGTCCTCGCGGATATTGAGGATCTCCGCGCTTATTGGCACCTGTTTGAAGGCGCGATCACTGAGCTCTCCACACAGATCAACGATTCCTACTTGAAAACCCATAATCTCAGCGACGGCGTTCAAAGTTATGGCCGCATGGTCGATCTGATGCTGGCACAGAAGCGTGCCCATACATCCTTGACGTCCTCTTGACCGGGCATTGACGACCCCGAAACGTTTCGGTACAATGAACACACGCACACTGCTAATTTATTTGTTCAGGAGATACGTTATGGCCGACTTGACGACAATGCGAAACATCGGCGAAGTCATCGCGAAGAAATTGAAATCCGTCGGCATTACCACTGCGGAAGAATTAAGGCAAGCCGGCAGCCAAGAAGCCTTTGTCAGGTTAACGATGAAGTATCCAAACACGTGTCTGGTTACACTTTACGCCCTTGAAGGCGCAATTACCGATACTGATTACAGCCGGTTGCCCGAAGACACGAAGCAAGACTTGAAGACGATATCCGGCGCTTATCCCCGGCTGGGATGAGGCCCCAACCGTTGCCTTGGCAGCGATGACCCTTGCCTTGGCAAGGTTGACTAGGTGATTGTCATGGAAATCGTACACATCGACATGGATATGTTTTTTGCGGCGGTAGAAATCCGCGACAACCCTAAACTGGAGGGGTTACCCCTCATCATCGGGGCCCTGCCCCATGAGCGGGGTGTGGTTGCCACCTGCAGCTATGAAGCCCGGGAATTCGGTGTACGCTCCGCCATGAGCATCAAGGAAGCCTACCGCCGTTGTCCCCATGGTGTCTACATGCACCCCAATGGGCACAAATATATAGACGCCTCCCGGCAAATCCACAAGATATGGGATGGCTATACCGATATGATCGAATATATTTCCCTTGATGAAGGTTTTCTCGATGTCACCGGTTCCGTGAGTTTGTTTGGCACAGCGGAGAAGATTGGGCGCGAAATCAAGAACCGGGTCAAAGAGGAAACGGGTCTGACTTGCTCGGTTGGTATTGGGTATTCTATGATGTCCGCGAAGCTGGCCAGCGAAGAAAAGAAACCGGACGGGTTCTTTCAAATCCTAACCCCACAAGCCCTGCGGGAACTTATCAGTCACAGGAGCGTCCGGGTCATCTATGGTGTGGGACCGCAAACCGAGGCGACGCTGAACAAGATCGGTATCCGCACCGTAGAAGATCTCTGCAAAAACCGGGATGCCCTCGTTCGGGCTCTCGGCACCCAAGGGAAACATATTCTTGATCTTGCGGATGGCGTGGATAACCGGGTCATCGCCGCCCCGGCGAAAGCGCATTCATTAGGAAAAGAGATCACCTTCCAACAGGATAAAACCGACCGGGAATATCTGAAAGACGTCCTGCGGCTCCTTGCCAGAGAGCTCAGCTTTCAGATGAGGCTGGACGGGAATTTTGCCCGCACCGTCACCTTGAAAATCACCTTCAAAGATATGAGAAAGATTACCCGCTCCAAAAGCGGCGACGCCACCAACACCGCCGATGTGATCTATAGAACCGCTGCCGCGTTGCTTGACGACGTGGAACCACGCCCCATCCGGTTGGTGGGCATCAGCCTTAGCAAGTTTTCGGATGGGGAAGCCAAGCAACTCTCCTTATTCGATGGCCTTGGCGCGCCAAAGGAAACCGGCAAGTCGGAAGAGGCCAGTCGTCGATTGAGGGAGGCCACCATGGTGTTGCAACGAAAGTACGGGTTGGATATCATGAAATCCGGGAGCGAGATGATGGCGGAACAACGGCTGGATGCGGCTGATAATTGAGCTCAGGCGGGCTTTGCCCGCAAGTATTCAGTATTCAGTATTCAGTATTCAGAATGTGGATTTTCTTGTTTTTTGTTGATGTTGTTGCAACCTAATGCGGGCTACGCCCGCAAGTATTCAGTATTCAGGATTCAGTATTCAGAATGTGGATTTTCTTGTTCTTTTTTGACGCTTCGCGTCCGTAAGGGACTAAGCGACTAAATCCGGCGGGTACAACTGTTAAGTATTGGCTCATGATGGGCTCACTTCCTTGAAGGTTAAGAGTTTGTCACGGTAGTATTCGTATTGTTTCTGGCGGGCGGCGATCTCGGCGGGGAGACCGTTGGTGATATCGGCGGTGAGGGCATCGAAATGGTCGAGGATGGCGACGATGCGCTCTTGCTCTGCTAGGGGAGGGACGGGGATTGTCAACTTGTGGAGTTTACTCCCTTTGATTCCCTTTACAGTTCCTCCGGTTGCAGCATGTAGTAATTTCGATTGAAATTCGTTTGCAAGAAGAACGTGTTTCAGGAAAGTGTTATTGATAATACCATCCTTCCCGCGGTACTTGATTACCCGTTGTGCTAAAGCTATATCGTCGCGGTCGAGTTGTGCAATGTGACCACACGGGGCTTCAGTTGTAATTAAGACATCACCTATGCGCGGTTTCCCGCGCCGCATTATCGTGTCGTAACCATCTAATCCTACATACTCTTTGGAGGTTTCATAGTCGATGTAGCCTTTTCTTATGTTTTTAGCCGTAATCAAAAATACGCCGCTATCAGTTTTCTTAGGGGTTTTGCCGCGATAATCGGCATAGCCGCATACTTCGCTTAAAGGCATATAAACAACATCATTCCCGAAAGCTAATAAATCGTTTCTATAATACTCATACTGTTTTTGCCGTGCTGAAAGCTCCGCTGAAAGCTCCGTTGTAAGTTCAGTGAAATTGTCAAGGATTCGGACAATTTCCTTTTGGATGGGAAGGGGAGGGAGGGGGATTGTAATTGTTTTCAGTGCTGGGACGTTTGAATGAACGACTTTACTTTTTACTCTGCCTTTGCTCTTTTGGGCTTGTATGTCTGTCGTGGTCAAGGTATACGCAAGGTATTTCGGATTTTGGTTGTGCTTCATTACAACAATATCGCCGCCAGCAAGGCATTCTTCATGTCCAATATAAACGCAAGACTTGGCAATTTCGTCAACGCTCTCGCCCGTGATGGCAAAAAGAATGTCGCCATGTCCAAAATATTTTGGGTTTTGGATTTCGTTGGGGTTGGTATGAGACATGCAAGTATCAAACCAAATATTATAAGTGGTATATATTTCGCCGTAACGGACACAAGGAGTTCCTACCTTGGTCACTTGGTCGCGTTTGATACCAGTGCCGCGATACATATTTGTTGCTATTTCACCCAGCGTTTTATATTCCACACCATTCGGGCAAAGCTCAGCTATGAGATGGTCAAGATTAGTCATTGGTTAGCACCTCTTTTCCGAGAATAATATTTACCTTTTCAAATATCGCTGGATTCATAAGAGCCTCTGGCTCAAAAACACCATACTGATCAATCACGCCACACTCTCTTAGTTCTTTCATTTTACTTAGGGCTTCTTGATTAACTTCGCACCATGTATCCATTCCGTAAAAAACATTTACTCGAATGCAAAAATCCTGCCTGTTTTGTAATCCCTCATTGTAATTTATCCCATTATCAAGAGGCACAGCGTATCTGCATCTATCGGATTGGCTAATTTCTCTAATATCTTCAGTGTCGTTAAAAGCCTTAAACACCATGCCTTGCTGTGTGTTTTGAGGTGATTGTCGAAAAGGATATTTTCGTTCGCTTATCTTTTCTTCCACTTTGGCTGTTAGTCCATTCACCAACCTAAAAAGTTCGCGATCATGAGAAACGAAATCCAAAGTCAATATTTCTGGTAGCGAGGTCTTACATAAATCCTTTACATGAGCCAGTTGTTTTTTCATATCCGTTATCATATCGCCAAACGAATCATATTGCTTTGGGATATAGGTATCATCTTTGTGAGCAGCGTGTTTATCTCGTTCGTAGTATAAAGCATGAACAGTATCATCAGATTTACATAGAGCCTTTTTTTGATTAGGCAAAGCTTTGTCCAACACCGCGCAGCAATTTATGAAAAAATAATCCCTTTTTGACTGCACTTTATTACGCACATCAATATTAGCTAGAGCCTTGATATTGTCGGAAATAAATATGACGCTATCAATGGATTTCTTGGCATCTATCAAATAGCGAGATAATTCCCACTTAGTCATTTTACCCCCTCAATCTCCGCTATGATAGCAGTAATTTCCCGCCGCAAGACATCCTCCCGGGCAACGATCGCCTCAATCTCCGCGTTCAGCTTACGGATATCCACAACCTCGCGCTTGTCCTCCTGCTCAACATAGGAGCTGACCGACAAGTTATAATCCTGTTCCGCGATTTCCGCGTTGGGGACCAACCGCGCGAAGTATTTGCGATCCCGCTGATCCTCATAAGCGGCAACAATTCTGTCAATATGCTCATCTGTCAGCTTATGGCTGTTGGTTACTTTGACGAACTCGCGGCCGGCGTCAATGAACAAAGTGCTGTTTTCACTTTTCGCCTTGCGAAGAACCATGATACATGTG
>WRJI01000108.1 GCA_009778595.1 Peptococcaceae bacterium | reverse complement strand
TGGCCCGGAAGACTAATGCGGGCTACGCCCGCAAGTATTCAGTATTCAGGATTCAGTATTCAGAATGTGGATTTTCTTGTTCTTTTTTGACGCTTCGCGTCCGTAAGGGACTAATGCGGGCTTTGCCCGCAAGTATCCAGTATTCAGGATTCAGTATTCAGAATGTGGATTTTCTTGTTCTTTTTTGACGCTTCGCGTCCGTAAGGGACTACTCTGCCACATGAAATTCACATAATTATCTCGGGGTAGAGCCTTTTCATTTTATTCTGGCGTCAGGCGTAGTGAAATGCCAATCAACTCCTTTTTGATCTGAGTTACGGTCCGGCGATTGTTTGCAAAAACACTGAGCCAATTACCCCATTGACTATTGTGTTGAATCTGTTTAATAATGTATCCATGGTGCGGCCGAGCAAGGTCGTTTATATTAGCGGGTGGAACACCCGTCCGGCAAGGCGTAGCCGCGCCACCGGTAGCCAGCTTTGGAGGTAGCACAGTAATGTGATGTTTTAAGCGTAAGCGGTTAGGTAGCAGGCCTGCAATGTGATTCAGCCCCGAAATACATTATACGACGGTGCAGGACGATGGCGTCATGGATCCAGAAGTCAATACTCACGCATGCGAATGGCTAGTGTTCGTGAGCTGCCCCGGGGTCCAAGAGCCAGGCATGTTACACAATGTATAAGCGGCAACTCGGGAGATCCGCGAATCTCTCTGGCAACGGAGTATGATCGACCAACGCAATAAACGGAGGAGATCAAACGGAATCGCGGAAGTCGGATGCCGGTGTAGTACCGTAGATCGCGGGTAATGCCGCGGGAGGAAAGACCGGCACATCAAGAGGCCCCCTCTGAGGGAAACATTTACTATACTCAGGGATAGGAGAAAAGAATGGGAACGAAACTGGAGAGGATAAGCGAACTGGCAGCCCAGAATCCTCAAATGGTGTTCACGTCGCTTTATCACCTGATCAACACAGACCTGCTTCGGCAGTGCCATCAAGAGATGGACGGGAACAAAGCAACCGGTGTGGACAGAGTAACGAAAGAATCCTATGAAGCCAACCTGGAAGAGAACCTGAGCGACCTTGTAGCCAGACTCAAGAGAAAACAGTATCGCCCGCAACCGTCGCTGCGCGTATATATCCCCAAGGCCAATGGGAAGCAGAGGCCTCTTGGGATAGCTGCGTACGAAGAAAAACTCGTTCAGGATGCGCTGAGCCGTATACTGAGAGCAGTCTTCGAACCGAGATTCCGGGACAGCATGCACGGATACCGGCCAAATCGCAGTTGCCACACCGCACTCCGAGCGCTGAACCAACTCATCGAGAAGGGATCTGGGAGGGCTTGGGCGTCGCGAGGCGCCCTTGCTACTCGACGCTTAGCCTCCAGAGTTAGAGAGTTTCTCCTAACAGCAAAGGCCAGTGCCTATTTTGAATTAGTGGGCTGACTTCTTAAAATCAATATTATTGGGGGTAAATAAAAAAATGACAGAGACAATTATAAGCATAGCATGTAATATTGCACTTATGGGACTTTGCTTATTCCTGCTTCTTAGATTGCCCAAAAG
This sequence comes from Peptococcaceae bacterium, assembly GCA_009778595.1. Lineage (GTDB taxonomy): Bacteria > Bacillota > Desulfitobacteriia > Desulfitobacteriales > Syntrophobotulaceae > WRJI01. The sequence goes on along the minus strand of WRJI01000108.1, from coordinate 6,282 downwards.
AAATACCATTATCGGCTATCGTATGCGTAAGGCTATGGTTAGTGAAGAAGCTTGGGAACGTGCTAACAAAAAATTCTGTTGGACATTGCTGATAACCTGCGGTATAAATATAATAATTATCGTGTTATTATCAATTATTATTTCGAACGAAATACTTTCAATTGTGGTGGGGATTTATTATATTGTGATTATTGCTGAAATCGTGTTGTTGATTATGTCGACGCAGAGATATTTGGGCAAAAAATTCAAGGACACCAATAAGGAGGATGAACAATGAGGAATAGACACTTCACAGTTTGGTTACTAAGTTTCATACCCATCATAATAGCCTTCATGGTATTGCCATTGCTGCCGGATAGAATTCCCGCCCATTTTGATTTTGGCGGAGATGTTGACCGCTATGGCAGTAGACTATTGAAACAAGATGAAGGGGGAATAATACAATAAGGAGTTGTCTTGAATTTCAAAGAAAAGGTTGAAACGTATATGACGATACATGAAGAAAAAGTTCGGATCGTGGACCGATTAACAGATAGGGATACCCTGATATCCGAAATCACCTCAAGGTATGAGAAGCATTTCGCCCAAGAGATAACCCGGCTTGATTATCTGCCGGATACGAGCGAGGTTACAGAGGTGGTTTCGCTGCTGAGAAGGCTGTTGTTTCCGGGATATTTCGGTGAAGAGGATGTCCATGCGGCCAGCCGGGAAGGCTTGGCGCAAAGCCTGGTCACAGAAATTGCCGCGAAGCTAAGCTGCCAGATTTGCCGCATATTGAATATCGAAACCGGCAAAGACAGCAATTGCGCCGATATGTTTGGCAGTGCCGATGAGATTTGCCGGGTTTTCCTGTCGAAGATCCCGCAAATCATCGAGATTCTCATGACCGATGTGCAGGCCACCTATGACGGGGATCCCGCGGCGCAAAACCGGCATGAAATTATTTTTGCTTATCCGGGTGTTTTTGCGATCAGTGTGTATCGTCTTGCCCACGAATTGCATCTCCTCTCGGTTCCGCTTATTCCAAGAATGATGACGGAATACGCTCATAGTCTGACAGGGATTGATATTCATCCGGGGGCTGATATCGGTCATCATTTCTGTATTGATCACGGAACGGGTATTGTTATCGGCGAGACGACCCGGATCGGAGCATATGTCAAGTTGTATCAGGGCGTAACCTTGGGGGCATTGTCGACGCGCGGGGGACAAAGTCTCCGGGGTGCCCGGCGCCATCCGACTCTTCAGGATGAGGTCACGGTGTATTCGGGGGCGTCAATCCTTGGGGGAGAGACTGTTATCGGCAAAGGGTGCGTGATTGGCGGCAATGTGTTCATTACCCAGTCTGTGCCGGCGAACACCCGGGTCAATATCAAGAACCATGAGCTGGAGTATCGGCCTGTGTAATCGGCAATTAGTCCCTTACGGACGCGAAGCGTCAAAAAAGAACAAGAAAATCCACATTCTGAATACTGAATCCTGAATACTGAATACTTGCGGGCGTAGCCCGCATTAGGACAGTGTACTACGATGGAGCACATTATTCGCGGGTAAAAGCTGCATGTTGTGGTTATGATTCATGTGGAAAGTCTGCATATTGTGACTATTCTTCGCGGGGAAAATCTGCAAATCTGCAGTTTCTCTTGACAAAACCTCATGGCGTTTGTCATAATCGGTTTATCCTTGGAAGCGGTTATTGATAGATACGGCGTTAAGCACGGAAGTAGGAAGTGGAAAGTGACAGAGCTGACAAATAAGTATCCATGGCTTGTCCAGTTTGGGAAGTATGTGGTGATCGGCGGCGGGACAGCGGCGGTGGAATTAGCGTTGTTTGCAATCCTTTCGTCTGTAATTCCGATTTCGCCGGCGAATGTTATTGCTGTGACTTTGGCGACTGTGGGGAATTTCCTTCTGAACGGTCGATGGGCTTTTCGCCAGGCCCGGAATTTGTGGCGATCTGCTGTGCTGTATCTGATCCTGTTTGGGTTGAATCTGTTGTTTAGTACATTGACGATTTATTTCTTGGTAGAGGTGTTCGGGGTTTCAAAGGTTTTGGCTAAGTTGGGGACCATGGCTTGCATTGTGTGTTGGAACTTCGTTTTGTATCGGAAGGTGGTTTTTGTGTGAAGGGGGGCTCGCCTGGCGGCAAGGTGGCCGACGGTAAGGGGGCCGGCGGCAAGGGGGTTGGCGGCAAGGGAGCCTCCCGAAAGTTGTGAATGGCCCCGTCCGCAACTTGTTTGACTGTTTCCCAGTGTTTGGCTGAGGTTTCATCATAGACACCGTAAACCGTCATGCCTGCTTTTTTGGCGCTGCGCACGGCCTGAAGGATGTCTTCAAACACGATGATTTCGTGATAGTGCTGAGATGGGATTCCCAGCCGAGTGGCGGCCAAAATGTAGATGTCGGGGTGGTTTTTGCCATATGGAGTTTCGTCCGCGGAGCAGATGGTGTCAAAGAGGGGTGTGATACCATGTCTGTCCAGAACCGGGGCGGAGAGGGTATGGGGCAGGCTTGTGGCTATGGCAAGCTTGATGTGGTTGGTTTTGAGTTTGAGCAAATAGTCTTTGGCATATGGTTTCAACATGACGGTATGGCTGTAGGCGTGGAGCGCCATAGCTTTCCATTCGGCGATAAGGGTGTCGGGGTCTTCGGGGAACCCGAATCTCTGGATGGTGTAAACGGCGGCTTCGCGGATACTGAGGGCGGCGATGGTGTCCGCGTAATCAGCGGGGACTGTGATTTCGCGTTTACCTAAAAAGGCGATATCCAGTTGTTCCCATACCCGGAGGGAGTCGAGCAAAGTGCCGTCCAAGTCAAATATACAAGCCTTCATTGTGTTGGTGCCTTTCCTCGTGTGGGTGTCTTTCCTCGGTGGCGTAATTCTTTAAGCTCTCTCGCGGCGCGTTCAATATCGGGTTGTGCCAGTATTGCCGATACGACGGCGATTCCGTCGCCGCAGCCGGAGAGTTGGGGGAGGGTTCGGGTTGTTATGCCGCCTATGAGGATGAGAGGGAGGTTGATGTGTTGCCGAATGCGGAGGTATTCGGCCATGGGGATGGTGGTGGTGTCCGGTTTCGTCGCTGTGGCGAACATGGCGCCGATGCCCAGATAGTCGGCTTGAGCCTTGGCGGCGGCTTGGGCTTCTTCGAGTGTGTGGGCGGATACGCCCATGATTTTGGCAGGTCCGATCAAGTTCCGGACGGCGGCTGCGGGCAGATCTTGTTGTCCGATGTGGACACCATCGGCGTCCACGGCAAGAGCGATGTCAACCCGATCGTTGATGATCAATGGGACATTGTAGGCGCGGGTGAGGGCGCGTAAGTCTTGGGCTGTGCTATAGAATTCCCTGGAGGGCAGGGTTTTTTCCCGCAACTGAACAAGGGTGCAGCCGCCTCGAATTGCTTTTTCGACAGCCTCCGTCAGTGTCGGGGTGCTCAGCAGGGTGCGGTCTGTGACCAAATAGAGGGTGTAGTCAATCTTGGGTTTCATGGTATGTGAACTCCTTGTTAACCGGTTTTTCTGTTATTCTGTAATCATGGGGTAGATGTCATCGATTTCGTCATAGTCTTGGCGGTCTGACTCATTGACATCGAAGGGAAGATCTTGGAGCTTGTTCACCATGTCTTCGGACATGAAATGGTAGTTGATGATGAGGTTTTTCAGTCCGGTTAGCTGGCTTTCGGCGTCGAGAATCATCTTGCCTCCTTTGTCGGTTAGGCAACCATAGGAGATGTCAAGGGTTTCGAGCTGAGGCAGGATATTGCTGGCCAGCAGCATAGCGACGATTTCGTCTTGGGTTTGGCTGTTGACGAATCCCAATTCTCTCAGATTGGGGAACAGGTTTTTGTCAGCCAGGGCGGCCAGGTCTTCTATTGTGCAGGTGAGGCCGTAGTCGGGTACGCCCATGTATAGAGTGAGTTTCGTGAGACGGGGCAGTTTGGATTTTTGCAGTTCGGTGGCGATGTTCTTCGGGAGACCTCCGCAGACGATCTGAAGGTCTTCTAGGTCGGCGTGTTCGGGGGCGTTGCCCAAAGACAGATTGGTTGAGCCGCGTATCTTAAGCGTTCTCAAGCGGGGCAGTGCCTGGAGCAGATCTCCATACCGATCGGATTGGATGATCCAGGATATTTCGCATTCGTCGTAATCCATATCGCCGATGAAAAGGGATTCGATGTGCCGGAATCTTTCTTTGTTGTCGATCATCATTGTGAGGATGGGGTCAGGATTGTTTTCGTAGCTTTCGCCCCAGGCACCGATAACGATGTGCTTAAGCTTTGGCAGATCTTCGTCGGTGAGGATTTTTTCGGCGAGGGGTTCGGGGGTGTTCTCGAATTCGAAGTCGTATTTTTTCCCGTTTTGATCCGGAAGCCAGACAGCAAGAGGTTCGGCTTCCATATCGTTTTCAGATTGTTTTGCGGAACCACCTGAGGTGGCGCCCAATCCCACCATAACCCCCAATAGGGCGATAACGAACATAATGATGTTTTTTGGTGTTCGTAGACCCGGTTCATAAATCATGATGCCGATGAAGACGACAACACAGGCAATGAACAAAAGGAATTTTACCTTGGGCCCTCCCTTAAGGCCTATGGCGACAGAGATAGCAAGGGCAAGGAGTAGGATAATACCGATTATCAGGCTCGTTGTATTCATTGGAAGAGCTCCTTTCGTATTTTGGTTTACCGGATGATAGGCCTCTGCCGGATGATATAGTAACTTATCGACGCGAAGCGTCAATAAAAACAAGAAAATCCACATTCTGAATCCTGAATACTGAATACTGAATACTTGCGGGCAGAGCCCGCGTTAGTACATGAAAAAGATGTTATTGGATGGAACCCGGGTCTTATTATATCATGGGGTGGTTTGCAGCCACAACCAAAGAGGAGTCAGGAAGTCAGGAGGGTTGAATGGGGAATGGTTGGCATCCTTGTCTTTTTGGTGATTTTGTATTACAATGCCCATAAGCAGTCGCGTGGGCAGTAAGTGGGAGGACGGCATTATGACAGAAAATGTTTTCTTGCTATGTTATGAGGATGATTCGAGTGCTCTGATCAATGGTTTTTGCTCTTATTTTGGCGTTGAGTCAGCTACCGCTGATAACACATTGCGGCTCAAGAACGGTTCTGTTGAGATGAATATCGGCGTCGTTACCCAGGGTACAAATGAGCAGTTTATTAGGGAACAAAAGGAGGCTGTCTGGCAACATTTTCACGCGGTGCCGTCGACGGACAGCACTCTTAAACTGAATATTCTACATCAGATTGCTTTGTCCCGCAGTTTTATTGCGGTCAGATATTCGTATGAAACCGATGAGGATAAAACGATTATTGATCAGTCGTTGCGGGATTTGTTCAAGCCTTTGCGGGCTTTGGTGTTGGCTGATGACGGCAGTGCTCTGCTAAGTACGGATTTTGAGATCGTTTTTGATGATCATGGCAAATCTCAGGTAGGGTCTTTTGTACCCTTTGCCCGTCCGGAGGCTGAGGCTTTTCATGCCGGGGCGGATCCGCAAAAGGTGGCGAGACAGAACAGGAGTCTGGCTCGGTTGCGTCAGCGGAATATTTTTGCGCTGGATGAGTTGCCTTTGTTGCCGAGCAGCCGGGAGTGCGCGTTGAAATCTGTGGAGGATATGGCCGGTCGGGCGGTTTGTTTGTTAACGGTGGCGCTTTTTGCGGAGTGTCTGTCGAAGGGGTCTCTTAAGGAAGCCCAGAATCTCGTTGAGAATGTGAAGCAGAGTTTTCAGTGCGAACGGTTTTTTTCACGAAAAGAGAGGGAGTTTTTGCAGAATCCTGCGCCGGGGCAAGAGGGGTTTACACATTTTTCGTGGCAATATGAGAATCTTCTGGTCATGGAATGGGTTATGGGGTTTGTTGATACCCTTGAGTTTCCCGGGGAGGGGTGCAATGTTCCCGATGTGTTTGGGGTTATGAACCGGTTTGATTCTTTAGCGGAGCTGGTGAAGCAGGCGCGGGTGCGGTCTGTCGAGGAGATTCTTGATGAGGCGGATTTCACCTATAGATTGGATTGGGCTTGTGTTGACGCCCGTATCAATGGGCTGGAAGGGCCTACGGGTGTGGTGCCGGGTGTCGTGATGGAGCGGCATAAAACCTTCAAGTGGCTTATTTCTGCGGCTGATTGGGATGATGTGGATATTTCGACGTGACCTGGTCGAGGGAAGCCGTATGGTTGCTTAGTCGCTTAGGTTGCAACAACATCAATAAAAAACAAGAAAATCCACATTCTGAATCCTGAATACTGAATACTGGATACTTGCGGTCG
>WRJI01000107.1 GCA_009778595.1 Peptococcaceae bacterium | reverse complement strand
TTCAGGGAGAGCGTTGCGGTAAAGACCTTCACGAGAAAACAGCAGCTTAACCTTTAGATAATTTCAAATTGTTAAAGAGGATTTTTTGCCATGCCAATGAATTCTCTTTGCTGATAGTAAGTTTAGAAAAATCCGGGGAAGTAAAGATTAGGCAAGCGGAGAGGTAACCTCTTATTACAGAAAGGAGCTGTTGCATACCATTTTTGGTGGTTTTGCAACAGCCCCTAGAATTATATCCAGTTCATATTAACAAAAAAGGCAATTATTCCGAGCACAGGCAAGATAAAACCCCAGTATTCAATCTTAATAAAGAGAAACGAATTATCATATTTTGTTATAATCGTCTCGCCGGTTTCCTCATCAACATGCTTCCTTGTATTAATCAATTTTCCCAAGAAAAAACAGCATATCCCAGAGAGAATTAGAGTAACGCCTACAATCCAGTTGTTCGTCTGGAAAAAATCATTACCAGTGGCATCTGCCAGGTACCCCGAACCAAATCCAACCAAGAGGCCGAAAGCTGCGATAACAAACGCGACTAAAATCCCGCCGCCCTTCCAAACAACCATTGAACATCTTCCTTTCTCCGCGACAATGTTGCTGATTTTTGAGACTTCGCGTCCGTGAGTTACTAAAGTTCAGCAAAGGCGGGCATACTATGTTCTTGGAAAGGTTTTTTACGGGAGGGGAGCATTTGGATAGTGTTGTAGGTTTTTTATTCATTGGACAGTTTCTATTCATGTTGGTCGTGGGGATGTATTTTTGGACCATGCTGCGCCAGCAACGGAATACCAGGGAGGCTGTGGAGAAGGAGTCGCGCAAACAGAAAGAAATCCTTGGTCGCATGCGCAAGATTTCTTTGTCTCAACCTCTGGCGGAAATGACACGACCTCAGAGTTTCGCAGAAATTGTTGGGCAGGAAGACGGCGTCAAGGCGTTGAGAGCAGCGTTGTGCACCCCCAACCCTCAACATGTCTTGCTTTACGGGCCTCCCGGTGTGGGGAAAACAGCGGCGGCGCGCCTCATCTTGGAGGAAGCGAAACGATCCCAGGGATCTCCTTTTGATGTGGATGCCAAATTTGTCGAGATGGACGGTGCTACAGCACGCTTTGATGAGCGCGGTATAGCTGATCCGCTGATCGGATCGGTTCATGATCCGATCTATCAGGGGGCCGGGGCCATGGGGGTGGCCGGCGTGCCTCAGCCTAAGATGGGGGCAGTGAGCAAAGCCCATGGGGGAATTCTATTCATCGATGAGATCGGTGAGCTCCATCCGATCCAAATCAATAAGCTGCTTAAAGTGTTGGAAGACCGTAAAGCTATGTTGGAAAGTTCCTACTATAATTCAGAAGATCCCTCGATTCCCGAGCATATCCATGATATTTTCCAGAACGGATTGCCGGCGGATTTCCGGCTGGTCGGCGCGACAACCCGCCAGCCTTCTGATATTCCGTCAGCGGTTCGCTCCCGTTGTATTGAGATATATTTTCGCGAACTTATGCCGGCGGAGGTCCGTTCAATCGCTCTTAATGCCGCGGCTCGTGTCGGTGTCAGCACTATGGAAGAAGCCCTTAACCTCATCGAGATCTACGCCACCAACGGACGTGAGGCCGTCAATATGATTCAATTGGCAGCCGGTGTGGCCCAAGGTGGCGGTGTAGACGGTGATGTTGCGGGTGATTCTGCTCCAGCCGACTCCGCGACTTCCATCACAAGAGAAATCCTGGAATGGGTTATCTCCACCGGGTGTTACATGCCGCGCCCCCACAAAAAAATTCCTGCCAAACCCCAGATCGGTGTTGCTAACGGATTAGCGGTTTACGGAACAAATCTGGGCTTGATGTTTGAACTGGAAGTATCCGCCTTCCCGGCTGCACCCGGTAAAGGCAAGCTGGAGGTTACCGGTATCGCGGAAGAAGAAGAGCAAGGGGATACGACACGAAAAATCCGTCGGAAGAGCATGGTGCGTTCATCAATTGAGAATGTGCTCACCGTGTTGCGCCGCCAGTTGGGGGTGGAGCCAAGCAACTACGATCTCCATGTCAACATACCGGGTGGGGTTCCTCTGGACGGCCCGTCCGCAGGAATCACCATTGCCACAGCCGTCTATTCCGCTATTCTGGGATGCAACATCAAAAAAATGGATTCCGATACAACGGAACAGTCAACCTCAACCTGCCGCTCCCAGAATCCTGCGCTCAGAACGTTGCCCCCCGAACATCGTTCCTTGCATCCTGAAGTTCGACACGGTCTCATTGACAATACGGTAGCTATGACCGGGGAGATCTCCATTCGAGGTATGGTTCACGCCGTTGGCGGCGTTGAAGCCAAACTGTTAGCGGCGCGTCAAAGCGGTTGTCTGCGGGTTATTATTCCAAAAGACAATTGGCAAGAGCGTTTTCAACACATTGAAGGGTTGGAAGTGGTTCCTGTGGAAACCTTGGAAGAAGTGTTTAAACATGTTATGTTAACGATAGGGCCCCGCAGCACGACAGTAGCCGCTAAAACAGGTGCCGCCTCCGCGTGGCAGATCATGGCACCATCAGCGGCAAGCCATTTGCCTGAAGCGGGGAACCATGGTAATATATGAGTGTCATTATGTGACAAGGCAAAAGGGCGCGACATATTCATAATTATCATTTCTTATTCGTACTTACCAGGGTTCAGATGTATGATGAAGGCGAGAGGAGACGATTATGTCACATCACACCATTCCGGTTTTACCCTTACGAGGAATTGTTATTTTTCCATATATGGTCCTTCACTTAGATGTCGGTCGGGAACGATCCATGGCGGCTGTAGAGGAGGCCATGTTACGGGACAGACAGATTTTCCTGGTTTCTCAAACTGAGGTTGAATTGGACAACCCCGACAGTGACGACCTTTACGAAGTCGGCACGATCTGCGAAGTCAAACAACTCCTACGGTTGCCGGGAGGGACTTTGCGGGTTCTTGTTGAAGGTCTCAAACGCGGGCAATCGAAAGGGTATGTTCGTGACGACCCCTATTTTGAAGCTGAGGTCGCCGGTTTTGCCGGAGATGAGACGTCCTCAATGGGGATTGATCCGATACTGCGTTCGCTGATGCATCAATTTGAGGAATACGCGAAACTCAACAAAAAGATCACCACCGATATCACCAACACTGTTTTGGCTGTAGGCAGCCCCGACAAGATGGCAGACTTGATTGCGGCGCAACTGAACCTGAAAAACGAGGACAAACAAAACTATCTCGAAGCCGCCGATTTGCATGTTCGCTTGGAAAAGCTAACGGAATTCATCATGAGGGAGATCGAAATCCTCGAATTGGAACGACGTATCGGTTTGCGTGTTCGCAAGCAGATGGAAAAGTCCCAGAAAGAATACTATCTGCGGGAGCAAATCAAAGCCATCCAGAAAGAATTGGGAGACAAAGACGAGAAACAAGCTGAAGTGGACGAATATATGGAGAAAATCGAGGCGGCAAAACTCGCAGGCGAGGCTCACGACAAAGCCGTCAAAGAGTTGGAACGCTTGGAAAAAATGCCGTACGCCTCAGCGGAAGGCACGGTTATTCGTACTTATCTGGATTGGATTCTGCTGGTGCCCTGGAATAAACTGAGCCGAGACAAAACCAACATTGATTTGGCCTGGAGGATCCTGGATGAAGATCATTACGGGCTGGAAAAAGTCAAGGAACGCATCATAGAGTTTTTGGCCGTCCGCAAACTTTCGGCTAAGATGAACACACCGGTACTGTGTTTTGTCGGTCCTCCCGGGGTTGGGAAGACATCCTTGGGCAGATCGGTGGCACGGGCCATGAACCGCAACTTCGTCCGCATGTCCTTGGGAGGGGTTCGGGACGAAGCGGAGATCCGAGGACACCGACGGACCTATATCGGCGCATTGCCCGGTCGTGTTATTCAAGGGTTGCGTAAGGCCGGTTCTATGAACCCTGTATTCATGCTTGATGAGATCGACAAAATGGCGTCAGATTTTCGTGGGGATCCGGCAGCTGCGTTGCTGGAAGTCCTGGATCCCGAGCAGAACGGATCCTTTGCGGATCACTACCTGGAGATACCGGTGGATCTGTCCCAGGTTCTCTTCATTATGACGGCCAACACCTTGGACACCATCCCGCGGGCTTTGTTGGACCGCATGGAAGTCATACGCATCAACGGCTACACCGAGGAGGAAAAAATCAGCATCGCCCAGCAAAGCCTGTTGCCGAAACAGATCAAAGCCCATGGTCTCAAACCCTCCAAAGTGGAATTGGGCGATGATGTCCTGCGCAAAATAATCCGCGAATACACCCGGGAGGCCGGCGTGCGCAACCTGGAAAGAGAAATCGCCAACCTTTTGCGCAAAATAAGTGTCCAAATTGTCCGCAAGGAATGGGTAGCAAGCGAAGTGTGTGAAGAGACCGTTGAAAAGAATCTGGGTGTACCCCGGTTCCTGCAGACAGATATCGAGAAAGAGCCCATGATCGGGTCGGCGGTGGGGCTGGCTTACACCCAATACGGCGGCGACGTCATGACCATTGAGGTCACACCCTTAGTGGGGCGTGGCAACCTGACCCTGACAGGCAAGCTGGGGGAAATCATGAAAGAATCGGCTCATGCCGGCTGGACTTTTGTCAGAGCCCATGCCCTGAGCTTGGGTATCCCTCAGGATTTCTACGAAAAAACCGATCTTCATATTCACGTTCCCGAAGGTGCCGTTCCCAAAGACGGCCCCTCGGCAGGGATCACGATGGCGCTGGCCATGGCTTCGGCTTTATCCCAACGTACGGTGCGCCAGGATGTGGCTATGACAGGAGAAATCACGTTGCGAGGCAACGTTTTGCCGGTTGGCGGCATCAAAGAAAAAGTGTTGGCGGCTCACCGGGCCGGCATTAAAACAGTCATCTTGCCCGAGAAGAACCGCAAAGATGTGGAAGAGATTCCTCTCAACGTCCGACAGAAGTTGGATATCCGTTTCGTGGAACGTATGGAAGAAGTGCTGGAACAAGCGTTTACCTATATACCCGCGCCAATCACGGCTTTCGATCCCTTGTTCAGCAATCTTCCTTTGGAGGGGGAGCTGGGTCAGTTGACGATGGGGGAACAGAATTGATCATTCGCAAGGCGGAATATATGATTTCCACTGTGAAGAGCAGCCAGTACCCGCCCCCGGTGGTTCCCGAAATCGCCGTGGCCGGTCGTTCCAATGTGGGAAAATCTTCACTAATTAACAAATTTCTCAGTCGGCGTAATTTAGCTAAGACGGGACAGACGCCGGGGAAGACCCAAACAATCAACTTTTTTAATATTAATGATCAATGGTATCTTGTTGATCTGCCGGGGTATGGGTATGCCAAAGTGCCGCAAACAACAAAAGCCCGTTGGCGGCATATGATGGAGGAATATTTTGCTCGCAGGAGGACTTTGCGGGGTGTTGTTTTGCTTACGGATATCCGGCATAAGCCCACAGGGGACGATCAGATCATGATGGAGATGCTGCGGACATACGGGTATCCGGTGCTGGTGGTGGCGACGAAAGCCGACAAGATTGCCCGATCGGAGCGACCGAAACACCTGAGAGAGATTGGCGCGGTTTTGGGCGTTGACTGCGACGCGATTGTAGCTTTTTCGGTGAAGGATCAGACAGGTTTTGAGGATTTGCATGAGGCGATTGGACAGTTGGTGTCCGTTGACGGTTAAAGGGAAGAGCCGGGTGATTTCGAATAAATAATCATATCAATGCCCTTATCGTGTGTCAGGACATCAGCGGGCATTCGCGTCATGAGACCAATAAGATAGAGATCGCCAACTGATCCCGCTATATTAAGTGTCTGTAGAATATAGAAAAACCAGAACCATCCTCCGGTTAAGAAAAGGTTCAGACATAAGAATAACGCCCCAAACAGAACAACCGGGGCTGCCCCAATAACGATGTATTGGCGTTTATTGAAATAGGCGTCGCTGCCCGCGTATACAAACAGCCCGGCAAATCCGTATTTGGCCTTTTGCCCTGAGAAGATTTTAATAAATAGACCATGTATCAGCTCGTGGAAAACAAAGTATAGAATCAGTGACCCCATAAAAGCAGCCAATACATAGAGATTCTGGCTACCAAACGCGAAATTGATCGGCACAAACAGAAAACCAAGGAGCATCATAACCACAGCGACAAAGAAACATAAAACGTTGATCATTACAGCAAGTTTTGTGTTTTCCTGCAGATTAACCCGGCGAATTTCCGAATACCCTTCAGGCAATTGATACATACCGATACAGACCTCCTTAGAGTTTATCGTAGTTATTCTTATTCACTATATCAAAATGTACCATAAATAGATGCCCAGCCGCAAGAAGTTGTCGGTAAGTAGGGTGAGTAGGTCAGAAGGCATTTGTGGAATAAATGCACAGGCTGTCCCATATATAAATAGTGTTCAATAAGGGGTCAAGATTATTTAGTCAACATAGGAGGTTTCATGGGAGGGAAGGAGGTCTCAAGATGGGGACAAGCGTATTTAAAGGTGTCACATTGGCGCTGACCGTTACAGTCGTGGCACTTGCCGCGGTTTTGGTGATGTCCTGGTCAGGTGCCGGCGGTCAATACATGTCGCTGATAATTGATGCCGGACTGGTTCTTGGCTGTATCACTGCGGGGTATCGTACCGCCTATGTGACGAACCAGGTATTGCCGGGGGTATTAGCCGTCATGGCCTATGTTTTTCTGGTTATGGTGTTGTTATCGTTCTATTTTCAGCTCCTGCCTTTCGGTGCGCTGAAAGTTCTGACCGGGGCCGTATTGGTGGCGATGGTATCGGCGTTAGCCGGCAAAGGGCACGCCATGTATGGGGAGACCCGAGACGAGCCCCACGCCTATTATGAGCATTACGATCAGAGTCTGCGGTCAAGAAGAGTATTTCCAAGAGTCGCTTCAATGGCGAAGGGGTTTTCCCCGAGAGGGTTTTCCCCAAGAGGGGTAAGCCCCCGAGGGATTTCTTCCCGAGGGATTTCCTCTATCAGTGTTGATCATACCGATGATCCCATGTCCGGGCGAATCAGAGAAGCTTCCGGCTCGTTAAGGGATAGGGATAACAGGTCAGGTGAATCGGCGGGTCGGGTCAGGCTAGAGGAGAGAATGCCGGAATGGTGGGAGCGCGGTAGACGAGATAGAGGCTGAGAGTGCGTCGGTCACTTTTTCCTCGCCGCCAAAGCGATCAAAGCAATATCGTTATCCGTGTCGGCCTCCAGAATTTTCGTATCAAAGTCTCCGCCCTCGCCCCATTCTTTGTCGAAATTCTCTAACGACCAGTCCGCCCACGGTAGCCATATGGCTTTCGGATCGTCTATGTCGTAACAAGAAGTGATTTCGCAAAGCCCGGTCTTTTCCCAAAGCGTACGCCACCATCGGGCACTGTGGAAAGCAAACAGTTCGGGAATCCATAGCTTTTCTAATGTGTCGGGGTACCCTTTTTCAAACTCTTTCCGAAGGCCCGGAACAACTATACCGAATTGACCGCCTGGTTTGACGAGCTTGGAAAACACATCCGGGAAATACGTTTCACCGGCGCCGTAATAATAGTAGCTGTCAATCGATATGGCAACATCAAAGAATCCCTCTGCATAAGGTAATTGATGGGCTTCGGCATGGATGGGAAAGACTTTGTCGGCTACGCCTGCGTCTTCAAAACGGCGTAGATTGTCTGTGGCGCTTATCCAAAGATCGTTGGCAAACACGGTTACATCATATTCCTTCGCCAGGAAAACGCTTGTAATACCTTTGCCGCAACCCATATCCAGAACTTTCATGCCCGGATGCAAGTCCATATGGTCGCACAAATCCTCCAGGAGCCATAGGGGATTGGGGCCCATCCAGTTTTGTTCAATCCAACTCTTATCATATTTTTCTGTTTTGGGGTATGGTCTCATTTTGATTCCTTCCTTTTACATTTCAATCGTATTGTTGATACTATTTTCTTGGATCAGGATAAGATGAGTATATCATGTTTCTGACATAACGGGGAAGCGGAACTTCGGGGGAAGAGGCCAATCTCTGCTGATGTGCCCGCTGATGAAAAAAGGTTCTTTGTCTGCATCAGACAAAATCCAATTCGGGGTGATCCCAAGAAAATCCGGACAGAAGCCAAATTCCACGCAGGTTATGCCTGTAAAAGGTAAGTGGGGTTTAATGGAATCAAAGGTAATAGTGTCCATGCTCACTTCGTTTGGCGGAAGCAGGGCGCAGACGTAACCCCTATACATAACGGAAAACTTCACAATCCTTGACGATTAAGGTATGCTAATAAAGAAAATGCATGAACTCTGGCGGA
>WRJI01000106.1 GCA_009778595.1 Peptococcaceae bacterium | reverse complement strand
GAACATCAATTGATCATCTCCTTCCCTTTCCAGAACATTCTAACACATTTCGTCACAAGAACATAGAATTAGAAATAATTTTCTAAACAGAGAGGAATCTGGCATATTACGTTGAAATTAAAACCCGGATACCTTTGAAAGGGGAGAAGGTTATGCCAGAAGAAACATTAACTAAGGTTGTGTAAGTTGACCAAACCTTCTAAACCTTAAATCATCTTTAGCAATCTGAAGAGGGGATTGTCTTGTCAAGGGGATCCCGGGGAAAGGGAGGGAACGGGATCGCTCGACTTCACACAATATCGCAAAGGGGCTTTCAATGGATATCTATCATTAATTACTTGAGGAGGGAATGAGGTATGTTGTCAGAAGAAACTAAGCTTGACTTCGAGAAAGCAATAGCGATACTTGAAACTATGAAACAACACACCGCAGAAATTGAGCAAGAGGGATTGAACATGGAAGTTGAACTGAATACCTTGTTCGATACATGGAAGGGGCCTACTGCCGATCTCGCTCACTCTGTATACGATGATGCGAGAATCAAATATCAGGAATCCGTTGAATCCTTAAATGAGCTTATCAATTCGATGTTAGAAAAAGTAAAGGAGTTGAATGAGAATGACAGACATCATCGCAGTTGACTCTGACGGAGTCCAATTAGCCGCCGAAGCCATTCATAAAGAGAACGTCGAATGCCACGACATCCTTATGCAAGCCCAAATAGCTATCCGTAATTTAGGCAATCCTGACGGAGGTTGGAAAAGCAAAAGCGCGGATATCGCTATCAAAGAATTCGAATCCTTTGCAACGCTCTACTTTCAGCAATACTTCGAAAACATATATGACTACACACAGTTTCTGCTGAAAAACGTCTCAGAAAGCTATGCGCTGACCGATGCCAATAACAGATCGTATGCCGATCTATTTAAGTAGCAAGTAAGCCCGGGCAAAGCCCGCATTAGAAGCATTAGTACCTTACAGACGCGAAGCGTCAAAAAAAAAACAAGAAAATCCACATTCTGAGCATCCACATTCTGAATACTGAATCCTGAATACTGAATACTTGCGGTCGAAGACCGCATAAGAAGAGGAGAAAACCCAATGAATGATGCCGCCCAGATCAGCCATGACCTGATCATACTCGCCCAAAAGATGGACAGAATCGCTGATGCCCTCCAATTCAGTTTTCGCGGCATCAATAGTAAGAAGCTAGCCCTTAAGATCGAAGATGCCGGTGATAGCTGCAGAAGGACCGCCAGGCTATTAAACCCAGATGCCATGCTTATCAGAGGAAAAGGGGATTCAGGCTCCCCAAGAACCACAGCGACATCTATGCACGTCGATTTCTATAAGCTCAAAGGGGGCGTATACAAAATACAAAGAGCCCTCGGCCAGCAGAAACTATCGAAAGACTATATGAACGCATATGTCGCCGAAATGTCAGCCGACTGGGAAGGGAAGGATTACATCGCCTTCGTGGCGCAGTGGACGCGTATGAGTGAAAAAGGGTCTTACTGCATGGATATAATCCAAGGGCTTGAGGCATATTTGGAAACCCTTGAATTCGCAGTCCGCAAATATACCGAAGCCCAATATCTCGCCGCTGATCAGGCAATTGCGCAAGCTTCCTATGGTTCTGGGCGAACCAAATCCGCTGCCCCAAGTCACTTAGAGAACGAGATCAACATAGATCCTATGAAACTGCGAGAAATATCTCAACAGATCGGACACTTGGTCAACGAAATCAACAGCATCATAGATGCTGCCAAACGAGCAAAGAATGAGACCTCTGATCCATTCGGACATAATCCTGTTATTCGAATGCAAAGTCCTTCAATCTTGGGTTCAATAGAGATGCGGCTTCAGGATCCCTTAGCTGCCCTGAGAGGCGTACAGAAGAAATGTGTCGCTGTGGCCGATGCATTTGAAGAAGCTGATCGTCAGATCGCCGCCAAAGCTGAAGCATTCATGGGGCACAGTCATAAGTATTCACGAATATCCAATTACGACACCATCAGAGGAGATATTGATGAACTGCTTGAAGCCGTTGGCCCTGCGAATCTTCTATTATATGAGCGCTATAAATACTATAGCTCCAATCGCAAATGGAAAGAATTGCTCATCGATTCTGACGGCAACCCTAAAAACGCGAAAAGCATATCGGATTTCGATTATCAGTTACTTGCCTTGGTTTACCGGTATGCTCCTGTTGAGGAAATGAACGAGTTGGTTCAACTCTTATTTGTTGAGAAGAAGCGTGGTATATGGCAGGGCATACCTGAACAGTTTCGGGGCGCAATGTATATCGAGTGGGAATTGGATCAGGAGAAGTACAGCAAAATATTGGTGTCCTTAGAGATCCAGCTGGCCAGCCTTGAAATAGCATATGATGCTGTTAAAAAGATTAATCCTGCTGATATTATAGTAGAATTCCCAAAACTTTTTGACTCCACAAGTATTGAAAAGGTTGAAATCGCTTGTGATGCTTATAAGCAACAAGTGCTAGATGAAAAATTGTCTCTCAAGCAGAAACACGCGTTGCTTATAGGCATAAATCATTTGGATAGGTATGCAGACGAGCCTGCTAATATTGCTGAAAAATGGTTCAATAACCTAGTTTCAAAGATATATGGCAACCAAGAAAAACCAGAATTAATAGAGTTTGTATTTACAGATGAACCGCCAATTAAGATAACAATGAGGGAAGAGAAGAATTATTTCGTTTCATACAGTGACCTATTATTTGATGCAGGTCATGTTGGCCTAGACAAAACTCTTTATGTTCCAACAACGGATGTAATGGCAACAAAACCAACTAACC
This sequence comes from Peptococcaceae bacterium, assembly GCA_009778595.1. GTDB lineage: Bacteria > Bacillota > Desulfitobacteriia > Desulfitobacteriales > Syntrophobotulaceae > WRJI01. Next base: position 5,525 of record WRJI01000106.1, on the reverse strand, counting down.
AGATAACTTCCGCATATATTAATGACGGAGGTTATTATCCGATGGATGAAATTGGGCCAACAGTTGACAAATACGCAATGAAAAAGATGAGGAGCAATGCAGTAAAAAATATTTCAACTATGATATACGGCGAATCTTCAAAACTAGCCGGAGCAAAAGCTGTTCCTTATTTTGGCGACATTATCTTTACCACCTATGATATTGTCGAGACAGATTATCAGCACCATGTTAAGGAGATAGAAATAAATAAGATCGAGAAACTTCTCGATCAAAGTGAGATATGCGAAAACTTTTCTCTTGAATCAAATGTTATTGAGGCAAAGAATATATCAAAATCACAAATTATTATATCAACCGGATCTAATACCCCGTTGCAAATTTACAACTATAACACATGGGTTGAATGGAAACTGGCTCAAACAGATTTATCACCTGCAGAAAGAATGCAAATATCATCCCTTGGAACCAATGGTAAATTGAATCTTGATGACATCATCAATAGTTCAAGTGAAATAGCAAAAATATGGAACAACGGTCCAATGGGCTCATCAGAAATAGACAAAGTATTTAAAAGTAATGTCCCGTTGAAAATAGTAACAGACGAAACTGGTAAATCATATTTACTGAGACAGCTTTAAAAAACGAAAATGGGGGCGCCACCGAAATGAGGAAAAAAGAAATTGCCTTTCTCATAATACTAACAGCACTGCTTGTCATAGGTTATGGTGGGAATTATTATTGGAAAAACTATCAAATTCAGAAGAATCAGGAGATTGCTATTGCAAATGAAGAATACACGGCTTATTATAAACTGTTTCGCTATTTCAATTTTGAATTTGATATTATAACTGCTAAACATGGAACTAACCAAATAACGAATGTAAGAGAAGGATCTTTCACTAGTGAACGAATCAGTAATTACAACACATGGGTTGATTACAAAATCCTTAAAGCAGAATTGCACCCGGAGAATGAAGAGCTTCAAATACAATTGCGACAAATCAGATCTGTCAACGAAAATCAAGATGGGAAGATCACAACACAAGATATTTTGGATAATCCAAAAAACATTATGACAATGTGGAATGGAGGTCCAATGACACAATTAGATACCCAAGAAATATTTTTCAGAGGTCCTATAGAGATTATTATTGGTAGCAGTGGTGAGCCCCGTTTGGCACAACAAAGTACTTGGTAACACTTGGATCCCCCGGATTATCATCAGTATTCAATATAGTTAAGACCAAGGTTCGTTGAGATTCCAATATTATCCTCCATGAAACATCCGATTCGCAGGTATTCAGTTGGCACAAGTCTACAGTTCATCGAGGTGCGAGGTAGGGTTGGGGGAGCGGGCTTTTGGGTTCTTCCGATTACCAATCCCTACCTTGGGGCTGTTACCGAGCCAACTTTGTATGGTTTCTGTCTCTGTTCATTATTGGTAGATTATTTTGCAGTTTGGCAAGCTCTTTTGAAGTTCAATGGCTTTTGGCTCTAAGACTCCAACTCCCGCATTATCTTTGATATTCAGTTCTTTCAAATTGGTTAACTTTTTTAAGGATGAAAATTCAATGATATCATTAGCGGCTAAATTCAAACTGTGTAGACTTTTTAAGGAACCAAGAGATGTAGTGTCAATGATATTATTCTTCTGAAGGCTTAACAATCTAAGATTAGACAATGATTGTAACTTTGCGAAATTCGTAATTTTATTATAATTTAAATGTAACTCAGTCAACCCTGTTAATGACTCCAATGGAGTGATATCTGTAATTTGATTATCATTCAAATACAATGTTGTGACGTCCCTTGATATTTCACCTTTTTGAACCATTTCAGCCAGCTTTGAATCCGTGATACCTTTGTTCGTAAAGTTCTCAACTTTTGGAGCCGTCCCCTCCAACACAACCCGATCCACAGCCTCCTTAACAACCTTCTCCCCTCGATGGATACTCTCCACAACGACCCCATTCCGCGATATATAATCATAGGAGATCGTCTTGCTCCCTTTTTCACCTTCCTGTTTGACCTCGGTGGTATGGAGGGTCAGCTGATCATCCTTCACAGTCTGGGTCTCGAAAGCAATCTCCTCTGTCTCCTCGCCGACCCAAACCACTTTCACGTGGAAATAGGGCCGCGTCACAACCACTTTGATCTCCGTGCCTTCCGGCAACTTGGTCGCGGCAGTCAATTCTTCCGCTTCTCCGTCAGCAGTGATGAGAATCAATCCCCGGTTCGCCTCAAGGATGGCCTCTGCCGTGATGTTATCCTCTTTATACAGTTCGGCGATATCCTTGACGGTTTCTCCCTCCGCAGCCGGGTGCTTGATGGTGGTCTTCTTCCCTTCGATCAGGGCGTCAACGGCTTCGTTGATTCCGGTGACTCTGGCTTTCGGGGATTCCTCAATATTCGAATCAGGATCTGTATTGGGATTGAGACCCGCATTCGGATTCTCATTCGGATTCGCGTTGGGATTCTCATTCGGATCCGCATCCGTCCCCGGTGTCCCGATGCCTTCCAATTCACCCATCTCCGCCACGATCCCCACAACCTCAAGTTGCTCATTGACCCGAAGCTCCACCACCTCAACAGCTTCTTCGATTTCCGTAGACAGGATCTTCTCCGCGACACCTTTCACCAGATCCTCATAATAGGCTTTGAATCTGTCAAGGACATCATCCGCGGCGGCTCTGTTGGACAACACCACATCGATATCGCTCTCCCCGGCGGCCCTGATACCGAAGGCTATTTGCGGATTGTCCTTGGTCCCTAAGTTGCTTATCATATCGGTAAGGGGTCTGAAGAGACCAAGTCCATACCCGGCTCCCAACGCCGCCAGAAGGGCAAGGATAATTCCCGCCGCGATAAGCGGTTTCTTCTTGCTTTTCTTCTTGGGGGTATCTCTGTGCTCAACTCTGTTGTACTGCTGTGAGGTCTCCTTTGCGGTATCCGGCGCGGTATCCGGCGCGTCTGTTTCATCAGGGACCCCGCCGTCTGATTTCGCCATGCCGGTGTTGTTCGCCGAGTTGTTCGCTGAGTTGCTCGCCGACTGGTTAGCAGGGCGGGGGGTTGCGTCGGGTTGCCTGGGCGGGTCAACCTGACCGGGCGACCCAGTCTGACTGCCCGGGCCAATCTGGCCGGACGACTCAGTCTGACTGCCCGGGCCTGCCTGCCTGGGCGGCTCAACCTGCCTGGCTGCGCCAACCTGTCCGGGCAACTCAGTCTGACTGCCCGCGCCTGTCTGACCGGACGACCCATCGTGTCTGCCCGGTGTTGCCTGATTCAGTATGGCAGGGGAAATCCCTTGCTCGATCAGGGTATCTTTGCCCGGCTCGCCTTGCGCGGCTTCGGGCGCCGCTTCGGGCGTCTTTCCGGCTTGGTCCTCAACGACACTGAAGTCTACCGTCTGAGAGTCCTTGATCTCGTCTACCCGAAACTTGGGCTTATCTCCCATGGTGATGTCCCAATTCGCGCTGAGGGCGCCTTCAGGCACCTGATTGGCCGGCATCTCTATCCCTATCTTGTCTGTCATGCCGGGAACACCGGCGAACATATCGCTGGATTCGCTTTTCACTTCCGGCATCAGGCCTTCCAGGGCTTTGCGCATCCTGACAGCGCTGTCATACCGGTCCGGACGATCGACGGCGCAAGCATCTTGGAGGATTTTGTTTAGGGTTTTGCCAACACCTTTCAACCAAGGCAATTCTTCACCTTCCAAGCGTTTTTCCAGGGCGGCCCGGAGTGCGTCTTGGGTGATCTCTCCCTCAGGCATGAACGGATACTTGCATCCGTTCAATATCCAATACATAACCAACCCCAGGGAATACGTGTCGGCGGTACTGTTGCAGCTCAATGTTTCATCGCTCTCATTGCCCCGGGCCACTTCCGGCGCCAGGAACAGGGGCGATCCCCGGCGGCTCAGGGCGTTGACTGCCCGCTCGATGGGCTGGGCCAGGGACAGGTCCCCCAACAGGTAGGTCCCTTGCGAATAAAAAATATTGCTGGGTTTGATGTTCAGATGGAGTAGGGTTTCCGGGGGGGTATACTTGATCTTGTTTCTGAGTTTGTTTTTGACGGCGGGGTCTTGGTTTGTGTTGTGGTAGCGCTCCAGCCCTTTACAGATGTCGATGCCCATTCTGATGACATCATATTGGGTCATTTTGTTCTGACAAATGTGTTCATAGAGGTTGGTGTGCAGATCCATGAGCAACATGAGATCCCAGCCGGTTTTGTCATGTTTTTTATGGGTAGCGTTTCGATAAGGGACAACATAAGGGTTATCACGGAAGCCGCCAAGCTCCATGGTTTCTTCGTTGATACTCTGAGCGAGGAATTGGGCGTAAGCCCGAATGTTATATTCGTTCATGCCTTTGTTGCGCATTCTCTCCATGTCGTTCTTGTGCAGGCATCTGATGATTTTGATCGCCGCGTATTCGACGGTACCGTCTCTTTTCTGCCTGGTGCGGACTTTGCATACTTGGCCGAAGGTGCCGTCACCTATGACTGTGTCACAGAACCAGGTTCCGAAGATGGGTTCGTAATTCTTTATGTTGGACATTCTTGTAGCCTCCTCTTTGTTTGCGCCGATTGTCTATGTATGCAATCGCTTTTTGTTGGTGGGTGGGGCAGAGTCACTCTTGATGAAAACCATCACTTAAGCCCTTTTCCGGCTGCCGAAATGTCGCCGTGATTGTTTTCGAGAATTGCCATAGGCCATCCTCTCTTACACACAGTATAGAATAAAACACCTATTGCCGCAAGGGACACAAACAGAAAAATCCGTCGAAATATGGCTATTGATCCACAATCAGTTCTTATGCACGGCATCAATGGTTTATTGTATCATATTTCTTCGTATTTGTGGAGATAAATTGGAATTTGGTATCTGTCACATAGTTATCCACAGAATTATCCACACTGTCCACAGGTTTGATGATTATCGTGCGCTTCACATGGTTGACATTCAAGAACAATTGAACTACAATACATATGGGTACTTGATATTGCGTTAAGCAGAAAAATTGTCAGATGAGAGGATGAGGGAGAATGGGGGAGAACGTGAAGGAGTCGGGCGAAAAGCGGAGAAAGATTTATTGGCACGAGGCATTCTATTGGGCGTTGCAGATGGAACTTCTTGAGTACGAAGACGTCTTCGAGTTTACAAACGAATATCAGCTCAGCCAAGAAGCATTGAAGATTGACGTGGTGGTCATCAAGAAGGAAAAGGATGTTCGAATCGAGAAGAACCTTGGGCGGATCTTCAGGGCCTGCAACATATTTGAGTACAAATCAGAAACAGACTCCTTATCCGTATCGGATTACGACAAGGTTCTGGCTTACGGGTTGCTGTATTCCGTTTTCATGAAGGTCCCCAAAAGCGACATGACCCTATCTTTCGCCTATACGAGGCATCCAAGAGAGCTCCTAAAGTATTTGGAGGGAGAGAGAAAATTTGCTGTTGATGATCAAGGCGGAGGGATATATTATATAAGAGGAGAAGTCTTTCCGGTACAATTGGTAGAACG
>WRJI01000105.1 GCA_009778595.1 Peptococcaceae bacterium | reverse complement strand
GCTTTTCTTCAATATCAGGAGGAGGCTGCTTCTGAGGTTCATGACTATGTGTCAGTTGATGTACATTCATTAGGATTCCAACAACAACGTTCTTTAGGGCCGGAACTGGTTGGCAGCGCTATCTGGGACAAACTTGGTTTTAACGAGGTTCTGGCCGGCTGCAGGTTTTCTGAGCGGGAGACGGCTTTAGCCCAAGCCGTGGTTGTTGGACGACTGGTGGCTCCCGCAAGCGATTTGGCGACAATGCACTGGTTGAAAGAGCGTTCGGCGCTGGTGGAATTCTTGCAAGCGGATCTTTCTTCGGTTGGCAAGGATGCTCTGTATGAGATCGCGGATAAAATCTGGGACAACAAGGAACGTATCGAAGAGGCCCTTCAAGCCAGGGAAGAGCTGTTATTCCCCGGAAGGTCACGTCTCTTTCTTTACGACTTGACCAATACCTATTTTGAAGGAAGCTGCCTGGCGAACAATTTGGCAAAGCGCGGGCATTCCAAAGAAAAACGAAACGATTGTCCCTTGGTCACTTTGGCGTTGGTTATTGATGAATCTGGGTTTCCTATTACAAGCCGGATTTACGGGGGCAATCAGTCCGAACCGCAGACCTTGGAAGAAATCTTACAACATGTGTATCCGGAAACACAACAAGGAGAATTATTTCTGCCAACCATTGTTATGGATCGGGGAATTGCCACCAAAGACAATGTGGCACTCTTAAAAGACAAGGGGTATCCGTTCCTGCTTATTGAACGCCGGAATGCGGAAAAGGATTATATAGACGAATTCGAGTGTGCCCGGGCAACCTTCGAAGAGATCAAGGATGAGGAAGGAACCCCCAAAGTCTATGTCAAGAAACTTGACAGTGGAGAAGGTGCCCGGGTTCTGTGCTTGAGTGATGGACGAGAAGAGAAAGAAACAGCCATAGATGCATTGAAAGAGAAGCGGTACTTGGAAGATCTTGAGCGCTTAGAAAAATCGGTTGCCAAAGGGAATATCAAGCTCAAAGAAAAGGTATTCGAACGAATTGGGCGGCTTCAAGAACGCTATCCACGTATTGCCCCCCATTATGATATTTTCGTGGATGAGGAAGACAATCCCGAAAGAGCAGATAATGAGCAGCCTGTAGAAGGCGAAAAGAACGACCAAGACAACCAAAGAACAAAAAACAGACCCAAGAAAGTCATTGGCATCCGACACGAGAAAAAAGCAACACGCCAAAAGAAACAGACCCTAAGCGGGTGCTATGTTATTGAAACAAGCCATAAGCAATTGTCTCCTAAAGAAATCTGGAAACTGTACATGACCCTGACCAAGGTAGAAGACTCATTTCGATCCCTCAAAACCGAATTGGGGATGCGGCCGATCTTTCATCAGAACGCGGATAGAACAAAGGCCCATCTGTTCATATCAGTATTAGCTTATCATCTTCTCAATATTATCGAAAAGACATTGCAGACAAAGGGAGATTGCCGAACATGGGCAAGCATCCGGGATGTATTGTCAACACACCAGCGCGGCACTATTATTTTCAAGGATGAACAAGGCAGGATTCATCAAACACGTCTCTCCGGCACACCAGAAAGTCCGCATAAAGAAATATATGACAGACTGGATATCAAAGATCCTCTGAAACGGAAATATGTTGTATTGGAGTGAGCCAATGAAGGTTGTAGTGACCAATGGATTTTAAGAAATCTAGGCGGATCAAGGGTTCTGCGCCCCTCATGCCGAAACTTGGGTTAGCGGCAACAGGGTTCGTCGTATGGGCAATTTTGAGTATAGTCAAAAGTCTTAAGCAAATTGCTGAAAACCAAAAAAAACAATAATAGCGCCAAGGCAATTTGTGTATACTGACCAAAATGGCTCTCCCAGAATCCGGAAATATTTTGCTTCAAAAAAATTTCATGGCGGCTTCTGCCAGCCCTATATCTTAGGGGGCAGGGGCCTTCCCCCCCTTTCCACTACTCGCAGACCACATGTCGCAAATCGCAAATGTGACAGAAATGGTTCAGTTGAACGATGCTACGCAAACCATCTTAGCGAAAAACTTCTGTTGTATACAAGATAAGATAATTCTGATGATGAGCATTCCAAGCTTGATTATTACCAAATCAAATTCGATGATCTAAAGGATTAAATCGAGCTCCCGCCGTAATTCTCATCTCCTCAATCCTTTCAATTCCACAGGGATACCAGGTTTTGCACCCTTTTACCCTAAGTTTGTCCGGCTTTTGTCCAAACTGAGAAAGTTCCTCAAAGCAGATGTATCAAGGCTGGGGTAACGTGTAAACACCTTTTGCACCTTTTGCTCAGGGTTTGAAAGAAAAACAGATAAAACAATCTGCCGCATTCCACCTTAGATATTGAAAGAGTGGATTTATCCTTGTTCCTTTATTTATATTCTTTTAATGTTCTCTCTCCATTGTGGATATGGGGTGCGTTGAAAAAAGACACAAATACAGCACTCGGGGAGGAGATGATACCAGGATTCAGAAATCATGGAGTTTTTCGTATCCGTCGGCACCAAGTTCGTATGTTTTTATTTTGACTGATTTTACTATTCGATCAAAGTTCAGAAGCTTCTTGAGTCTGCGATAGGTATGTTTCTCGGGTATCAACTGCTCTATGCTCACCATTTCTATTTGGTCTGTATTCATCATCTACACCTTACTTTTTGTTCTATTATACCATTTTTTGTGCCCGGGTGATTCTGTATTATTCAACACGCCCTGAGAATGTCCACAGCCTATTTTGGTATTTGACAATGTTTGCTGTCTTTTGTGGTTGCTATTAAGCTCTACAGGACGTCTATTTTTGTTTGGACAAACATACATTGGAAATGTGTACTCCGTCAAGTCCAAATCACTTAAATGGGTTGCAAGTATTGCGACATGATGCTAGGAAGAACCGATGACAGCTGATGATCCTTCAGCTGAGACTGGTGTTCTCAGCTGTGCTGGATATACACAGGGGTCTTTCAGCCCAAGTATCACCAGAAGCTTGGGCTGGGAGGATCTGACGAAGCAGCGTGTCGTGCTGATATCTTTCAGTAGTGCTGATATCTTTCAGTAGTAAGACGACGCAAGACATTAAGTGATTTGGACTTGACGGAGTACTAGGGACCTGGGGAAGATACGCCGGTAGATTTCGCGCACCCACTGGTGCGTGGGGTAGTTATGGGGGAAAGAACATGATGACACTGGTTTTCCTGCTGGCTTTCATTGGACTAATCGCGCTGATTGTCTATTCTTCGCTGCATGTGCCGGGAAAGATTGTTAAGGCGGCTATCCATGTTTTGGGGGGTCTTGCCGGTTTGTGGCTGACGAATTTGTTGCTGAATGTGGTTGGCGTGACAATCCCGATCAATACTTTTACGGTGGTGTTTGTGGCTGTGGCAGGGTTCCCGGGTGTCGTGGCGTTGGCGGTGTTGCAGTTTCTGGGGATATAAGTTTGAAGGAACAAACGGGTATAGCGTATAGCAAGAGACCAGGGATGATAAGAGACCAAGGATGATAAGAGACCGAGGATGGTAAGACCGGGGATTATCGGGATATCAAAAGACGGCGAAAGTTGCAAAGGTTTCGCCGTCTTTATTATTCCGCCCATGGACAGTTGTCAGTTACTGAAGTCCATGTCCGCGGCGATCAGTTGCTAAAGTCCATATCTGCCAGCCGTTTGTAAGCCATGTAGCGATCATGAGCGGCTTTTTCCGCGGCGACAAACATCTCTTCGGCCGAGGCAGGGAAGGTGTTCTGCAGAGACGTGTAACGAACTTCGCTCATAAGGAAGTCTCTGAATGGTGTGCTGGGGGCTTTGGAGTCGAGGATGAAGGGGTTTTTGCCTTGGTCTTGCAGCAGGGGGTTGTAGCGGTACAGATGCCAGTAGCCCGAGGCCACGGCTCTGTCGGCTTGACCGAGACAGTCGGACATGCCGGTGACGATGCCGTGATTTATGCAAGGGGCATAGGCGATGATCAGGGAAGGCCCCGGGTAGGCTTCGGCCTCCTGGATGGCCCTAAGGGTCTGGGTGTAACTGGATCCCATGGAGATTTGCGCAACGTAGACATATCCGTAGGACATGGCCATCATGCCCAGATCTTTTTTACGAATCTGTTTGCCTGCAGTGGCGAATTTGGCGACCGCGGCATGGGGGGTTGCTTTGGAGGACTGGCCGCCGGTGTTTGAATAGACTTCTGTGTCCATGACCAGCATGTTGACGTCGGCACCGGAGGCGAGTACATGGTCGAGGCCGGCGAATCCAATGTCGTAAGCCCAGCCGTCACCGCCGATGAGCCAGACTGATTTTTTGGTGAAGATGTCTTTTTTGGACCAGATCTTTGCCAGGAGAGGTTTGATGCTTAGGTCTATTTCGCCTTTGAGTTGAGCCTGGGCGAATACAGCCACAGCTTTTTCGGAAGCTTTCCGGGATCCTTCGCCTTGGTCTTTGACAGCAAGCCATTCTTGGAAGGCGGTTTGGAGTTCGCCGGGCAGGTGTTCTGTTTGGATGGCTTCGGCGACTTCTTCAGCCAGTTTGGCTCTTTGGTGTTCGACTCCCAGATGCATGCCATACCCGTATTCGGCGTTGTCTTCAAAGAGAGAGTTGCCCCAAGAGGGACCTTGGCCTTTGGCGTTGACAGCGTAGGGGTTGGAGGGTGCACTGCCGCCCCAAATCATGCTGCAACCGGTGGCGTTGGCGATCATCATGCGATCGCCGTAGAGTTGGGTAAGCAGCTTGACGTAGGCGGTTTCTCCGCAACCCGGGCAAGCGCCGGAGAATTCCAGGAGGGGTTGGAGGAATTGGCTGTTTTTTACAGAGAATTTGTTGGTGATGAGGTGGTCTTTGTTTGCCAGGGTGACCGCGTGTTCCCAGTTGGGATGTTGTACGGCTGTTTGTTCCATAGCGGGTTGCATGACGAGGGCTTTGTTGTCTTGACGACCTGGGCAGATTTCGGCGCAGTTGCCGCAGCCCGTGCAATCCAGGGGGCTGAGCTGGATACGGTAGTTGTACCCGGCCAGATCTTTGCCGACGGCTGGGATACTGGGGAATGTTTCGGAGGCGTTCGTGGTTTCGGTGTCGTCCAAGAGGAAGGGGCGGATACAAGCGTGGGGACAGATATAGGCGCATTGGTTGCATTGGATACAGTGTTCGGGGATCCATTCGGGAACGACGACGGCAATACCGCGTTTTTCGAAAGCGCAGGTGCCCGGAGGATAGCTGCCGTCTTCCATGCCGGTGAAGGTGCTGACCGGTAGGCTGTCGCCTTCTTGGGCAGCCATGATCCGGAGGATGTTTTTGACGAAGGGGGTGTCTTGTTCGTCGCCAAGAAAGATGCCGTCATTTTTGTCGGCTTTGCCCCAGGTTGCAGGGATGTCGATTTTTTGCAGGGCAGTGATGCCTGCGTCCACAGAGGCGTTGTTCATGTCGACCACGGCCTGGCCTTTGCGGGAGTAGGTTTTAACAATGGAGGCCTTGAGGTGTTCGATGGCTTGGTCGATGGGGATGACTTTCGTCAGACTGAAGAAGGCGGATTGCATGATCATGTTGATGCGGCCGCCTAATCCCAGATGGCGCGCGATTTTGACGGCGTCGATGATATAGAAGTCCACTTTTTTGTCAGCAATTTCCCGTTTGAGAGAGCCGGGGAGCTTTGTTTCCAGGTCTTCCGGTGTCCATTGGCAATTGAGGACAAAGATACCGCCGGGTTTGAGGGATTTGATGAGGTTGTATTTGGTGACATAGGCTTGGTTGTGGCAGCCGACATAGTCAGCGCTGTTAACGAGATAGGGGGCTTTGATCGGTGTTTTGCCGAAGCGTAAATGGGACACCGTAGCGCCGCCGGATTTTTTGCTGTCGTAGGAAAAGTAGGCTTGGGCGTAGAGGTCGGTATTGTCGCCGATGATTTTGATGGCTTGTTTGTTGGCGCCGACTGTTCCGTCGGCTCCGAGTCCCCAAAATTGACAGCTGATGGTACCTTCGGGCATGAGGTCGATGAATTCCCGGTTGGGCAGGGATAGATGAGTAACGTCATCGGTTATGCCGATGGTGAATCCGTTTTTGGGCTGGTCTTGTTTAAGGTTGTCATAGACGGAGAGGATGTGGGATGGCGTGGTTTCTTTGGAGGCCAGCCCGTAGCGGCCGCCCACAATGACCAGGTCTCTTTGGGGCTGGTTTTTGGCGAAGGCGCCAACGACGTCAAGATAGAGGGGTTCACCGAGAGAACCGGGTTCTTTGGTGCGATCCAGGACAGCGATTTTTTTGACAGTGGCGGGGATGGCTTCGCACAAGTGTTGGGCGGAGAAGGGGCGGTAGAGGCGGACTTTGATGAGTCCAACTTTCTCGCCTTGTTTGTTCATGTAGTCGACGGTTTCGCTGATGGTGTCGCATACGGAACCCATAGCGATGACGACATATTCGGCATCGGGAGCCCCATGGTATTGGAAGATCTGATATTCGCGGCCTGTGAGGGCTTTGTATTTCTTCATATATTCTATGACTATGCCGGGGACCGCGTCATGAAAGCGGTTGGCGGATTCTCTGTGCTGGAAGTAGATGTCGGGGTTGGCTGCTGTGCCTCTGAGACAGGGATGTTCAGGGTTCAGAGCGTTGGCCCGAAAGGCTTGTAGGGCTTCCCGGTTGAGCAATGTGGCGATTTCGTCGTAGTCAGGGGCATTAATTTTTTGGACTTCGTGGGATGTGCGGAACCCGTCAAAGAAGTGCAGGAAGGGGATGCGGCTTTCAATTGAACACAGATGAGCCAGGTAGCCTAGGTCGAGGGATTCCTGGACACTGGTTGAGGAGATCATGGCAAAACCGGTTTGGCGGGTTGACATGACGTCCTGATGATCACCGAAGATGGAGAGGGCGTTGGCTGCCAGGGCCCGGGCGCTTACGTGAAAAACGGTGGGCAGGAGCTCGCCGGCGATCTTGTACATGTTGGGGATCATGAGCAGAAGACCTTGGGAGGCGGTGTATGTTGTCGTAAGAGCACCCGCTTGCAGTGAGCCATGCAGAGTACCGGCAGCACCGCCTTCGGAATGCATTTCGATGACGTTGACGGTTTGGTCGAAGATGTTTTTTTTGCCGTAAGCAGACCATTCATCGACGAATTCCGCCATGGTTGAGGATGGGGTGATGGGATAGATGGCGGCGACTTCTGAGAAGGCGTATGAGGCGTAAGCGGCGGCTTCGTTGCCGTCCATTGTTTTCATTGTTGACATGGTTGGTCTCTCCTCCGTTTTCAAAAAATGAATTTGAATTTGACTATTAGAACCGGATCCGAAGCATAACATTCTGTGGTGATAGATTCTTGCACACACTTTTATTGTATTATGGGCTGCTGCTAAAATCTCTATGTAAGCGCGGGTTAAGGTATGCTTTGGGTTCTTGCGCGGCTTACTGTTGAGTGCACGTCGAAGGCTCTGGGTCCTCAATTAACAGAATATTTTTGCAACACGCCTATTTAGGAAGAAGTATACCATGTTAGGGGGATGGTTGTCGAATTTCGATTATAACAAAAAGGGTTTGGCAAGAATAGAATGGTAATGATCTACCGTTTTATTCATGGGAGGGATCGCTTGTGCCGAACGAGTCTGTCGCAATGGAAAGAGTGTTTCCCAAATGTGTGATCTGCCAAACAACCCCGCCAAAGGGAATTGTGGGCGGGGTGCTGGTGGCGCGTCGATTCTTTTGTGATGATTGTCTGGGAGATATGATGCTTATTTCTCCCAGGAATGAGTCTTATGATCTTGTGTTGAGATGTCTGGATGGGTTTGGTTCAGCCGTTTTGCGTCAGGTTTACCGGGATTGCTATTGATGGGGCTTCTTTAAAGGCCTTGTGAAGCCGCGATCAATACAACAACCAACCCGATTAGCGATGACACAACATAAATTCCTAACAAAACAGCGCCAATAATACCGAGAATCTGTCCGGCTTTGGCTTTGCCGTCCGTGCTGCCCAGACGTATGGCTTTTTTCGCTTGAACCAGAGCGGGGATCGAGAAGATCGCGCAGAGAACAACGCCGAGGATGCCGAATACTAATGACATGGTGGCGGCTCCGTCAGCGGGTTGGTTCTGATAAGACTGGTCGTATGGCTGGTATTGGGGCTGAGGGGTGTACTGTTGTTGCTGAGTTCCGGATGACGCACTCGCTCCTTGTTGTAGGTCGCATCCGCAGCTTGAGCAGTATTTCTGATAGTCCGGGTTTTGGGTCTGGCATCTTGGACAATACATAAATTGATCCGTTCCTTTCTGAGTAGACTAAAGCGGGCTACGCCCGCAAGTATCCAGAAGTCAGGAGTCAGGAGTCAGAATGGTTCAGGATACTTCGAGATTGTGCAATGGCCTCTTATAGGTTATTATAATCGCTTTTCCCTTGCTTTTCAACAGATGTATCGAGGGGGTGGGGCGGGTGGATGCCGAGTGCAGACATATGCCGCTTGATGCCCATGAATAGGGGTTTCAATAGATATATCACAGAATTAACGAGCGTTCTCTCCACTTAGTAAATGATAAAAAAATTAATAGGCAAGAAAAGACACATAAACACAGCATAGACTATGATTTGGTTCTAAATCCCATAAAAG
>WRJI01000104.1 GCA_009778595.1 Peptococcaceae bacterium | reverse complement strand
AGTTGGTATCTCTTCTGCGTAGCGGGATGGAAAATATCCGCAACCCTGAGCTTAAAGAAGCGATGGCTCAAGTGTTAAGGGTTGTGCCACAGTGGGAGAACCTGTCCTCAAAGAGTATTCTAGAGTTTTTCAGAAACATAGGGGTTCAACACGAGAATCAATTGCTCACTCAGATTAATTATGGTACGGAGAAGCCCCAAGGGCAAAGGTTGCCCCAAATACCGGGGCAGATTCAAGGTCAAGCTCAAGGGCAGACAGAAGGTCAGGCTCAGGGGCGGGTTCAAAGCTATGTTCAAGGTCAAGGTGAAGGACAGGTTCAAGGGCAGGGTCAAACTCAAGGGCAGGCCCAAGTTCAAGGGCAGGGTCAAACTCAAGGGCAGGGACAAACTCAAGGGCAGGGACAAACTCAAGGGCAGGCCCAAGTTCAAGGACAGGGTCAAGCCCAGGTTCAAGGACAGGGTCAAGCTCAAGTTCAGGGTCAAGCCCAGGTTCAAGGACAGGGTCAAGCCCAAGCTCAAGGACAGGGTCAAGCCCAGGTTCAAGGACAGGGTCAAGCTCAAGGACAAAGCGAAACTCAAAGGCTGAATTCGGGGCAGGCTCAGAGGGATGTTCCAACCATTGGGACACACGGATCTCAGAGAGGATTGAATGCCCAAAGCGGCCCGGGGGGAGCGTCCCCAGACGGTCCGGCGCATCGTCAAGCCGTTCACTCACAACCCCATGGGCAGCCGGAACAGAGAACGGATCCTGCTGCTTCTCAATTGGCGCGAGCTGCTCGGGAAAACGATACCGTCAAGGCCAAATTAATTAAACTTCTCGAGACTACCGGCCGGCACCTGGTTCAAGGGGAGCGAGTCGTCGCCAAAGCCCTGTTGGATGACATTACGGCGCAGCAGTTATGGCTGCAATCCGGACTACGAAAGAATGCCTTTGTGTTGTTGAATGTCCCGCTGCAGGATCAGGAAGGGTTGTATCAGGCTCGGATCGCCGTAGAAAGCTCACGCAGAGGCGCTAAAATGGATCCTCAACACTGCCGTATCGCCGTACAGGTTGAAACGTTGCATTTGGGGACAGTCGGCGCCGATGTTTGGCTTTATGAGGATCGGGTTCATCTGTGCATTTTGAGTGATGATCCCATTGGATTATCAGAAATGATACAATTTGAATTGGTGTCCACCCAGGAGCATTTTGAAGCCTTAGGGATGCTTTTGGCGTCAGTGACGACAAAAGACTTTGCTGATATGCCCCGGTTTACAAGCTTTTTAGCGGGTGAACAATTGGAGGTTAATGTTGATGGATAAGCGTGAGAAGGCTGCGGCATTGGCGTACAACCATATCGGTGTGCCACGGGTCGTGGCAAAGGGAGAAGGGGAGCTTGCCCGAAAAATCCTTGAGGTTGCTGATCAAGAGGGTGTTCCGATTCAGAAGAATGATCTTCTCGTCGACGCCCTCATCAATGTGGAGCTGTCCAGAGAGATTCCGCCTGAACTCTTTGAGGCTGTGGCGCAAATTCTGGCTTTTATTTATCGGCTCAACAAGCTGAAAGGAACAAAACTGACCTAATAAGGGTTCGTGGACAATGAAATGGAACAAGTTCGCCAAAAAACAACCCTCGCTTAAATCATTCCGGATTATTAAGCGAGGGTTGCCCAAATTTTGTCGTGTAACGGAAAAAAGTCACATAGGTGCCGGAGAGATCTGTGAGACCTGCAGATGTTGCTGTTTTTGCCGACGCATTTGCTTTTGTGCAAAGACTTCAGCAACAGCACTGCTGTCGCCCATAGAAAGCCCGGATAAGCGCCATTCGCGGAAAATACGCCAGAACTGCTTTTCGGACAAGATGGCTGTTAAGGGTTCGTTGTCTTCGTCGATTGGCCAAAATACGTCAACCCATAATTGGCCATGGTCATCTAAAACGAGAATGAAATGGTGCAGTTCCGTGTTAGGATCGTCCAGGTTGCGCATCATGATCCGCGAACGGCCGTTGGGAAAAACCGTCTTGAGATAAGCCAGATTCACATTCTTTTCCCCTTTCATGGGACACTTCGGAAAGGGTCATTGGAGGAACCGTCGAAAACCACCAAAAAATTTTTCTCTTACACTTTAAAGTATACCATGAGATGAGGTAAAATGATTAATGATATTTGGATTTGTGGTTGGTAATTTATGTTTATTAGGGAGATATTTTTACGGTGACACTTAAGATCGTATGTCTTGTTTATCAGATGGATAATAATGTTCATAGGCTTGCGGCTCAACACTTGACTGGGTTGGGATCTTCCTGTTTGTCGGCCAAGGCAGAGAGCGTCCATGGGATAATGGAAGACTATAGGGAATTTGTCTGGAAAGATACATTTAGTGATCAACAAAGAAAGGATGTTGGACAAAATTTCCTTTCTTTTGTCGGAGATGCTGAATTAGCCGGATATAGTTTTGGATTGTTGGCGGATAAAGTTCGGGAGTTGTGCGGTCAGGTTATGGCGATTATGGATGGGGCAATTCTGGCAAGGGTTTTTTTCCCGCGGCAGAGGTTTTACTCGTTGGATCCCTCTTTGACGTCACCGGCTTCGCTTGTGGCTGCTATCGGCGAAAATCTTGTTAAGTGCTGGGAAAAGGGATTCACCTTCGATGCTTCTTATTTCTTGCGTGTGGAACCGGTGGTTAGCCAAACGGTTTACCGAGGTTTCTTTGCCGCCCTGAAAGAGGCTGTGTTAGGTGACATAAGGAGAAAGCCGGACCTAACTGGATTATTTGCTTCCTCTCAGGCTGAATCAGCCGGGAGCCAATCAACAGACGACTCTCGGGCGGGATACAGAGACGGGTATGGTAGCGAACCGACGAATATCTGTAAATCAGAGGGGAGACCTGTCGTGCCAAAGGATTTCCGGTGGCCGGCGTCCTGTTTTTCCGGTGGAGGTCTTTTGGCTTCTGTTCTTCCGGGGTTTGAAAGCCGGCAGGCTCAGGTTACGATGGCCCAAAGTGTCGTGGATGCTTTTGAGACCGGCAGCCATATGGTGATAGAGGCTGAAACGGGTACAGGGAAATCCATGGCCTACCTGCTGCCTGTTCTTTGGTGGTCCAAATTAAGAGGAGAGAAAGTCGTTGTGGCGACACATACCATTCCGTTGCAGGAGCAGTTGTTCTCAAAGGATCTGCCCATTTTGGCCCGGGTTTTACCCTTCTCGTTTCAGGCTGTTTTGTTGAAAGGACGCAACAATTATCTTTGCCCTTGGCTTTTTGAGCAAGAAATGCCTGAACGGGATTTCCTTCGGGATCCGATTCAAGATCCGATTCAAGATCCGTTGGTCCGGGAAACCATGTTTTGGCCGATGTTGTTGAGCTGGCTTCGGGAGACAAAAACAGGTGATATCAGTGAGATACCGCAATTGCCGGAGTGGAACGGGCTTTGGACCGGGCTCTGTGCCGATTCCGCCTTATGTATGCCGGGACGGTGCCGGTATTCTGATCAATGTTTTATGCTGAAGGCACGCAAAGCGGCACAAGAGGCCGATGTTATCGTCATCAATCACTCTTTGCTTTTCAAAGATATGCGTCTGGGGGGGTTGCCGGAGTATCATTATTTAGTTATTGATGAGGCCCATAATCTTTATGCCGGCGCATTGCAACATTTGGGATTTGAGCTAAGCTTGGAATGGGTATCCAGATGGCTTGACAAATGGCGCTTAGCTGCTCAAGGCGTTGGTTCCCGCAGGGGCGGCCGTGGTTTTGGTCCCAAGGCAGGTCGCGGGGCTGGTCGCGGGGCGGATCGCGGGGCTGGTCGTGGGGCGGATCGCGGTCAGGGCTACCGGGGGTCTTCCTATGCGGTGTGGCAGATGATTTCATTGAAAATCAAGGATCTGTGTTCTGAGCAGGATTATCATATCTTTGTTGATACCCTCAATCAATGTCCGACTTTGGCAACGCGTATTGAGGAACAAGCTTTCCAAACATTTACCCTTTTGAAACAGATCCTGGGCGATCATTTCAACTGGCGTTTGACGGCTTCCGTGCTTTCCCCTTCTGTCAGGGAGCTGCTGAAAGTTGAGCTGGAAAACCTCAGTAACCGACTGGAGGATCTGGATGGGGCGCTGAAAACTATGCAACACAGCATTGAGCTGTCGAAACCGTTGGACGGGTTGAGAAACGAGTTAACCTGGGACAGGGGGCAGCTGACGGAATGGATTGTGGGTTTGCGACAGCTGGTTGTTTTGGATGACATAGAACGGGTGACTTATTTAGAAAGAGTTTCCCAAGAACGATCAAGTCTATGGCTGAAAAGTGCGCCCCTTGATATTGCCGCCATACTGCAGGAGGAGTTGTTTGGACTCAAAGATGCGGTGGTTCTGTGTTCAGCGACTTTGAGTGTGGCCGGGGATTTCAGCTATTTTATGGATGAGCTTGGGTTAAGTGACGAGGGTGCAGGAACGTTGACGTTGAAATCCCAGTTCGATTATCAGAACCAAATGCTTTCGTGTATTGTGTCCGGGTTTTCGATGGAGGATGAGGATAAACTGGCGAGAGATGTGGCAGCCTTCATCGCGGATGTGGCGAAAGTTGTTGGAGGGAGAACTCTGGTGCTTTTTACAGCGCATCGCCTGTTGCGCCTGGTTAATGGGATGTTGGCGGAGAGGGATGATTCCGATATGCCGGGGATTCTTGCTCAGGGGATCCATGGGGGCCGGGATGCGTTATTGGAAGAGTTTCGTGCGAATCCGACACAAGTGCTTTTGGGCTCCAGCAGTTTTTGGGAAGGAATTGATCTCCCCGGAGATGAGCTGACGTGTCTCATGATGGTGCGACTGCCCTTTTGGCCGCCAAGCATGCCGGTGATCGAAGCGCGGTCGGAAATGATGGTGAAAAAAGGGCAGGATCCTTTTCACCATCTGTTGTTGCCGGAAGCTGTCATTCGGTTCAAGCAAGGATTCGGACGATTGCTGCGTACCCGGGAGGATAAAGGGGTTTTTATACTTTTGGACGATCGGGTCGCGACCAAAAGGTATGGGTTTAATTTCTTGAGATCGTTGCCTAAGCGTTCTCACGTGCGAGGGAACCGTGAACAGGTTTTGGAAAAAATCAACGCGTTCTTCCGGAATTAACAACCGCATTTTCGCGCGAGTTGTCATGTATACATAAGCGACAAGAAGATGAACCGATCTGATATATGAAGCATATTCTATAGATAAAGGCGCGAGTAAGGAGGGGAAGATGTGGGGGACACAGATTGGGCAAGTCTGAGCGCTCGTATTGTTCAAGGCTTGACAACGACTCTTGATGCTGTTAAACAGTTGGATACTCAGGAAGCTGCAGTCGTTATGAAGCTGTTGGGCAAGACCTGTACCAAAATGATGAAAGAGGGGGCCGGTCACCAGTTCGGGATATCCATGATCGAGACGAGTGAAAAGATGGCGATGAAAGATAGTTTGGCGTTGGACGATGTGGCAAAAATGATCATGGGCATCATTGGAAAACTGTATCTCAGTGCCAAGAACGACGACGAAGTCAAATTGGTGATGCAGTTGGAGAATGTTGTGAAGAGTTATCCTATATAGCGTTCTGAACATAAAAAAGGAGGGGAAATGAATTGAAGATCTATTACGTTCACTTGCCACAGCCGATTTTAAAGTTTCTGAAGAAAATATTCCATTAAAAAAAGGACGACGTGTCATATTGGAATGATTTCCCATCTATGATAGTACAAGATAAATCGATATTTGATAGATGTCATTCAAGGCGCTGGACATCTATCAAATACCGAATCATGAGGAGGGGAAATTATGTACAAGAACAGACATTTCATTTTTATGCTCTCGTGCTTGGTTTGCATGGGAGTTTTGTTATGGACACAAAGCGCTGTTTGGGGGGGTGTTATGAGTCTCAAGGATTGGGGCATGGCTGTGACGGCTATGGCTCAGGGGCGTCCCAGTGAGACCGAAACCCGGCCAGAGGTGATGTTGCGGAGTTTCTGGCGTCAGGTTGATTTGAGGCAGATAGATACAGCCAAGAATCTGTTAACACAGGAGGTTCTTGACAGTGCCGAGAGTCGGGAAGTGTTCGGACTTTTTGCGGATAATCCTCTCATTGGCATTCAGAGTATAACAATCGTTGCGACGGATGTCCCCAATAGATATTTGGTTAAAATGAGATGGAAATCAGTTGTCAGCGATAAGGAAAACAGAGTATATTTCTGTGATGTGAAGGATGTCGGCGGGATGTGGCAGATCTGTAGGATCATTAAAACATGATGGTATGATCGACCCCGTAGAATTTACTTGAATTGTCCTGTATGATTCGATGACAGTCGGGTACAATACTGATATCACTTAATAAACGGAGGGGTATCCTTTGATGTATGCTGATGTAAGCAAGAATTTATGTATTGCCTGTGAGTTGTGTCCTGATATTTGTCCCGAGGTTTTTGAGATGCAGGAAGATGGGCTGGCGGGTGCCGTTGTTAATGAAATCCCTGATGAATACGAAGACGCTGTGCAAGAAGCGGCAGACAATTGTCCTTCAGAAGCCATCAGAGTTGATTAACTGACAAAATACAATCACCATATAGGAGATTGGTACTATTAATCGAAAAAAGATTTTCTCATGTTCGGTCAAACGGCTTGTACAAGCCTTTTTTTTTTCTGAAAATAGAATATTGTTGATCGGTATTTTTTAAGAATTCGACAATGGGTCTCGATTATAATAAGCATACCGATACACTTTCTGGTCGGAAAATCTAAATAAGGCGGGATTGATGGAATGTCAAAGAAAATCAAACTGGTCATTGCGGAAGATAACAGAAATCTGTGCCAGATTCTCCAGGAGTACATCCAGCGGGACGATTCGTTGTATTTGGCGGGGATAGCTTACAACGGGTTGGATGCGTGGGATCTGATCCAGAAGCACGACCCGGATCTTGTAATCATGGATTTAGTTATGCCAAATCTGGATGGGTTGGAGGTTCTTGAACGTGTTAATGCCAGGGCGTCGGTGCCGAGGCCGAAAGTTATTATGTTAACGGCTTTTGGGCATGAGTCGCTAACGAATCAAGCGATGATGATGGGGGTCGATTACTTTATTCTGAAGCCGTTCGATCTTGATATTTTAATCAAACGCATCAAAACTTTGGCTCAGGATAATGAGCTCCAGAACGCACCTATCCACGCTCCGTCAGTTTGTTCTTCGGTTGTCCCTGCGGGCCAAGGTGTCAAAATGAGTGTTGAGGTTACCAACACCATGCATCAACTGGGGATTCCCGCTCATGTGAAAGGATACCAGTATATCCGTGATGCTATTCTCATGGTTATTGACGATGTGTCATTGCTGGGGGCAGTGACTAAGGAGCTCTATCCCGCTATCGCCAAGAAGTATAATACGGCACCAAGTCGGGTTGAACGAGGCATAAGACATGCTATCGAATTGGCTTGGGAAAGAGGACACATGGAGACCCTGAAAAGGATCTTTGGATATTCGATGAATATCGAGCGTCAGAAGCCCACGAATTCCGAGTTTATCGCACTTCTGGCCGACAAGCTGCGTATGTTGAGCAAAGTTGGGTGAATGAGGAGCACTGAAATATTTGAGGGTTGGATCACGGAGCCGTTACAGCTCCGTGATTAATCCTCGTCATTTTACGACAGGGGTTGGCGGATTGTAGAATTTCGGTATTTGATGTCGAATCAGTGCCTGAATTTCGATATACCGTTCTTTTTTATACAACCAGATACCCTTTCTTGGCCGCTACGGATATGGATACTTCCATACCGATATTGAATTGAAGATAATCTTGTTCTATGCCGTCGCTAAAGATGACGCCGTTCTCAGGCATATGAGAAGTCATGCGCAAGGGGGGGCCATCGGAATAGACCTTGGAGGGTTGACCTTACCTCCGGGATATGATAAAAATGTAATGACTCAAGTTTGATATTAGGATGGCATTAATGCATTGAAACATTATCCGGGATTCTTCATTGTGGTGGAAGGGATTGACGGATCGGGGATCAGTACGCAAATCTCTCGTCTTAGCCAAAGTCTATTGTCACGAGGACGTAAGACAAAAACAACGAAACAACCCAGTACCGGCCCTGTGGGCTCGTTGATCCGCCAAGTATTGGCGGGGCGGTTGCAAGGGGTAAATTCTGAGACGCTGGCCCTTTTGTTTGCGGCTGACAGGTTGGATGCTTTCGTCCAGGAGGTGCAGCCTGTTTTGTGTGCCGGCGGAGTTGTGCTTTGTGATCGCTATCTCTGGTCGACGCTGGCTTATCAGGGGCTTGATCTCGACGACTCTTGGTTGCGTCAGATCAACGCTTCTGCAATCGAACCTGATTTAACGGTGCTGATTAAAGTTAGACCGGTTGTTAGTATGCAACGGATCAAGGAGGGCAGGTTTCACGTCGAACTGTTTGAACAGGAAGATTTATTGGAGAAAATCTTTGCTAAGTATGTGGTTTTGGCTGCGGAGGCCAAGGCGGCTGGTCAATTGGTTGTTGAGATTGACGGAGAGCAGAGCCCTGATGATGTATCAGCGGCCGTTTTAGCGGCGGTATTACAGGTATTGGGAGAGACCTAGTACTCCGTCCAGCCAAAATCACTTAATGTCTTGCGTCGTCTTTCGACACGCTGCTTCGTCAGCTCCTCCTAGAAGACACCCGGTATTCGTCGTCGGTTCTTCCTAGCATCATG
>WRJI01000103.1 GCA_009778595.1 Peptococcaceae bacterium | reverse complement strand
ACGCGAAGCGTCAAAAAAGAACAAGAAAATCCACATTCTGAATACTGAATCCTGAATACTGAATACTTGCGGGCGTAGCCCGCATTAGTTCAGAAGATGTTTCTCTAACAGAACCACGAATGCGGGCTACGCCCGCAAGCATCCTTGACAATACGTGCAAAAAATAATAAACTGATACCAAGAATGGAGATCATATATTGGAGCCTTTAACAAATGATCGTAACATTGGTATTTCTACAAGGCATCTATACAACAACCTTACCGGACGAAAAACTTGGGCTGTTCTATCTACATAACTCCCTCACACCCAACCCCAACAACCAACTCGTCGCCATCGAAGGTATAGACGACGCATGGGTTGTCAAATCAAATAGGAAAATAACCTTGCTGGACGAGAACAACACCCCCGTCCCCTCCCTTATTTTAAAGCCCGGCACCATGTATTCCCTATCCTCCAACAAACCCGGCCACATCATGAAAATATACACAGAGTCCGTGACCACAGGCCGCCAACACTATACCAAATACTCTGTCGGCAACCTCGATACCATCAGTATCGGCCGCAGTGAAAACAACATCATCATTATCGACAGCCCTTACGTATCCAGCCATCATGCCGAACTCCACGCCAAGAAAACAGCCTCCCCTTGTTGGAGCTTTTCTGATCAGGGCTCCACCAACGGAACCTATATCAATAACAAACGCGGGAAATCCGAGCTCCTCGCCAACGGAGACATGGTCACCATCGTCGCCGGCTGCCAGTTCTTTATCGTCGGTGAAACCCTCGCCGTGAACAATCCCAGCGGCAGAGTCCGTATCAACACCGCGCTTCTTAAACCTATCGAGAACCTTCTCAATCTTGTTCCCGCAGACGACACAGACCGGGACGAAGACACCGTCAGCTTCAAGCCCGACCAATACTTTGAAACACACCAGCGATCCCCCAGATTCACCCAGGATTTCCCGAAACCCGTCTTCAACGCGCAAGAACCTCCGGAAAACCAGATCGGTCAGGAAACCCCATTCCTATTCACATTAGGCCCGGCCATTACCATGGGCATGGCCTCCGCCGTTATGATCCTTTTTTCTATCAATAAAGCCATGAGTGACGGCGATATCGCCGCCGCAACTCCCTCCATCGCCATGGCCACAAGCATGCTGGCCGGTGTCGTTCTCTGGCCCATATTATCCAATCGCTTCGATAAGAAACGTCGTCGTGCCAAAGAAACTCTGCGCCAAAACAAATACAAAGACTACATCAAAACCTTTGACACAACCCTCAACGAAGAATGCGCCCGGCAAACCGCCCTCTTGGTCAAAACATGGCCCCACATAAGCGACTGCATCAAGCTCATCCTTAACAAACAACGGGACCTTTGGGAACGTGAACCCGGTCAGGACGATTTCCTCACCTTTCGCATCGGGACAGGTCAACGAGAATTAGAAGCCGACATCAGATACCCCGAAGACAAATTCAGCTTAGAAGACGACAACCTGAAACAAGAGCTCCGCTCTGTCTGTCAAACCCCCAGAATCCTGATGAACGTACCACTCACAGTATCCCTCTTTGAAGACCCCATTATCGGGATCATCGGCGACCGCCGGCAAATTGTCGACTTCATCACGAGGTTACTCATCAAAACCGTCGCTCTCTACAGCTATGACGATGTCAAAATCGTTTTAATCTATGCCCCTGAAGAAGAAGACGCCTTCGGGTTCGGCAGATGGCTTCCCCACATCTGGACCAACACCCGGTCATTCCGTTACATCGCCTCCACCGAAGAAGAACTCAAAGAACTCTCTTTCGTACTCCAACAAGAAATCGATCGCCGCCTCCATATTAACGACAGGGACACCGACCCCGGTCCCTATTACATCATATTCTCCCTCAGTCATACCCTCGCGCAAAAGACCGACGTCCTCAAACAAATATATGCCGCCCAAAAGACCAGTCGCCTGAAAAACCTGCGCATGAGTGTTGTCGCCGCCTACGACAAACTGGCCAACCTGCCCAAAGAAAGCACCCTGGTTGTCGACGTGTACAATTCAAACAGAGCCTCCACAAGCGAGCTCTCCGGAGAAATCGCCAGGAAACTCTCAGGCAAAATATCCGAAGGAACCACCGGCAAAATCACATATGACGAACAATACGCAGGCAAATACTACAATAAGAATACCCCCAACGTCATAACATCCTTCATATCGGACGTTCTACACTTTAAAGCAACCCCCGACACGGCTATAACTTATAGCCAGATCA
The DNA here is from genome assembly GCA_009778595.1 of Peptococcaceae bacterium. Classification (GTDB taxonomy): domain Bacteria; phylum Bacillota; class Desulfitobacteriia; order Desulfitobacteriales; family Syntrophobotulaceae; genus WRJI01. Next base: position 6,820 of record WRJI01000103.1, on the reverse strand, counting down.
ACAAACTCGCCGTCGAGCTGGCCCTCAAGCTCGCTAACATCCGCCTCGACTCCCTTGTCGGCGCCTTCCAGCTTCCCGCCCTTTTCCCCTTCCTCTCCATGTTCAAAGTCGGCAAAATCGAACACCTCAACCCCATGACCCGCTGGCGGGAAAACAACCCCGTCAAAAGCCTCCAAGCCCCTGTCGGCATTAACACCACAGGAGACGCTTTTAAGCTGGATATCCATGAGAAAGTTCACGGGCCTCACGGTCTCATCGCGGGTATGACGGGCTCGGGAAAATCGGAATTCATCATGACCTTTATCCTCTCCCTGGCCGTCAACTACCACCCCCACGAAGTGGCCTTCGTCCTCATCGATTACAAAGGCGGCGGCATGGCCAAAACCTTCGCCCCGCTCCCCCATACTGCCGGCATCATCACCAATCTGGACGGCGCCGCCCTGAAACGCTCCCTCGTTTCCATCCAGAGCGAGCTCAAACGGCGTCAGGCCCTGTTTTCCGATACCAGCAAACACCTTGACGTCAGCAACATCGACATCTATACGGTTGGCGGGCGATCGCCAATGATGCCGCTGATCGGGTTTTCGAAGAGAGATATGGTGATGGGAACGCTTTTCAAGAGTCTTGGGGTTTGACACATTGTTTGGAGTTGTTGTCTGAGGTTGTCGTCTTCAAGGCTGAATTTTTCCGAAGGGAATTTGATATCCGCGTCCAGGTGCCGTGTTCCGGTTCCGACACGAAAGGTGAGAAAGTCGTCTTGCCCGGGTTCTCTTTCCCAGAGATCCCGCCGGCATTGAATCGTACGATTGAAGCTATCGCCTATATCTACCCATGTTTTATTTAGGAGTTCGGTCTGCCGTTCGCATTCTTTATTGAGTTTGGCATCGAAAGCTTTCAGGTATTCCATATATTTGCTTTGGCGGAGGGCTTCTTTGGTATGCCGACGTTTCTTGTCGAACCGTTTGGATAGAATCGGCCAGAGAACGACACCTGCCAGCATACTTGCGGCCATAGCCATGGAGGGGGTGGCGGTGAGGATGTCCCCTCGGCTCATTGCGGTGCTGACAGAGAAAAGCATCATCGTTACCGAACCGAGTCCTAGGGTTATGGCCGGCCCTAAAGTGAATATGAATGGGATTTCTTGCCCAATCTGATTCTCCGGCGGCCCTTCCGCGTGAAAGACCGGTTTGGGGAACGTTGGGGAGAATCTCGGAGATCGTTGGTGGGTTCTGAAGTATTGTTCCGGGACGAATTGGAATGGGACGTCGTTTCTTTCGGTGTGATTCTTCAAATCGTCGGCGAGGAATTCTTCGATGGGTCTCAGGAGCTTGGTGTATATACGAACTCTCCCGAAGGGGTTGTTGATGACGATAAGGTTATTGATTATGGTGAATCGGCACCCTGCGACAATTGTAACGGTATCTCCGTTATTCAAGACCGCCTCTGTGACGCGCTTGTTATTGACATAGATTCCGTTGGTGGAGTCGTCGTCATAAATCACCCATCGCGGATCACCGGGGAGTTCTTTGACTAACCGGGCATGTTGGGCCGAAACGTATGGACTGTCGATGGTGATGATGCTGTTTTCTTGGCGTCCGATGGAAAGTGTTGTGAGACCGTTGAGATCGTAACCGATAGCATACTTGTCATATTGATGGTGGTTCGCGGTCATAGATTCTGTGAATATTTTCATGATTTCACGGGGCTTCCCCTTGGATAGGGTATACATTTTGTCGGGTTCAAATGTGAGGGAGGGGTATAAGGTATTGTGTTCATCTCTCATGTACACATCTGTGATGGGCTTGGCTATCCACTCGTCGTCTATGCCTTCAATGACGACGATTTGGGTCTCCGGGCCGGGCGTAAAGGAATCATGCAGATAGAATACCCCGATTTTTTCGTCAGGTAAGGTTATGGTATTGATCCCTTGTGAAAATACCAATGTTACGATCATTTGGTTCCGTCTCCGACGTCTTAATTCAATTCATGGGACTATTCTATTATTTTCACTAAATCTTGTCAAGGATTATGAACAGGCAACACTTTTACGGCCAATGTAAAAGTGTTGCCAAGTTTTTCCCAAGGTCGCTTGTACATGAACACGATAACGTAGTCGCCAACGCTGAGGGGTTCGAACCTGAAAACCACCGTGGCAGGATCCCCGGGAGCATATCTTGCAGACGGGATAAGGGTTTTCTCAAGAAAACGGACTTCCGCGGGAACATTGTCTATTGTCCAGCTATACCCTGCTGAGGGCGTGGCTTGAAAGCACTGGTCAAATGCTGTTCCTACGACAACCGTTATGCTGTTATTTGGGTTATTTTGGCTTGTCATTTTTCCTCACAAAGGGCAAAAGCTGTAGGAGCTGTTGGAAGAATTGTAGGAGAAATGTGAGCACGCCTTTGTTTGTTTTGGTTTCCTCTTGTGCATCTTGTGGCAAAATAACGTTTTTGGCTCCGTAAAAGGGGTAATCGTCAAATAAGGTATCCCGTTCTTTGTAGGCGATTTTAAAATATCCGTTGTCTCCCCAGTCCGGGCCCCAAGAGTTCTTGCATAACCAGTATTGCCCTTGTTCGGAGAATCCAATCACCAGGACAGCGTGATTGCCTTCATAGCTGCCGGATACGTGGTGATAGATGTCGCCACCGTACCAAAAGAAGTCTTCGAAGACTTTAAACATGGCGACACAAGGGCCAATGTTGGTGAGATGATTCTTGCGTTCTGTCATGCTGTTCAGCTTGACTGAGGTGCTGATTTTTACGGCTTTGGCGTCCCGGTTGGGAGAGAGAATGCATCTGGGGACGACTGTTGGAATGGGCTGCTCCGGAAGGGTTCTGAGCAGACTTTGGTAAGGGAAGTTTTCTTCTTCGGTGATACCTTGTGTTTGTACGTGTTTGATCGCGGCTTCGACAGTCCAGCCTGAGCAGGTGGCGCCATGGCCTGAACAAAAGTGCAGATCCGCTTCGGAAAGATCAATGGTGAGTCCGGATTTCTCAATCGATATCATGGCTTCAACCATAGCCGCTACTGAGAAGGAGGCGCAGGCGCCGCAATCGTATTGGTCTTTGATGCTGGATATATGGTTGGTACCTTGTCTCCAATCGACTTCTTGGGCGAATTTCTTGGCAACTTCAACCAGTGGGGTTGCCGCCAGCTGAGCTTTGTAGGCGGCGTGTGCCTGGTCGTCAATGAGGGCCCCCAATACGGCCCGGCGGGTTTTTTCCGGGTAATTTCCAATTTTATTATCTTTGGGTTTCCAGCGAGCCGTGTGTTTGAGAAAGTCGTTATGAAAACTCTGAAAGTCTTTGTATGGCATTTGTTTCCTCCTCGTGTTTGTGAGATGTTGTTCTCTTTTAGAATACGCAATGTATCCGAAAAAATCAACCTGGGATCAGGAATGATCAGGAATGATCAGGAATGATCAGGAATGATCAGGAATGATCAAGGCCAAAATCGTCGCAGCCAGTTCCTGAATCCTTTGGCAGGCTCTTGAGGGGGGGGCGGAGTCGGCATGACGATATTTTGAACGCCGTAGAATGGGTAGTCGTCTATGCGGGTGCTTTGTTCCCGAAAAGCGATTTTGAAATAGCCGTTGTCCCCCCAGTCCGAGCCCCAAGAGTTTTTGCATATCCAGTACTTTCCTCGTTCTGAGTATCCCACCACCAGAACAGCGTGGTATCCTTCATAGTCGCCGGATACGTGGTTGTAGATGTCGCCGCCGTAGTGATAAAAGTCTTCATAGACTTTGAGTGTGGCGACGCAAGGGCCGATGTTGCTTAAATGATTTTTGCGTTCTGTCATGCTGTAAAGGGTGGCTGTGGTTTGGATTCTCACAGCTTGTGAGGTGCGCTCACGGCAGCGGGCGCATTTGGGTATGACGAAAGGCGCGCTTCGACCGGGTATGGTTTGGAGCAGGTTGGTGTAAGGAAAGCATTCTTCGTCGATGATACCGTTTTTTTGGGCCTGTTGAACCGCGTTTTCCACATGCCAACCTTCGCAGTTGGGTCCGTGATTTGAGCAGAAATGCAGATCTGCTGGGGAAAGGTTGGTTTGTTTGCCGGCATTTTCAATTGATACCATGGCTTCAATCATTGCTACAACGGCAAAGGAGGCGCAAGCCCCGCAGCCGTATTGGTCTTTGACGCTTGTGATATGATCGCCTACCCGCCAATCGACTTCTTTAGCAAAGTTTGGGGTCGTGACAAGGGGTTTGGCGGCCAGGTCGGCTTTGTGAGCAGCGTGAGCGGTTTCGTTGATGAGAGCTCCGAGCAGAGCTCTGCGGGCGCTCTCCGGGTAAAAGATGATTTGGTTGTCTTTGGGAGTCCAGAGAGCGTTTGTTATGGTTTCGGTATCCAATAGGGTATCCTCCTCAGAATTTTTAGTATTTGTCCTACTCTCTATTCTACGCTGAGGAGGGTGAGGTGTGCTTTTTTTGGAGAGGGAAAAGGTAATTATTTGTTTGCGTTGATGGTGCGGACACCAAAGCGGCTATAAGATGGGGCGTTCTTCCGGTAAGCCGTAGAGCTGCTCGAGGCTTAGGGAGGCAGGATCGAGGTTCTTGACGGCAGGACCGTCTAAGGGAACACCTGCAGCGTCGAATCGTGACCCGTGACAGGGGCATTCCCAGGTGCCGTCTTCTGCCTCATAGCGAGTTCGACAACCGAGATGGGTACATACAGGGCGTTTGGTGAGGGGCCAGGTTGTGTAATTGGCGGCGGTAGAGGCGACCCGGCCCAGGGAGATCCAAGCGGCGTTCATGGTGGTGGGGCGTTTCGGGGAAAAAATGTCCATCCAGGGGTTTTCCCGCTCTAGGATTGTATCTCGCAGTATGATTGAGGAGGCCATGGAGTTGGTCATGCCCCATTTGGCGAACCCGGTGGCTACCCAGACGCCGGGAAGCAGGCTGCTGTAACTGCCGACGTAGGGTATACTGTCGCCGGTGATGCCATCTTGAGCGGACCAGCGCGCCACTTCCCGGCTGTTGGGGTAAAGGGTTCCGATGGATTTACGCAGAAGGTCATAGTGGGGTTTGCGGTGTTGGTGACCGGTTTTGTGGTCGGCGCCGCCGATAAGGAGGAGGTTGTTGTGTCGACGGAAGGATTTGCCGTTTTTTTTGGTTGAGAGCCACATGCCGGCAAAAGGTTCGGTGCCGTGGACAGCGATAACATAGGAGCGGTGAGCGTATTGGCGGGCAAAATACCAGCCGGGGACGTTGCGGAGGGGGAAGTGGCTGGCAACAATGATGTGGGTGGCAAAGATCCGGCCTGTGTTATGGACGACTTCTCCTGCCATAATGTCTTGGGCGCGGGTCTGCTCGAAGAGTCGGCCCCCGAGACCGCAAAATGCCTGAGCTAAAGCGCGTGTGTAGGCGACGGGATCAAATTGAGCTTGGTCTGTATAACAGAGGGCATGGTTGGGCCGGAACGGAAGATTAAGGCTGTCGAGTTTTGTTTTGTCGATGATCTGAGCAGGTAGGCCAAGACATAGGGCGGCTTGGCATTCGCGTTCCAAAGCCCGGTTGTCTTTTGGATCTTCAGTGAACTGATAGGCGTTTTGTCGTTCAAAGTTGCATTCGATGTTATGCCGTTCGACCATGGCAGCAATTTCTTGTATAGCTGTTTGTTGGGCGTTTGCGTACTGGGCGGCCATTTCATGGCCGAAACGGGTAATTAATGTATGGTAGATGAGATCGTGTTGGGAGGTGATTTTGGCTGTGGTATGGCCTGTTGTGCCTGAAGCTATTTCGCGGGCTTCGATCAGTGTAACATCTATCCCGGCTTCGCGCAGGAGCAAGGCAGTTGTGAGACCGGTAATGCCGCCGCCAATGACACAGACATCGGTGTTTATGTCTCCTTGCAAGGGAGGGTAGTAGTTTCGGGGCGGGCTTTGCAACCATAATGATCGTGACACGGCCATGAGGGGACCTCCTTGTTATTGTGAGTTTGGATCGGCGGAAGTTATGGATGGAATGACTAGGACATGAAAGAGAACGGATGTGAACAGAAAATGTCCTTTGGTGGTAGTTTGGCTTTTTGATTAAAAATGATTCTTTATATGTTCCGGTGATTGGAAACCTCGTCGGCTTCTTCCTGGGAGAGATATCCATATTCAACCATTTGAGCAAGAACCTGTTGCTGGCGTTGGGCAGCCAGTTCAGGGTTGCTGTTGAGGGCGTAGACGCTGGGGGCGTTCGGTATACCGGCTAACAAGGTGGCCTCATACAGGTTTAACCCACCGGGATCCTTACCAAAATAACCTTGCGAGGCATCTTTGATACCGGTGTAATTGCTGCCGTAATAGTTGGTGTTAATATACAGTTCCAGAATTTCATCTTTGGTGTAGAGGTTTTCCAGTTTTATAGCCATAAGAGCTTCGGCGATTTTTCGTTTGATGGATTTTTCCTGGGTGAAATACAAGTTCTTTGCAACTTGCTGTGTGATGGTGCTGCCTCCTTCCCGGGGGCTCATATCTTTAAGGTTCACGAAAAGAGCCCGGGCGATGGACGAGAAGTCAACAGGGCCATGCTCGTAGAACCCGTGGTCTTCTACGGCGACAACAGCATCAAGGAAGTATTGAGGCAATTCGTCGATCTGCGAGTAGTTGGGCAAAGAGCGTTTGGCGTCTATATTTGTTGATACACCCGTTGTTTTCTTGGCTTCGTTATAGAGCATGTAACCATCCGCGAAAAGCACGCCTCCCATGATGAGAATGACGCAGATGACAATTATGAGGGAGGTCCTGACGGTTTTCTTGAGCAATTTCATGAGAGGCAACCTCCGTGGTCCGTGGTCCGTGGTCTGTGGTCAGTGGTCAGTAGTCC
>WRJI01000102.1 GCA_009778595.1 Peptococcaceae bacterium | reverse complement strand
ATTTTGCCGGAGGGGTTTTTGGCTTCGGTCAGTTGGCCGCGATTGTTGTACTGATAGGTCTCGGTTTCTCCTTCTTCTCCTGACGCTTGCTTTTTGACGATGCGGCCCAGCTTGTCGCAGGTGATCGTGAGAACTTGGCCGAGGGGGTCGGTGCTGCGGGTGAGGTATCCGGCGGGGTCGTATTCGTATTGCCGGGACTGCCCCCAGTAATCGATTTCTTCGATGAGCCGCCCGGCGGCGTCGCGCTTAAGGCGCCAGCGTTGGCCTTTCTGGTTCGAGACGCCAATCAGTTGCTCTTCGGTGTCGTAGATATATTCAACTTTTGAGCCGTCGGGGTCGGTGCGGCTTTGCAGGCTGCCTTGGCAATAATAGGTGAAGAGGGTTTCGCGCCCGGCTTCATCCTGGTAGCGGGTCAGGTTGTCTTCGGGGTCGTAGCTGCACTTGATGTGCTTGCCGTCCGGCAGCACGCTCTCCACCAGCCGGTTTTTGGCGTCGTACCGGTAATGGGTGGCGTCGCCGTTGGCCAGTTGTTTGACGAGCAGGTTGCCTTGCGTGTCGTGCCGGAACTCTGCGCGCCGGCCTTTTGCGTCGGTGAGGCCGGCCAGGAAGCCGAGGGGGTCGTAATCGAGCGTGGTGCGCTGCCCGGCGGGGTCGGTGACGTGCAGCAGGTCGCCTTGTTCGTTGTATTCGTAGTGCGTGGCCGCGCCGCCGGGCGTGACCTGACGGATGAGGTTGCCGTGGGCGTCCCATTCCTGGGCCCATTGGCCGCCTTCGGGGTCAAGCATGTTGAACTCGATGCGCCGCCAGCAGATTCGTTGATGGCGGTCAGTACGTCGCCTTGGCGCTCGAAGTCGAGCCTGTTGCCGCTCAAGTCGGCGATGCTGCCGATCGGGTAGTCCTGCCAGCCGTCGCGATCCTTGTCGGATTTGATCGAAGTCTTGCCGGTCATGACAATGCTCAAGTCCTGTCCGTTTAATGGATGAGACTTATCAGAGCGGAAGGAGAGATCGAATTGGAAGCTGTAGCCAACAAAGATCCCTTAATCAAGAAAGCCGTTGTACGGCTCATGGAATTATCCGAAGATGAAAGAACCCGCCTTCTCTACGAAGCCCACGAGAAGGAGCGAATGGATAATGAGAGCCGCGAAGAATGGGCAAGAGACACCGGCAGGGCCGAAGGCGAAAAGGCTGAGCGCGAAAAGTGGCTGGAAGGTGTCTCGGAAAAAGATACGGCACTTGCGGAGCAAGCATTGCTCGTCGCGGAACTGCGGGCACGCCTTAGCGAGAACAACTGAACCTCAAATTCGGGCAATGATTCCGGCACAATCCCCAAAAAAACTGCAATTCGGGGGAATACAGAAAGCATAAGAACACGGAAAATCGAGGCCCTAGGTAGGGTTGGAGAGAGGGAGAACCCAATCTCCCGCCTGATGTAGCCCTTGAAATGGGGAAATAAATGTGCGGGCTTTTGGGTTCTCCCGAAGCCCAACCCTACCTAGGGACTGTTACGAGCCCACGTGGTGCCTGTCCCCTCCCGAAGCCCAACCCTACCTGAGGACTGTTACGAGCCCATGTGGTATCTGGCTCCCCCCAACCCCTCATTGCAGCCGCAAACCACCCAACTGCAAAACGCAAAGTACTCAAGCTTCAATCTCATGCTTCCCCAACAACCTGTGAATGGTCTTCCGATCCACCCCGCATGCCTTGGCAGCATCAGAAATGTTGCCATTGTGGCGTTCCAGCAGCTTCTTGATATAAGCCACTTCGAAACTCTCAATCCATTCTTTCTTCGCCTGGTGAAACGGAATATCCGGATTGAGAACCGTATGCAAAGGATACCGACCTTTTTTGCGTAACCGTTCCGGTAAATCGGCAACCGTGATCGTCTCCGTTTCACACAGAACCACCGCGCGTTCAATAACGTTTTTCAGTTCCCGCACGTTGCCCGGCCAAGCATACTGCTGCAACAGCTCCATGGCATCGGGAGTCACCGAGTGAAGATGTTTTCCCACGTGCTCAGCGAATTGGCGCAGAAAAAAAACCGTCAGCAAAGGAATATCCTGAACCCGCTCCCGCAGGGGTGGTAAATGGATAGAAATAACATTGAGGCGATAATAGAGATCTTCTCGAAACGTACCCTGAATAATCGCTTCTTCGAGATCCCGGTTGGTGGCCGCCAGAATTCTTATGTCCACGTGGATTTCTTTGGTTCCCCCTACCCGCCGGAAAGAACGTTGTTCCAAAGCCTTCAAGAGTTTGGTTTGAAGCTCTTTGCTCATTTCACCGATCTCATCCAAAAATAAGGTTCCGCCGTTGGCCACTTCCATCAAACCCGCTTTACCGGTATGAGCACCGGTGAAAGCCCCTTTCTCATGGCCGAAGAGTTCGCTTTCCAACAGATTATTGGGCAATGAAGCACAATTAATATCCACGAAAGGCCCTTTCCTGCTCGTGTTGGCATGAATACCCCGGGCTATCAATTCTTTGCCGGAACCGCTTTCCCCTAGGATAAGGATATTGATTTCGCTGGCGATAATTTTGCGGACCATGTCCATAACATGTCTCAAACCGCCGTTGGCCCCGATGATATTGCTAAAATCATATTTTTCTTTAAGCTGAGATCGTAAGCTTTGATTTTCAGCTACAAGATCTAATTTCTCTTCCGCTCTCTTAATCGTTATTTCCAGCTGGTCGACAGTAAAAGGTTTGGACAGATAATCGAAGGCGCCCTCTTTAATTGCGCTCACAGCCGATTCTATTGTTGCAAAACCTGTTATAATGATGACCTGCGTATCCGGCAGAATCTCACGAGCCATTCTGAGCACTTCCAGTCCCCCAAGTGTGGGCATAACCAAGTCTGTCAAGATGATCTCCGGTCGCAGGTCGGTCAGCACCTCCACGGTTTTGGTGGGGTCGGTCAATGTGGCGCAATCGTAACCCAGCCGCCCCAAGAGCCGACCCAGGGTCTCCAACATATCAACCTCATCATCAATGACCAGAATCCGTCTCTTCTCCGCCATGTTCTGAATCCTCCTTAGTCGCTTAGGTTGCAACAACATCAATAAAAAACAAGAAAATCCACATTCTGAATCCTGAATACTGAATACTTGCGGGTGTAGCCCGCATTAGAATTAAGGTGTGGCTGAAATCTCCTCTGCACTTAGAATAACCGGCAACGTGATGGTGAAAGTCGTCCCCTCACCTTCTGTGCTTTGTACGGTAATGCTCCCGCCGTGTTCTCGAACAATATTGTAACTGATGGATAATCCCAACCCCGTTCCTGCCCCCTTCTCTTTGACCGTAAAAAACGGGTCAAAAATCCGGTCGACATGGATTCGAGAAATCCCGATTCCGTTGTCGCGCACATCAACGGTGAGTATCCCCTTATTAAAATCTGCTCCCGTTTCGATTTCAATCATACCCCCATTGGGCATAGCATCCCGGGCATTGGTCAAAAGATTAATCAGCACTTGTTGGAGATGCTCGAAGCTGCCTTTTACAAAGGCCGCCTCCCCCAACCGCAGACGGAAACAAACATTGTTGTCGGAAAACTGCCGTTCCAAGAAATCAACAGTTTCCATAATCAGATCATTGATTGCGACAGGCGTCATGATCTTCAAGGATTGCCGGGAAAGATCCAATAAACCATAAGTAATTTGGGAGATGCGACGGATATGCTTTTTGATCGTCTCAATATCTTTCTGCACATTTTCCAGAAGTCCCTTTTCTTTAGCTTCCATATCCATACACTCCAGGCGAGAAAGAATAATCCCCGTGGCGTTGTTAACCTCATGGGCAAAATTTGCCGCCAGATGTCCGGCTGCCGCCAAACGTTCAGAAAGAATCAGCTGATGTTGTGTCGTCTTGAGTTGGTCTATGGTTCCTATCAGATCCTGGTTCAATGCTTCATGGCGTTCATTCAAACGCGCCAGAGCTTCTTTTTCCCGGGCCAGACGGTCGAACAGCCTGGCCCTCTGGATCGTGGCTGTTGTTTGGTTGGCCAACGCCAGCAAAAGCTCCAATTGGTCCCGGTTTAATATGACCGACTCGGAACCTATTAAGGAAAGGGTTCCGAAAGCCTGTGATCCGGAAACCAGGGGAACACATATATGGGGCTGCATGTCCCCTTTATGCCGGCACGCGGGACAGGTCTCCGTCCGACCATTATAGACCAATACTGGCAACTGCTCTGTGACTGCCCTGCAGGGTTCTTCAGCCGCGTCATAAAACCGTATACAATCTTCTTGAGCAAATTCTTCCGAAGGTTGGGCCCCCGGCGGAAAAGATTCCAAGTGTTCGTCGATCCGCGGGAAAGTCAAATAGAAAAAGGTTTTATACGGGTTGAAGAGTCCTTCCAGTTCCCTGGCGATCACTCTCAAGATCTCCCATAAATCCAGCGGCAGGTATCCCGTTATGTTATTGATTTTGATCAGAGCTGCCATATGTTCTTTACCGACATCTTGGAGCATAACTCTCCCCCCCTTTAATACGATTATTCAAGTGCTTCCGATCATCGCCTCGACGTTTGCCTGCTTGCTGTTGAGAGGAAGCTCACAGCCGGCAGCCAGGATATATCCCGGTCGGGATTCGGCCAGATGAAGCAAATTCTTACATTCCTTTTTGATATCGTCAGGGTGGCCTTCCACAAAATCAAGCGGCCGGATATTTCCCTGAATAACCAGATTGGGAAGCCGATGAAAAGCTTGTGCCGGATCCACCTCGTAATCCAGAGTGACGATGTCCGCGCCAATGTCCGGATAGAGGGGGAAGAAACCGTCCACTTTCCCGGTGATGGTCAAACAGCAGGCTAACACCCCTGCTTCCCGACAACTTCGAAAAATGTTTTGCAGCAACGGCAAAGAAAACCTTCGGAAAACCTCCGGGGGCATAATGCTCTGAGATGAAACAGGATCCATTATCATAATAACATGGGCCCCGGCGTCCACCATAGCCAACGCTAAATTGCGAGACAACAGCGAGATCTTTTCCAAATAACGCCGACTCCTCTCCGGTTGTTCAACAAATCCCATCAACATTGTTTCCAGCCCCACAATTTGAGCCCCCACGGTGACAGGCCCGGTCACGACCGCCACCACCGGAACCTGCCTGCCAATCTCCTGCCGAAGAGTCTTCACCGATTTCAGGAGGTATGGCATTCTGCCGTGCCGGGTTGGATCCGGCAAAGGTTGATCCGCCAGGGCATCCTCATTCACGGGTTTGTAGTCCGGATCTATGTAAGGGTAGTCGGTCTCCGGAAACACAAGGGGCACCCCAAAGCTTTCCACTTCTGTGACGCTGCCGCCATATACATGAACAGCGTCGTAACCGAAGAGCCTCTGGGCAATAATCTGGGAAGAGACTAAGGCATCTGTTTGTGTAAGGGCGTCTTTCAGAGATATTCCTGCCGCATTTGCGGCATAACCAAAAACCATTGGCATACAGCATCGACGGTCTGTCGTTCGCCACCGCAAAGTTTCGGTTAATCTGGATAATCCCGTCATCTTCATGGCTTCTCCCCACATTCTCCTCGCAAATAGCGCAAGAGATGAAAAACGTTTTGGGCGACAAAATCCACATTGAGATGGTGGGGTTCTGCCTGACGCAAAACCGCCCCCCCTGCCAGCACTTTGATGTGATCCAACCCGGCCTGAGTCGCCAATGCGCGAACTTGTTTAATCGCCGGGATGGTGGTTGTTATCAGACTGCTGACACCAATAAAGGAGGCTTGCTCTTTGACAGCAACCTGAATAAACTTTGCCGGTTCCACATCTTTTCCTAAATCGATAACATGATAGCCCTCAAGTTTCAACATCATGGCCACAACATTTTTGCCTAAATCATGCATGTCCCCCTTGATGGTCCCCAAAACAAACGACGGCCGGTTCTGAGCCTCAACCATGGCTGAGAAATCAGCATGCCGACTGACCACTTGCTCCATTACATCCATCATAGCCCGGCCCGCCAATAATATCTCCAAAAGACAAAACTCATCCGTGTTGCATTTATTGCTGAGGGATTCCAAGGCCTTGGTGGGACCGGCTTCAACCATGGTTTCCAGGTCGAGTCCAAGATCCAAAAGCTTCTGAGCCAATGCAACCGCTTCAATGTTCTCGCCTTTGGCGATGGCTATTGCCAATTCGTCTGTATTGACCATGGGGACCTCTGATCCGAAGTCTTTCAAGTCCCTCGCCCCCTTCCTATTCGTTTGTGCTCTGTCCTGACTTCCATGATCATACCATCCCGATAACCAAACATCAAAAGGAAATCTGTCAATCCCATTTGTCGATCCTTTGCGTTTTTATCATAGACCTCCACCTCCCCGCAAAACGACTCGATATAGTGTTTCGGCTAAAAAAACATATTTGTTATAAACAAATCCTGAAACCGCGGATGTCTCGCAAGATTGATCTCCTGCGCCACATTGCGCATTGATTCCATATCCATTCCCAACCGCTCCGGCGCTAGCAACAACCGTGCCGCGCCACTCAGAGACGTGTTTCCTACAGGCTTCACTCTGTGCTTGATGGCTTCGGGCAACAGTCCCACAGTTACAGCGCTTGTGACCTTTATCGCCTGTCCGATACCTCCCGCAAGATACACAGAATCAAGGTCTTCGATACCCAGCTCCGCCGTTTCCAGCAAGATCTCAAACCCTGACCGGACAGCGGATTTGGCGAGCTGCAGATCGCTGATATCTTTTTGGGAAAATAGCGCGTCACCATGGCACGCAATCTCCTTGCGCAGGAGCCCTTTGTTATCGATGATCCCGTCGTTAACATATTGGGCAAGATTGTCCAGCACCGTAGACGCGCTGTTGCCGTGATTGGTCGTCCCGCAATGAGCCCCTTCGAATGCCGGCCCTGCCGCCGTAGATGTGACAGTCAGTTTGCCGTCGTCATACAGAGCTATCTCGCCGTTTGTGCCGAGGTCCATGAGCACAAAACACCTATGGCCTTCCGCTAAAACACTAAGCAGCCCCGCCGTGATGTCCCCTCCTACAAATGCCGAAAGCCATGGGACGATACGCATGGAACCATAGGTTCCCGGCGGTTCATACGCCGGTTCGAAAGGGGCGACTCCCAGACTATCACAAGGCAATCCCATGAGCAGATAGGCCATTGTCGTATTGCCTGCCACAACAATATCAATAACGCTGTCCGACAGCAACCCTTTTGAATCCAGCAACGCCTCAATACCGGATGCCAACGCTTCTGCTATCAAATCCCTGAGCTTTTCCAAATTCCCCTCGTTGGCGGCACGTATGCGCGAGATAACATCCGGACCAAAAACCCTCTGAGGGTTCATGAAACTGTGGCGTGAAAGCCCTTCTCCCGTTGATAAGTTAAACAACGCCAACACGACGTTTGTGGTTCCCAGATCAACAGCAAGACCGTAACCTTCCCGGGGCTCTAGGGCACGTCCTCCGAGAAGATAACTGTCCAGAATCGAAAAGCTGGCGCATTTTCCACATAGCATACAATTCCCAATACAATTCCCGCTAACAGGCCTCACCCCAATCACAGATGGTCTCATTGACCTCAAACACGGCGGACAACCCTCAATACCTTTTACGAGCAGAAAACGGCGGAATACCAAGCTCTTGTCGGTATTTCACAATCGTGCGGCGAGATATACAGATTCCTTTTTCATGGAGAAAGGAAACTATGGCATTATCACTGTAAGGACAGGTCGCATCTTCGGCACCAACGATCTGTTCAATGAGGTATTTCACTTTCTTGGTGCTGATTTTGGTTTCATGAACCCCTTGGCCTGCCACCCCGGCACCAAAGAAGTATTTCAATTCATAGAGGCCACGGGGTGTCTGAATATATTTGTTGCGGACGGCGCGACTCACCGTGGATTCATGCATTGCGATCTGTTCAGCCACTTCACGCAAAGTCAAGGGTCTCAAACGATCAATACCATATACAAGAAAAGCGTATTGGTGATCCAGAATACATCTGACCACTTTGTGAAGGCTGATCTGACGCTGTTGGATACTTCGAATGAAGTTGAGAGCAGACTCCAGATATCGGCGCAAATAATCCAGGGTTTCCGGCGCGAGAAGTTCAGGACGACCCATGAGATCAATATATTTTTGATTGAGCCGCAACTTGGGCAAATCATTGTCATTGATGATAAAATGGTATTCACCTTGGTCTTCCACAACGAACACATCAGGACGAATATACGGCAATGTAGCGCCTTTATACTGAAGCCCCGGTTTGGGATATAATTCACGAAGCAAATCCCAGGCTTCCTGAACCTCCTGAATGGAGATTTTTAGGACTGCGGCAATCTTGGACAACCGGTTTTTGGCTAAATCTTCAATATGATTTTCCAAGATTGTTTTGATTGGTTCGGTATCTTTGCCATAATGTTGTAGCTGCAACAAAATACATTCCACCAAGGTTCGCGCACCGACACCATGAGGATGAAAAGTCTGAATCAAACTCAGAACTTTCTCCACATCGGGGACATCCAGGTTCAGGTTCGTCGCCGCCTCTTCAACACTCAACGTTAGATAACCGGCTTCATCCAGATTGCCCAGCAAGTATCGGCCGATGGCGGTCTCTTTATGGTCTTTAGTTTCCAGCAGCAATTGAAAGTCGAGATGCTCATAAAGGCTTGGTTGCTGAGCCACATAATCATGAGGCGAAGGTTCTTGCCGAAGATCAAATCTATCATTTCGCTCTTGATCGTGATATTCTTCGAGAAACGGGTTTTCTTGCAGCTCCTGGTGTATACAATCTTCCAGTTCCTGAGTCGATGTCTGAAGTATGTGCATGTTCTGTAACATCGCAGGTGTTAATATAAGCTTTTGGTGTTGCTCCAATACTATGTCATTGCTTATCTTCATATTAACTCACCTCAGGCAATCCCCTTTATTAAAGAGTATAGCATTTTTATTCCAGACATGCTATATGCCCGAAATCGCCCAGAGGCCCAGGAGGCAATCTTTCCTTGACACATATGAATTATTGAAGTATGATTGGCCCTAGTACTCCGTCCAGTCCAAATCACTTAAATGGATTGCAAGTATTTCGACATGATGCTAGGAAGAACCGACGACGAATACCGGGTGTCTTCTAGG
>WRJI01000101.1 GCA_009778595.1 Peptococcaceae bacterium | reverse complement strand
AGATAAGCATAGTGATAACTGACGACAACAGGGAAGAGATGGAACGACTCTATGGGAAAATCCCACCCGACAACGAATTATTAGAGGCTCCAAAAACACATACCCTGGAAGAGGCCCGCCTGAAGATACAGGCTTTGGAGAAATCTGTGGACAGACTGGTAGAAGGATAGGTACAGTTCTGGATTATGAATCTGCATATACCAAACCGTCTATGAAAGAGATTACTCGTGGTGTTATATTGCATGCTCAGAATGTTGGACTTAATGTTGTAAGAATCCATAACGAGAGATTTATTATTGTGGTTCAGAGAATACAGTATGAAGAGTATCAACGAGCGATACAGATTTTAGACACTCTAGATGCAAATGGTTTTCCTCCCGACAGCGAGTATTATGATAAAGATAATGTTTGAGTTTAGATGGGGGTTAGTATGTTAAAAAGAGTGATAATCACATTAATCTTGATTTTGGAGGTGTTGATTTTGGCCGGATGTGGAGATGATAACAAATTGTATAAGAGTGTCAGGGTTTTTGCTGACAAAAATTGTCAGGATGGTAAGGTCGTTGAAGTTGCCTTATCAGATTTGACTGATTTTGATTGGGATGAAGCTCTGGTGTACAGGCTATTGATGTCTAACGATGCAATCGAGGATGCCTTGGGCATAAAGTACGAGAAATACTTGGATCTAAGCTCAGGGATAATATTTGTTAAGGATAAAAAAATAGTCTACGAAGAGACTTTTAATCTTGCTGGTTTTGATCCACCGAAATTCTCTATACTTGCATATAGAAATAGTAATGGTAAACCGAAGGTTAGAGTTTTTTCCCGTGATAGCATATTTGAATGCTATAGGTATGGGCTGATAGCTAAGGAATAAAATGATCCAATTTAATTTCCCCTTGAACCAAGGGGCTTCCGTCATTTTCTATAGTATCATTTTCGACGTGCTTACATGTCCTTATAGTATAATACCACTAAATCCAAAATCCTGCAAATTCAGTCACTCGCGGGGTATCATCATTCTTTTTCATTCCATTCCCAAACAAAAAAAGGGGCGATTTCGCGTCCTTAAAAATCCAACGTTAAATTAACGCTAAATGTTTTGCCCCGGAATCAAGAGTAGGAAATTCATATGGGCAAAACAATCTTTATCAGCACAGGAAAAGGCGGGGTTGGCAAAACGACAACAGCCGCGACCCTCGGTTTCGGTCTTGCCCGCGCAGGCAAAAAGACACTCATAATCGACACCGACAGTCAGCACTCACTAACCATCAGTCTCGGCGTAAAAGACGCAGACAAACTTCCGGTTACGCTCGCAACAGTGATGAACAATATCATTACCGAAACTGAATTTGACCCTGTGTACGGGCTGGTACACCACGCAGAAGGCGTTGACTTGCTCCCCGCAAACAACAGTCTGACAGGCATCGAAGTTGCACTCGCACCATTCATCGGGCGAGAATCTGTGCTTCGGCAGTATATCAGCAAAGTACGACCGCATTATGACTACATTATCATTGACACGCCATCAAAGATTGATCTCCTGACCGTCAACGCGCTTGCCGCCGCTGACAGTGTGATTATTCCTGTAATACCCAAATATCTTGATGCGAAAGGGCTTGAATTGGCAATTGAAGTACATCGCGCAGATACAGCGGCAAATCAACCCCACATTGTCCATCGGCGGTATATTGTTAACCATGGTTGACCGCAGGGCAAACTTTACTCGGAAAATCATTTCTCTTGTAGAAGACACTTATGGTGACAGAATCCGCATCTTCAATGAATGTATCCCTGTCTCCGTACGTGCCGCCGAATCTGCCGCTCAGGGCGTCAGTATCTATACCCATGACCCGCGCGGCAAAGTCGCAGCGGCATATGGAATTCCATGGATACTTATCCTTTCTTGCGACGGCTTTGTTGATAGAATAATTTCATTGAAATTTTTTAAAGATTGCCAAAGTCCTTAATTATTTTTTGCTTCAATATGGCAGGAAACCAATTTTCGGTTGCCTGTTATAACTTTTATAATTCGATACAGGTTTGGGTGGGAGAGAAAAAGCTAAAGCCGGGGCTTGACTTACTGTTGGTGCGAGTGACAGGAATCGAACCTGCACCCCGAAGGACTGGTTCCTAAGACCAGCGCGTCTACCAATTCCGCCACACTCGCCAAAAAGTCGGGTAATCCATACCCGACTTTACCATAACTGAAGGACAAATTCAAGCCGCATTTCACATATGGGCACATAATCTTACGATAATCTTACTTCTTCCCCACCAACATATTCATCACCGAAACCAGAATCGCCATCCCAACGCTCACCACAAACCCCTTAACCCCAACAATAGCCATCCCCGGCACAACCCAAGCCGCCAACTCCACCATCAGCGCGTTCACAATAAGCCCAAACAAACCAAGGGTCGCCAGATTAATCGGCAGACTCAACAACTTCAGAACCGGTCTAAGACAAATGTTCACAAGCCAAAGCACCGTTCCGGCCGCGAACAGACCCGCATACGCATACTCCCCGCTCGCGAGCACGACATCCCCAAAAAAATACCATGCCAAAAAGAACACCGCTACGCAGACGACCCATTTCAGAAAATTCTTCATACCTGTCTCCCCCTCAACAGATCCATCTCCGCCCGGATCTCAGCCTCCACACCACTTAGAAACGCCTCTTTCCTCTCCGGCGTCATAACATGTTTGAACCGCCCTTGGGCCTCGAAATACTCCTCCAATCCCCGAGGTTGGGAACTCCCTTCCACCAGCCCCTTGGTCGGATGGCTGAAACGCGTAATCGCCCCATTCTCCGCCTCCCAAAGCAGATTTACCCCGCTTCGTACCGCCAACCGCGCCAACTTAATCATATCCTTGCTTTCAAACCGCCACCCCGGATAACAAGGCGCAAAAATCTCAATATACTTCAACCCCTTAACACTCTTCGCCTTAACCACTTTGTCGTACAAATCAGCCGGATAAGCCAAGGAAGCGGTGGCCATATAAGGCACACGATGATCCAACATCAACAAAGGCATATTCTTCTTGGCCTCAACCTTGCCGCCCGGTGTTGTTGTTGTCGCGGCAAAAGCCGGCGTCGCCGCGCTCCGTTGAACCCCTGTATTGCTGTAAGCCTCATTATTATAACAAAAATGGATGAAATGATCGTTCCGCTCCGCCGCCGCCGACAACGCCTGGAACCCGATATCATAGGTGCCCCCATCCCCGGTCCACGTAATAACCGTAGGCAACTCCCCCTGCAAACGCCCCTTCATCGCCTGAGCCTCCAGGGAATACATCACTCCGGACGCCGAACTCGCCGCCGTAGCGAAACACACGTTCATCGCCGGGTAATTGAAAGCCATCTGAGGTGTTAACCCCATGCTGGCCACCGTACACGAAGGCGTCAACAACATCACCACATTGGATCCCAACGCCTTGCCCACGATCCTCAAGGCTAACGTGGACGGGCAACTGGCGCAAGCCCCATTGCCTGACAAAACGATCTCATCTGCCGGCAGATCTTTTATTCGTGTTGCCATGAAGTCGCCTCCTTTCCGTTAATCGCGTCCTCAACCACGCGAGCCATATACGCCCAAGTCAGATCCTGCCCACCAATCCCCATAACCCGGTCAAAGATCCGAAGATTTTTTCTGCCATAAAGGGCGGATTTCAGCTCAACCGCCAGAATTCCGCTGTTCAGACCAAAAGAATAGTTCCTTTCCAACACCACCGCCGCCGCACCCTCCGGCAACACCTCCGCCAGCGCCTCAACCGGGAAAGGCCTGTAAACACGAATCCGTACGACACCGGCCTTAACACCGCGCTCCCGCAACGCGTCCGCGCTCAGCTTCGCCTCCGCAGCCATCGACCCCATAGCGACAATGAAAACCTCCGCATCTTCCGTCTTGTACAACTCCAGCAGATCCCCGTCCCACATACCTGTATGATCCCTATATGACGCCGCAGCCTCAATAAACAACGGTTTCGCTGCCTCATGGGCCCGCTGAATCGCCGCCCGGTGCTTGCCATAATACTCCGTCGCCGTCACATTGGCATAACTGCTGGGATTCGCCGGATCAAGCCGCCACAAAGGTTCATAAGGCGGCAAGAACGCGTCAATAGCCTCCTGATCCGGCACCGTAATCCCCGACGCACAATGCGAAAGAATGAACCCGTCGAAATTAACCATCACAGGCAACTGCGCCCCTTCAGCAACTCGGAACCCCTGAATAATCGCGTTATAGATCTCCTGAACCGAAGCCACATACATCTGCATCCAAGCCGTATCCCGCTGAGACAGCGAATCCTGATGATCCACCAACAACGCCCAAGGAGGAAACACCGCCCGGTTCACATTGGCCATCACCATAGGCAACCGGCCGCCCCCCACCATATGCAAAACCTCATGCATATAAAGCAATCCCTGGGAAGCGGTCGCCGTAAAAACCCGCGCCCCCGCGGCAATCGCACCCGCGCAAGCCGCCATCGCGCTATGCTCCCCCTCCACAGGCAGAAACCGGCAATCCAAAGTCCCCTCTTCCACCATCGAAGCCACAGTCTCCACCACGCTCGACTGAGGAGTAATCGGGTAAGCCGCCACCACGTCCACCCTGGCGCTGCGAACAGCCAAAGCCGCCGCATGGCACCCCGTTTCCAACAACCGCTCACTCATGACGACGACACCTCCTTCTCCATAACAATCGCATGGGTCGGACACTCCGAAGCGCAGATCCCGCACCCCTTGCAATAGGTATAATCGATCTTTAGGCTTTCTTTATCAATAACCGCCTCAGGGCAAAATACCCAACAGAACAAACAAGATGTACACAAATCCTTATTCAGCACCGGCCGTTCCATACGCCAAGACCCGGTCTGTCCCGACACACCCTTCTGCGGAAACGAAATCGGATGCACATTCATACCGGCAACCTCCCTTCCCATGCCGGGACAAAAGGCAACCCATCCGTGCCCCGCACCTCGGCATACCCCTGCAAAGCCGCTTCCACAGACGCCTCATTATGAGTCGGCCACTTATACGCAATACTCTCCGCCACAGACGACTCCGACATCCCCAGAACCTTCGCCATCGCACCAAACATAGGCACATTAATCAGGGGCTGACCCATCAGCAAAAGACTATGGGTTCGGGCAATCCCCCAAGCATCCACACAACACGTCGGAACCTCACGCCCGTTCAGTTCGGTTTTCCCCCCCGCACCTTGACCGCAACTCACCAGCATCACACCTTCAGGATGCAACCCTTGCTGTAAAGCGACCGGCACAAGTCTGTCACTCAACGATACCAAAAAATGGGGCTGATAAACCTGACTCCTCAACATAATCTCCACGTCAGACACCCGCATAGCCGTCCTCACAGCCGACCCGCGCCGCTCCATTCCAAAAAAAGGCAGCGTCTGAACATACTTACCTGCCTTCAACTGGGCATAAGCCACAAGCTCAGCCAAAGTCACCGTTCCCTGTCCGCCATACCCATGAATACGTATTTCCAGCACACGTCTCTCCCCTTTTACTCCACGATTTCTTTTTCACACTTCTCTTGAAACCGGTCACGCGATATCCCTTGACTTCACCTCACAGGTTTTCTTCCAAAAAGTTATCCCATATGATCTCAGGCGTTGAATTCCTTCTCCCATGAAAGCGTCCTCGTAGCTTCTGTTTTTGATCTGATCCAGAGCATCTTGTGTCAATACATGAATATCTTCCTGTTTCCTGGCATGTTTGATCTCGATCACCAGCCCCATAGAACCATCGTTAGTCACGATAAGAAGATCACTTCTTCCGCTCCCTGATTCTCGATTGGATTTAATACTCCAAATACTGCCACATCCAAGGAGCAACCCTATGAGGAAGCCATGGTAATAGTATTCATAATTATCGAAGTAGCTAATGGTGGTGCGCAACTGATTCGTCAGTATCTTCTCTATCACATCACAATCTCCGTCCAAAAAAGCGTGACAAAGCCGTTGGAGCTCCCTCTGAATTTCGTCATCAATAAGTTTTTCCGCAAACCAGTCCCGAATCTTTTCAATAAAGATTTCGCACACTTCGCGGTTGGGAATAATTAGGTCGATGGGTTCAGATGCCAAGCCCATAGGGTTCTTGGTTCTTGTGAGGTAACCGGTAAGAAACAACACACTCCAGAGGTTGTTAATACTGTTGTCAAGTTCTCCATAAGTCAAGGTTTCTTTGATGACCTTTGGCACGGATTTACCGGCGATGAGATCCTCAATTTCGTTTCTGGTGGTGCTATCCGCCTTGTCAATAAAGCGTTTAACCATGTCATTGGAGCTGGTATTGTTCCAATAAGATTGGGGCCGGATCCCGGGATTATTTCTGAGTTTGGCAACATGATTGATAATATCCCAAGGGCAGTAAATATCAGTATCGCCAAAACGGTAACCATTGTACCATTCACGCAAGTCATCATAAACGGACGAAAGCTTGTAGTCGTCCAGCATACCTCGGACTTCCTCATCGGTAAAACCGAATTCTTCTTCGTATTCCTTATCTGTAATGGTGTTCATGAACAGATTGTTGACGCCTGTAAAGATGCTTTCTCGTGAAATGCGGAGGCACCCTGTCACAACAGCAAATTCCAAAGATGAGTTGGTTTTAAGCGCTTGACCTAAAAAAATTCGAAGAAAAGTAATCATATCATCATAGTAACCTTTGTGGAAGGCCTTATCCAAGGGAACATCGTACTCGTCAATGAGCAGGATAACCTTATGTCCATAGTGCGCCTCTAACATCCGGGTGAGGGTCTTCAAGCTGCCTGCCAGCTCTTGTGGCGTGGCTCTTTGTGCCTTCAACAGCTTGAACAGTCTAAGGTAATCCTCATCAACGAACATGTCTTGAGCCAAGAAGGACAGGCGTACACATTCATCAGCCACTTGAGAGGCAAGGATCATCAGGGCTTCGTCGAAAGTCTTTCCCTCCACGTCTTTCAGGCTTAAGGAAATAACAGGATATTGGTTCATATAGCGTTCGCAGAGATCCTTCTCATTCATAATCTCCAGCCCGGCAAAGAGGTGGCGCTGATCTTTACCGGCCTCAAAGAAAGCTTGAAGCATGCTCATGTTGAGGGTTTTCCCAAAACGGCGGGGTCGGGCAAAGAGATTCACTTCGCCACAATTCTGCAACAAGATTCGAATGAATGATGTTTTATCGATATAATAGTAATTTCTTTGGCGGATTTTTTCAAAATTATCCATACCTACAGGTAATTGTTGAGACATCTGTTCTCTCCTCTTCCTCAAGCCTCAAGCCCCAAGCCCCAAGCCCCAAGCCTCAAGCCTCAAGCCCGACCACGAACCAAGGAATCGGCCTGAGGACGATTCTCGGTTGTACCACCTTGCGAGCGTAACCCGTTGTTAGTATACCACAGGGTGGGCTTCGCCCACAACCCAAGGCTTTCAGCCTTGTTAGTATCCAGTATTCAGAACTCAGTATTCATCTGTCTCTGGTTTTCTACTGTCTTTTTGGCTCTATTCTGAATACTGAATACTGAATACTTGCTCACCAAAAACTTGTTTTCTATGCAAGTTTTTGGTGAGCAGTAGCACAGCGCGGCCTACAACCGCAAGAAGTCAGGAAGTCAGGGATCAGAATTGAAATCCGGGATCCGGGAAAGAACAGCTCAGTTGTCAAAGTAAACGCAACTGCAGGTTGCGCTTACTTTGACAACTGAGCGATACAAAAATAATCAATAGCGTTGCAACTATGAACCTTCAGTTATCAAATTAACAGACAGATTTCCTCTGCTCACCCGTATCTCCACACAAGTGTTCATTTCCACATACTGATTATATATAGACATCCATGTCACCTGTCCTTTGGATTCACTTGAGTCTACATAGGTAATGTTGTAGGTGATGGCAGCCCCTTTGCTAGTAAAATCATAGAAATAGGCCGGCAACTCCTTTTCGGACTTCCCTACCAAGTCGTCCATAAAGGGTCGCCCTTCGGAGTATACTACAAATACCTTGACTGTTTCATCAGTAAACTGCCGCCCGACAGGGACCGACTGAGAAATCATTTTACCGTAGGTCACTGTGGCGCTGTATTGAGTCTTGACAGTAACACTTATATCCTCTTGAGTTGTGGCCTCTTCCTTGGTCATTTTACTGAAGTTGGGCATGATCACCGCTTTGCCGGTTGAAACAACAAAGGATATCTTCGTGTTTTGAGCTATTTTGACGCCGACTTCGATTTCCTGAGATATTATGCAATCCTTAGGGATATTACCTGATGAGTTTTCTAAATAGACAACATCGATTTTGTTTTGCCTAGCCCATGTGTCAACTTCCCTCTTGAATTTTCCTCGAAAATCGGGTACAGTGATATTCTTTTCAAACTGGCCTTTTGACATATAGATCAACAACCCGTCTTTGCGGGTGTAATTGTCTTCGGTGATGGATGGGTTGCTGAAGTCTTTGCGAATAAACTGGTTTATCTCCACTTCATCACTGTTCTCCTGCATGACATTAACATTATTGGCTTTATTGATATCTTTCCAGGCGTATATCTGCGTCGTATTCATGCTTTCGAACTCAGGCAATTTAATTATCTCTTCAGGATCAGGCCCGAGGCTTACTTGGAAAGCAAGGACGGATCCCTTGCGGATTTTTTTACCCGAATCTTGGCTTTGAGCAATTATATGATTGCTGTCAAACCCATTGTTGTACACCGATTCTATTTCAATTGATACTTTGTTGGTTATTCCCCAGGTTTTTGCGTCATTAATGGATGTGCCAATAAAGTTTTTTACAGTGATCTGATTGAAGATACTAACGATGAGATATAGAAAGATGGCAACCATGATGACGGTTCCCCCAATGACCCCATATCTAACTAATTTACGTTTATTGTATCCACGATCTAATTCTGTCTCGTGTTCAGACGCAATTATGCCAACGCTTCTTTCGGATACCCGTGCGGAAGTGGATCTTGAATCAGAATCAGAAGCAGGTGAGGCATCTGGAATATCAGACATCTCGCTAAATTCTCCTGTCCTATTATAATTCATTCCACTGAATTGGCTGAGAAACTCGTTCATGATAATCCTTCGTCCTTTCCTGGTTATAGGAGATATTTATTACGCCATATCCCCTCCCTTAACTTTCGACTTTTATTGCGGCCATGTGGCAGTCAGGCTCTCGATTCCATCAACCCTACTGTCCATGCTCACTTCGTTTGGCGGAAGCAGGGCGCAGACGTAACCCCTATACATAACGGAAAACTTCACAATCCTTGACGGTTAAGGTATGCTAATAAAGAAAATGCATGAACTCTGGCGGAGAGCATTTAGAGTTTAACGCGCTCTGCTCTCCGCCAAATCCAAACTTCATGCACCCTAATAATAATGCATCCATTGCCAATTGACCAGCCCTATTACAAAGAATATTTTGAGACAGGG
>WRJI01000100.1 GCA_009778595.1 Peptococcaceae bacterium | reverse complement strand
GATAAGCACTGAAAGCATCTAAGTGCGAAACCAGCCTCAAGATGAGATTTCCCACAGAGTTAATCTGGTAAGACCCCTGAAAGAAGATCAGGTAGATAGGCCGGGAGTGGAAGTGCGGTGACGTATGAAGCGGACCGGTACTAATAGGTCGAGGTCTTGACCTTGATCGAAAATCGAGAAACGAGAATCGAGAAACGAGAATCGAGAAACGAGAATCGGGAATCGAGAATCGAAAATCGAGAAACGGAGTTCGAAATGTGAGGTGCGAAGAATCCAAAAAGGCTGCACCCGGGAACCGGTGAACGCTGGAGAGAAAGAAGCTCAAAAAGGGTGGAAATCGCGAAAGGGTGAAACGGTGAGAGGGCTGACCAAACCGATGAATGACTTGAATTATGCGGTTTTGAGAGAACAGGGAATACGCGGATCGCGGTTTTCGAACCGGTGAATCACGAACCAGGAACTCTCAGACAGATCTGGTGGCTATACCGGAGGGGTCCCACCCGTTCCCATCCCGAACACGGTAGTTAAGACCTCCAGGGCCGACGATACTTCGCGGGAAAATAGGTCGCTGCCAGATAGTGAGCAAAGAGCTGTTGCGCTAAGCGCAACAGCTCTTTTTGGCATTCGGGCCGTGAGCTCACGCGTGTCGCGAAGCGCACCACGAAGCGCACGAAACATATATCACGAACGGCAAAGTACGGATCTGCGGTCTTCTTGAGCTTGCCAACAGCAGGCATGCAACAAGATGGCGAAAAGGCTGAAAAATTAGGAAGATTGAGGAATAAAAATCCTCGAACAGGCTCATTATAGAACAGACGAGGATTCACTATTACAAGAAGAAAGGGTTTTTGAAATGAGCAAAAACAAATTCACGAAGCATGGTACCAAGGCGATTAAAGGATTGATGATTCTGTTCGTCATGGCGGTTATTATTGGACTCATGCCACAGACGGCAGAAGCGGTAAGTGATCCCACCCTGTTAATATTCGATATCAGCTTGGGTGATATTACGATTGTTGATGGTGGGCCCGGTCTTATTGATGTAACCTATGACATGGGGACAATAACTGTCGGGACCGAAGATCAGCTCACAATTATCGGGAGCACAGCAGTATACTCTGTGTATATTGCGGATGATGTCAGGTGTCACATCACCCTTGACAACGTAAGTATCGACACAAGGACAGGTGGAATGGGTGTCGCCCCCTTTCACATTGCGGACGATACAGCTGTCTATATTAATCTGATAGGCCAGAACACATTCATTGCCGATGCAGATTACGCCGGTTTATTGGTAGAAAATTATGGAATGGTTGTAATCGATGGCCCGGGAGGCCTCAAATCTGAAGGCGGTCCGGGAGGTGCCGGAATCGGCGGTGAATTCGAAGAAGATACAGGCACAATCTTTATCAACGGCGGCATTATTGAAGCAATCGGTGGCATCGGCGCTGCCGGTATTGGTGGAGGATCCTGTGATTACTCCGGATTCTACGGAGATTTTACATTAATCTATATCAGTGATTCAGCCTTCATCAAAAGTGCTTTAGGCGGGACCGCTTCGTCTGCCGATGATATTGGTGGGGGTGCCGGTATCGGAAAAGGCGGTTCAGGGGGACCTGTCACACCACCCGGTTATTCTTCGACTGGAGGAACCATTATTATTTCTTCCGGGATAGATCTGGCTCGGGTTCAAGGTGGCGCGGCTGACGGCACATGGACGGCAGGTGCGGCTGTGGGTACCGGTGGGGGGGATGACGAGGATGCTATCTCCTACGATTTGCACACAATCACTTACCACAACAATGAAGTTCCTGATATCATGCAGGCGTTGACCTACACGATCAACGGCAATAAGAAGAGCGACGCGGTTTTGCCGACGTTGGGTTTCGTCCAAATGCATAACCCGTCATTCGTTTCAAGCAGATTTGACGATCTCTGGTACGAAACACCACTGGGCTTCGCCGGAGCACACGGGATAGGGATTGCTTTAAGACTGACATCGATTACAGATCTTTATGCTTATGGTGTGGATCGCGAACCCAAGATGGGATTGTAAAAAAGCAGAAAGGGCCTGAACTTGCTATATGCATAACTTTAAACAGCCGATTCAAAGATTCTGGTCGGTTCAAGTTCTAACTTTGCTGTTCGTCTTCGCAATTTCATTAAGCCCGGCACCCAAGGTGGTTCTGGCCGCCAGCATTCCGGGAGAATACGTTTTTGATATTAGCGAAGGCTCAATTACCATTCAGCCGGATGGCAGCAACATTGAAGTGATCTACGGTGGCGGAAGTGTCAGCGGCATTCCGCCAACAAACCAAATCAAGATAATCGGCAGTGCGACTCTATATTCTGTCCTTGTTGACAGTAATGTGACATGCAAGATTATGCTTGAAAACGCAACCATTGACACCAAAACAGGGGGAATCAGCGCATCACCTTTTGAAATCAGCGACGATTCAATTGTCACATTAACGTTGTCGGGCACAAACACGCTTGTTGCCGAAGACGATTATGCCGGATTAACTGTGCGGATGTTTGGGACGTTAATTGTGGAAGGAACGGGAAGTCTCAGCGCTGTTGGCGGTTACAGAGCCGCAGGTATCGGAAATGTCGCTGATGACGATTGCGGAAAGCTCTATTTCAATGGGGGCATAATTGAGGCTTTTGGAGGGAGAGGTGCGGCTGGAATCGGTAGCGGGGTTAATGGTGATGTTGTCGCTATTACGATTAGGGACTCAGTTTTTATTAAAAATGCTCAAGGGGGAGATGCCGAAAACGGTGTTTTTGGCGGAGGTGCCGGTATAGGAATTGGGGGCGTTGACCCTTTGACGCATCTTGACCCTAGTCTTCCAATGGTCCCAGGGTGGTTTATAGGGGCCGGGATCATAACAATTTCTTCGGGTGTGGATATCAGCAGAATAAATGGCGGCGCGGCTGCGGGGGATTGGGAAGGAGGCGCCCCCATCGGTTCCGGCGGCTCAGAATTCAAGGAAAGCAATTCTTACCCATTGCATGCGATCACATTCCACAACAATGAAGATCCCGATATAACACAGGTGTTAACCTATACGATCAATGGGAATTACAGCGACGCGGTATTACCGACCTTGGGCTTTCTCCGTCAGTATAACTCGGCATTTGTAGCAAGCGCTTTCAATGGACTCTGGTACGAGACTCCATTGGGAACCACAGGAGCCTATCCGGTAGGATTGACATGGAGGTTGCCGACAAACAATTTCGATCTCTATGCATACGGTGTAAATCGCGAACCCAAGACGGGATTGTAATCGGCAAGTTGATCGATTCGTGGTTAGGAAACAAGAACAGGGCAGAGGAACCCCCTCAGCCCTGTTCTTATTAATTATAATCAAAAGGAGAAATGGTTAAAGCGGGTTTTGCCCGTAAGAGGCTTGCGGAAAAGAACAAGAAGGAGAAAACTCTGTTGACAATTGTTTGGCTTTGATTGATACTGGCCATAGAGAGAATTATCAGGAGTTATATAGAATTTCATTGGAAGCTTTAGTAGAAGCTTCATTGGGAACTTTATTGGGAACTTCATTGAGAGCTTTATTGGGAACTTTATTGAGAGCTTTATTGCAAGCTTAAGGGGTCTTCATTAAGAACTTATTAGTCGCTTAGGCTGCAACAACATCAATAAAAAAACAAGAAAATCCACATTCTGAATACTGAATACTGAATACTTGCGGTCGAAGACCGCTTTAGGAGGGGTAAAATGGTAACAGGGATTTGCAGCGACGGGGGCAGAGATGGGGTCAACGGCAGCGACAGGATCAGCGACGGGGTCAACAGCAGCGACAGGATCAGCGACGGGGTCAGCGACGAGATCAACAACAGGTTTGGCTGCGAGTTTTGGCGAATGGTAGGAAACACCCGCCGCGAGATGTGTTGGTTAGGGCGCAGGCTTTTTGCGAGGCGGCTGGTTACAGGAAAGAGCGGCAATATCAGCGTGCGGGTTCCTGAGTATTTGAACAAAGAGAATAATGTCTCTTGGCCAGGGGGTTTTTTGATTAAGGCTACCGACAGATCTTTTGATGATATCGTGCCGGTTGAATTCCTGCTGGTTAACAATCTTGGGGAGGTTCTTTCCGGCCGGGGAAGGCCTTCCGGGGAGATGGGGTTTCATCAAGGCATCTACCTCGCACGTCCGGAGATTCACGCGATTGTGCATGGGCATTCGGCTTATGTAACAGCTTATGTTCTGGAAAAAGGAGAGCTGGCCTTGATGACAGAGGAAGCACGGCACAGTATCAAGAGATTGGGGTATGTTGATTACATTACGCCGAGGTCTGCGGAACTGGCTGAGAGGGTTACAGAGGTGTTTCGGGGGGATCTGCGGGTGGCTGTGCTCCGGGATCATGGATTTGTGACGGTGGCGGAGACTTTACGGGAAGCCTATTATCTGGCGGACGCATTGGAAGAGACCGCGCGTGTGGCTTGTATACGGAATTCCTTTTGCTAATAAGTTATTAATGCGGGCTTTGCCCGCAAGTATTCAGTATTCAGGATTCAGTATTCAGAATGTGGATTTTCTTGTTTTTTATTGACGCTTCGCGTCCGTAAGGGACTAAGCGACTATTGTCATGTGTCTGTGCTGAAAGACTTGATATTCCCAATGGCATATAGGGGCAGATTCAATAACCACCCTTGGTGTTTATAGTCCGACATGGAGGAACGAACAGACAAGATGGGATTGTACTTATCGGCGAAAGTTTTTAGACTTTTACTTTGCAAGTTGACCTCGGCCTTAACTTCTAACGGGATCACATTGTTCCCGATGTCCAGCAAAAAGTCAATTTCCGAAGTGTTGGCACTGTTGGTCCAATAGTATGGTTTCAGGTTACAGAAAGCTATAAGCTGCTGCAAAACGTATTGTTCTGTCAACGCACCTTTGAATTCCTTAAACAGACGATTTCCGTCCAGCAGGACATTCTGTTTGAGTTGGGTCAGGCAGGAGAGGAGCCCAATATCAACGAAAAACAGCTTGAAAGATTTTAAGTCCTCATAGGCTTTCAGCGGCAGATTTGGTGCTGTGACGCGATGAATCTTGTGAACCAGGCCGCAATCGGTCAACCACATAAGGGCGTATTCGTATTCTCGTGCCCTAGAGCCTTCTTTGATAAGACCGTAGAGGAATTTCCTGTTTTCTTTTGTGAGTTGTGAAGGGATGCTGTTCCAGAGCAAGCGGATGCGGGGGACGGTATCGTGAGGCGCGTGTTTGGAAAAGTCTTGTTCGTAAGTGTCAAGGATGCGCTGTTGTATTTCTCTAACTTCGTTAAAATCGCGGTTGGCCGCGAAAGATGCGACCGCTTCCGGCATTCCGCCCACATAAAAGTAGTGCTTGAGCAGGTCGGTATAGTCATGTTTGAAGGTGGCGGCCATGGCGTAATCCCCTTGTTCCAAAAGAGTAACGAAGGATTCTTTGGCCATGGCCCTCATGAACTCCGGGAAAGAGAGCGGATAGAGATCCAAGAATTCAACCTTGCCCACAGGGAATGATGTGCCTGGATGGAGCGCGACTCCCAGAAGGGACCCGGCGCAAAGGATCTGGTATTGGGGGGCGTTTTCGTTGAAGTATTTGAGTGAGGTCAGGGCTTGGGGGATTTCTTGAATCTCGTCAAAAATTATGAGGGTCTTGGCGGGGTCGATTTTATGGCCGGCGTAGAGTTCAAGGCCTGTAATAAGACGGGACACATTGAGGTCAGCCGAGAAGAGTTCGTGCATCTGCTTATTGTTGTCAAAGCTGATATAAACGCAATGGGGAAAAGCGGCGGCACCAAATTCTTTCATCAGCCAAGTTTTGCCGACCTGCCGTGCGCCACGGATGATTAGAGGTTTGCGGGTGGTTTTGGCGTTCCATTTATAGAGTTTTTCAATGGCTGTGCGATACATATGAAGTCCCCTCCGTTACTTGGTGGAATTGAGGAATTATTCTGGTAGAAAGAGTATACCATAGAATCACAAAAGTTATAAGGACTTTTGTGATTTGAGACACTTTTCTTATACGGACTTTTGTCAGGAGGTTTCGGCGGAGTACCGGGTTGCGGTCGAAATTCTGAATCCTGAATCCTGAATACTGAATACTTGCGGGCGTAGCCCGCCTTAGCAGGTATGTGAAATATACCGGGGGTCAAGGTTTCTGTGATATAATAGGAACAGGCGTGCCAAGAACCTGTTATCGCAGGGGCTTTGCAGGCGGCTGATTCCGAGTTCGTACCCAGTATGTTAGGCACTGAGGCCGTTGTTTTCATGAGAACAGCTGTACGCAAGTTGGGCGTGGTTAAAGGAGCGGTCAAGACTATGGCTAAAGGAATGACTTTTGCTATCGACGGGACGGAATTCAATGTGGAGCCGGTCAAAATCGACCGGAAGAAGCTGTATGGTTGGAGTGAGATCCATGCTTTTGATGATGATGGCAATGCGTGTTTGTTGGTGTCTACCGACGCTTCAGGAACGATCATCATTCCCAAGGGTGGAATCGGCCTGGGGATGGTATCCGGCGACGGAAAATGGGTGATGCGCAGTCAGATTAAGACAGTCACAACGGACGGCAGCGACGCGGTGATGGTAGACTCATCTTATGGGAAGGTGACTGTGTTGGCTGAAAAAGCCAGTGTTGAGCAATTCCTGGATTGTTCTATCACATCGTTTTTTCACCTGCAGGAGGCTGATCCCGCTTTAATTTCTCGGATCGGGGATGACATCTATACTTTTGCCTATTGTTACCGGGATAGCTATGAGACTTCGCCGGCTTTTTTGCTGGTGACGGAAATTGATGGTAACAAGGAGCTCTTTATGTTTGTGGGCTCGGAGAATGTTTTTGAGTATATTGGTCTCAATGAAGTTGCCGTGGCGGATGAGGATGAGGTTGAGGACGAGGACGAGAGTGATGATTTCGATTTTGCCATGCTGTGAGGTGTGACGTGAGGGAATCGGGTATGATGGAGGCTACCAGTCGCTGTCCTCGGGCAGCCGAACAAAGGAATAGGTGGGGGTTACATGAGAACGATTAACATGACCAATGAGAAGAAAAGGGATGCCCAAGTGTGTATGGAAGCGGTCAAGAAACCTTCCGGTATCAGGCGAGTTCTTGCCGATGGGGGAGAGTATACCAATATCAAGGTGCTGAAGCAAAACTTGCCGTTGGCTTGTGAGACGTTGAGTCAGAATTATACCGATCTGAGACAGTTGGGGGAAGAGATCATTGTCGGCGATCCGGAAATCGATATGGAGATTATCGGCAAGAAGATTACGGAGACCCAGAAACTTTATCTGGACCAGAATCGGAAGATCGCGTATCGGGTCAATATGACGCAGATCATTAAAGATCCTCAGGGACAGGAAAAAGAGCGCCGGGATTTGGCTAAGGCTTTGTCCAATGTGACGGGGGAGTCGATTGTGCAGTGGTCCGGGAAGCGGTTCCCTAAGAAGGAGATTATCCGGAAGTTTGTTTTTCAGCGCAAGTTGCAGTTGAAACATATCAGCGGGCTGACGTATGATTTCCTATATGATATGGCAAAAAGCTTGCAGGAGTCAGATTCGATGATGTTTGTCGGCGGCGGCAAAAAAGGCAACGGGCCGTTGATTCTGACTCAGGGAGGCGAACCGTACAGGGGATTCTTAGAGGGGCGGATTCAAGGGGAGACATATTGTCTGATTTTGCATTTGACGAATATGGAAGTGAGACTGCAGGATGGTGCCGGTGCCAAGGAGGGGATGCCGTCGAAGGATGGGGCAAGATCGAAAGATGAGGTGTCATGATGATGATTGATATGAGCAAGATGGCGCCGCTCCACGGGTATTTGGAAGGATCGGCCGATGCCGTGGATCAGGAGAGTGCCCGGAAGGCGATTTCTTATAAGAAGGATGTCTGCAAAAACTATATCAACGTGAGCAGCGATCAGATTGATTTCCGGTTGGGGGGCAGCGAGTTCTATGTGACCCGCAAGTATGACGGGGAGATGAATGTGCTGTTCTATGATGCTCAAGGGGATGCCCAAGGGGGCGACCAAGGGGGCGCTGATGGGGGTAAGGACAGTGACGGCGGCGTGATTGTTTTGGTGAACCGATCCGGGCGGGTGCGCACGGGACTGGTCTGTTTGGAGGAGGCCCGGAAAGCGCTGAAGGTTGCAGGGATTCGCCAGGCTGTCTTACCGGCGGAGCTGTATGCAGATGAAGGGGCGGGACGAACCCGGGTTTTTCATGTGCTGACGGCTTTGGCGGATGCGGAGAAAGCGGCGGCGCTGCGGTTGGCTTTTTTTGATGTTCTGGAACTTGATGGGGAGCCTTTCCGGGCGAATTCCTATGGAGAGACTCATAAGAAGCTTTGTGATATTTTTGGCGGCGCCGGCTCGGGAGAAGCGGGTTCGGGAGACACCCGGCTCTGTAGCGCGGTAGAGTGCCGCAAGTGCGCGGGGAAATCACAAGTGAAAGAGGTCTATACAGAGTGGGTTGAACAGGGCGGCGCAGAGGGGTTGGTGGTTCGCACCGAGCTGCCGTTGGTTTATAAGGTGAAGCCCCGGTATACGATTGACGTGGTTGTGGTGGGGTATTCGGAGGGTACCGGGGAGAGCAAGGGGCAGGTGCGGTCGTTGTTGTTGGCGATGATGCCAGATCCGGGGGACGATCAGAATTCTCGCGGCGGCGGCTTGCAGGTTATCGGAAAGACCGGCAACGGGTTCAGTGATGAGGCCCGGAGGGAGTTGCTGAAACGGTTGGAACCGCTTGCGGTTACGTCGGAGTATATCGAAACGGATTCGAATCATGTAGCGTTTCGTATGATTAAGCCGGAGATCGTCCTTGAGCTGATGATTAATGATGTGCTTTTTGACACATCGACGGGGTTCATTCAGAATCCTGTGTTGGGATTTGAGGATGGTATGTATATCCGCAAGGGCAGTGTTCGGGGGATCAGTGTGGTGTTTCCGATATTCGTGCGTTTCCGGGAGGATAAGCGGGCCGTCTATGAAGATATACGGTTGGAGCAGATCAATGAGTTTTCTTACGTTGATCCGGCGGCGGGATTGGCGGAGGAAGAGAGGTTGCCGGCTTCCGAGGTTATGATTCGCCAGGTCTACAAGAAGGAATCGGGAACGAAGCTGATGGTCCAAAAGTTCATGGTATGGAAGACCAATAAGAATAAGGACTCTGACGCATATCCGGGATATGTTTACCATTATACGAATTTCAGTTCAGAGCGGAAAGACCCTCTGCAGAGGGAAGTCATGGTTTCGGATGATGAGGGGCAGATTCTGGAGTTGTTTGAGCAGGGGATAGCGGAGAATGTGAAGAAGGGCTGGACGAGGGTTGAAGGGCCGTGATGGCAATGCCGGATTTTCTCTCATCAGCGGCGGCTGCGTGACAACGCGGCCGCCAAGATATTTAAGGTTAGTCCCTTACGGACGCGAAGCGTCAAAAAAGAACAAGAAAATCCACATTCTGAATACTGAATC
>WRJI01000099.1 GCA_009778595.1 Peptococcaceae bacterium | reverse complement strand
ATATTAGGTCACTACATCATGATTTCAGCATCTTCCATCAGGAAAATCAAGGGGTTTCGGGTTTGAGGAATTGTTTTTGAGGGGTTTTTGATGCATTTTGGGCAGGGTTTGCCGAAACTTGGGCTAACAATACTACATAATTGATACCTTGTATTACATAAGGTGACAACGTCTTGGCTCCCCCTTCCTCATTGGATTAAATTTCATATTGTATCTTCATCGTGCTTGTCCAGTATATCTCTGTCCGCGCATACCATGTGAGAGTCATTAAACCTTCCTTACCGGTAGAGGTACCTGTAATCTCAGCGGGCTGGGTATTTGTACAAGTAGCCCTTCCTATATTTATAATAGGAAGACTCATCGTTCCGTTGCCGTTTAAACAATAGGGATCTCGCCCATTTGATATTGTCCATTGCGAATTACCGTATAGCGATATATTAAATCTAATGCGGTCTTCGACCGCAAGTATCCAGTATTCAGTATTCAGGATTCAGAATGTGGATCTTCTTGTTTTTTATTGATGTTGTTGCAACCTAAGGGACTAATTCGATGTCAGAACCCGGTCTTCGGCACACCCAATTCGATCTCTTTTCTGCCGTCAACCGCCTCCATAATCTTTGCCAATTCCTCTTCGCTAATCGTATAACACTGCTCAGGAGCCGGAAACGTCCCATCCACAACATCCTGCCTATACTCCCCAAGAGCTTGGGTAATCAACGTATTCAAATCTAAATACTTCTTAACAAATTTCGGTGTGAACGCGTCGAAGAACCCCAACGCGTCATGGACAATCATCAACTGTCCATGCACATACGGTCCTGCGCCGATCCCAATCACAGGAATTTGCATCCTATCCGTAATAATCTTAGCCACTTCCGGTGGTAAAGCCTCCAACAACAACAGCGTGATACCGGCATCCTCCAAGCGACGGGCATCATCGACAAGCTTCAGAGCCGAACGAAGCTGACGCCCCTGGGACTTAAACCCGCCCAGCTGAGCCAAATACTGAGGTGTCAGCCCCAAATGCCCCATCACGGGGATCCCGGCTTTCACCAAGGCTTCCACTGTCGGAGCCATATCGGCGCCACCTTCCAGTTTAACAGCATCGCAACCGGCTTCCGCCATGAACCTGCCTGCATGACGAATAGCCTCCTGAGGACTGATCTGGTAAGACATATATGGCATATCACCCACTAAAAAAGCCGTTGGCGCTCCCAGCCTCACCGCTTGAGAATGCATAATCATCGGATCCATCGTCATCTTCAGGGTCCCTTCATGGCCAAAAACCGTCATAGCCATAGAATCCCCACAAAGAATAACATCGATCTCCGCCTTCTCCTCCAACCGAGCCATAGGATAATCATACGCTGTCAACATGGTGATCTTTTCCGCAGCTTTCACTTTGTCATTCAACGTATGTATCGTGACTTTCCCTCTCATTGTATCTACCCCCCATAAATTTTATAATTGGCACATAAGACAATTATGCCACTTTATTCACAAAAAACAACCCCTACACACGAATCCTCATTCATCGCCACACACAATATCTTGGCCTCAACTGTCGGCAGCCGCCTGTCCGCTGTCATCCACGCGCTCAATATCGGCACCAATACCCCGCAACTTATTCTCAATATTCTCATAACCCCGGTCAATGTGCTGGATTTCCCAAATCTCCGAACGTCCTTGAGCCGTCAGAGCCGCCAGTATTAAAGCCGCGCCGGCTCTTAGATCGGTAGCCATCAGCGTGGCCGGATTCAAAAAAGGCACCCCTTGAACAATAACGCTGCGCCCTTCCACCTTCAGATCCGCTCCCATACGCTTCAGCTCATCCACATGCATAAACCTGTTCTCAAAAATATTTTCCGTCACAATTGCTGTCCCCTTAGCCCGGGTTAACAGAGCCAGGAACGGCGCCTGCAAATCGGTAGGAAACCCCGGATGGACCTGGGTTTTGATATCCACAGCCTGAAAAGAATCGTTGCCGTAGACCCGGATACCGTCCTCCATCTCCTCATAATGAATTTTCGCCTCATCAAGCTTCGCCAGTAACGGGGCCAAATGCGTAGAAATCACATTATTAATCAGCACATCGCCGCCACAAGCCGCCGCCATAAGAATGAAGGTACCCGCCTCAATCCGATCCGGGATGATCGTATGGCGGGTTCCGGAAAACTCCTTAACGCCCTCAATATTGATAATATTGGTTCCCGCGCCACGGATTTTACCGCCAATCTGATTGATAAAATTGGCCAAATCCACAATCTCCGGCTCCTGAGCCGCGTTCTCGATTATCGTTGTCCCCTCTGCCACCGCCGCTGCCATCAAAATATTCTCCGTAGCCCCCACACTGGGAAAATCAAGATAGATACGCGACCCCACCAGCTTCGGAGCCGTCACATCCAGATATCCATGGTCGATACGAACCTCCGCCCCCAGAGACTCCAACCCTTTCAGATGCCAATTAACCGGTCGGGACCCAATCGCACAACCTCCCGGATGAGAAATACGAACGCGCCCCTTGCGCGCGAGAACAGGCCCCATAATCACAATAGAGGCCCTCATTTTGGTAATCAAATCAAAAGGGGCTTCAAAATTATCGAAATTCTCAGCCTTAATCTTCAGCGTGCTCCCCTGCCTCGTAACCTCTCCGCCCAACGCGCGCACAACTTGACTCATAATAGATACATCAAGCAAATCAGGAACATCATCCAGGATAACTTCCTCAGAAGACAACAAACTCGCCGCGATAATCGGCAGAACCGCATTCTTGGCCCCGCCTACCTCAATTTCACCAAACAGTTTCTTGCCGCCATTAATAACTAATCTCTTCATCTATTTTCTCTCCTCCAAAAGCTATTATATATCATTGTACAGCGCCGGAAAAGCTAAAACTGTTTTTCCTCCTTCAGGTAATTGTCGCACCGTCAACTGGACATTAACCGGATTCCCCCCGCAGTTCCTAGGTTCTAGGCCACTCTGAGCAAATCCGCTCCAGGAAATGACACCACCCACATCGCAAATTTGCGTCATAGAAATATTTTCCTTCTCCCAATACGCTCGATAATTGACAACTTCATCCACACTTTCCTCTAAGAAAACGCTGACCCTATCGCTTTCAATGTACTTATCCCCATACCATTGACACAACATTCTATTGACCTTTTCAAGTTTTCCGGGGATCAGCCTTTCCAAGCGGATGTCAACAACCTCTTGTGCCCAAAAACAAACGGCGCGCTCACCCCATCCGTTCACCAACAAATCTCTTTGCCAAACAAGACCCACATCCACCGAATCAAGAGCCAAAACAACCTCGTCTAACCCGATAGGCATCCCATCAATTTCCATCCAGAGGATGTATCGCACGTGGGCAACCTGACTGTCAAGCAACCCTGAACCAAGCAAAAAAGATGTCTCACTCAATCTGTATGGAAACATCTTTGATAAACCGCTATCACCCAACTCATCGGGAACCTGAGCCTGTGTCTCGAAGTCAAACGCAACCCCGAAACTCAAGAGAATAGCAAGCAAAACGGTGAGAAATACGATACCCTTCCCCGTTCTCATCTCTATGTGTTTTAATCTTATAATTTCCATATATTTGCTCCCAGCCATTGGTCGTCCGATAATTCTATTTTGACCAAAGAGACAAGTCGCAAATCATAAAACAACTTCCAATCAAGACTTTTTTTTCAAAACACAAGAATACCTCTTTATTCATATGGCACTTGTTCTCGCAGCCCACACATTCGTAAACCCCTTTTTGAACATATAGCGAACCATAAACCCTTGAAACTCCTCATCCTTCACCAAAGCGAAAACAGCCGACCCACTGCCTGACATCATCACAGCCAAACATCCGGTTTTGATGAGTTCTTCCTTGATAACGGCAATTTCCGGACACAAAGAAATCGCGGCCGCCTCCAAAGAATTGCTCATCATTTTGATGACAGACTTCTTCTCTCCGTCGGCAAAGGCCTTCACCCAATCATCTTGGCTCCCATGCTGCTTAGTGGTTTTTTCGGGGCTCGCATCCCTTGACTTCAACTCGTCATAAACCCTATACGCTTCCACTGTGGACACACCTACAACAGGTCTTACGATAACGAGGTGCCATTCAGGCGCAGCCGCCAATGGTGTCAATTCACTTCCTGTGCCTTCCCCCCATTGGGTACCTCCATTCAGACAAAAAAGCACATCTGAACCGCATTGACAAGCCAACTCTTCCAACTCGCTTTGACTCAAAGGAGAATCCATCAAAATATTGAGCCCACGCAAAACAGCAGCAGCGTCACTGCTTCCTCCTGCCAACCCGGCCATCATAGGAATACGTTTCTTGATATCTATTGAGATATACGGACGAGGAATACCTTTGTTCACCAATTCCTGTCCAAAAAGTGCGGCCGCTTGATAGGCTATATTATTGGGCCCGTTCATCTTCCCTGTCTCCAATCCCTTGATCCCATCGTGCACGGTCATCGGGCGACAAATACAACGAATCCTTCCTTCGCTTTCACTCACCTTCTTGCCCAATGTCAAGCGAATATCATCCGCTAGAGAAATGCTTTGAAAAATGGTCTCCAGTGAATGGAACCCATCCTCTCTCCGCCCCGTAACATTCAAAAACCAATTGATCTTGGCAGGAGCCTTTAGCTCAAGAATCAATTTAACTCCCCCCCCGTATCTATTGTACCCTGCCAACAATAAAAAGTCCACATTTTGGAACAAATAAGGACTTTATAGGGATTTATGGGACTTGGCATTGCGCCGGAGAGAGGTTGGAACCCTCGACTCTGTAGGCGCGCAGGCAATCTCGCACCCGATTCAACTGCTCATAACAGACAAGAACCGTCGTATTCTCTCCCCCCAATCGCGCTTCCGACAAAGCCGCTTTCAAAGCCTCCGTTTCCGATAACACAACATGGATTCGGCTGGTTGCTTTTCGGCTGCCCGCACCCTGTTTCAACAGAGCCGCAACCTCACCGGGTTCTCGACCGCGCAAATTATCATCCTCCTTGATATAAACGCTGTCAAAAACCTCTCCGGCAATCCGTCCAAAGGCCATAATATCCTCGTCGCGTCGATTCCCCGGCATACCGACGCATCCGATAAATTTCCCGGACTGTCCGTGCCCTGCCCGAGGTTTGACACGCAACGCAGCGGCAACCGCTTGTAAAGCCACCGGATTATGTGCGTAATCGAGAATAACCCTTAGAGGTTGCTCCTTACCCCGCTCCTCCATAACTACAGAATAGACCTCCCACCTACCGGGGTTGTCAGCGCCACCGAATTCTTTCAGCATCCGCACAAGACTGTCCACTGGCTGACCCAGCGCCCATACCGCTCCCACAGCGGCCAACATATTCTCCACAAGGTAACCTGGCACATGACCCAAAGCAGCACGCCCTCCACCCTCTCCCGTTTCACTTCCACTCCCCCACATCCCGCATCCCAAGGCCGTTTCCCCCAGAGAGCACAACACCTTGAGCTCGTTTCCCTTTGCCAAAACAATATGATCCTCTTGCAGAAACACAGCTTTACCGTTGACAGCCAAATGTCTTTTCAGCCATCCGTTCCGGGGATTATGACTAAACAAAATGATTTGGGCCTTGGCGTATTCGGTCAGCGAGCGCGCGCCCTCATCCTCGGCGTTCAAAACCACATGCCCCAACCGAGGCACCCTTTCCACCACTAAAGATTTAACCTTGAGGAGATCTGTCTGTGTTTCCACGCCGAACTCCCCCAAATGGTCTCCCGTAACATTTGTCACCACAGCCACATCAGCCCAATCATAACCCAATCCGCCTCGTAAAATCCCTCCCCTAGCCGTTTCCAGTACCGCCGTCTCCACCCGGGGATGAGACAGAACACACCTGGCACTTTCCGGACCCGTTCTGTCCCCATCCCGAATCCTTTCCCCATCAATATAGATCCCATCCGAACAAGTCAACCCGACAACCCGCCCCGAAGCAGACAACCCTTGAGCAACCATACGCACCACCGTGCTCTTTCCGTTACTTCCCGTTACCGCCACCACAGGAACACGGGCCTGGCCCCCCGGAAACAACGAACCGAGCAACCTTCTCCCCAGATCCGACGGCAGATGCATACGCAATCCCGGCGCCGCGTTCACCTCAAGGATCTTGACTCTATCAGCCTCAAACCTGCTAATATCAGGCACGATCAGATCAACCCCCGCGACCCCAAGCCCGATACATCCCGCAGCGTCAACCGCCATCTTCTTATATCTCTCATGCACAAGAGAAGTCACATCTTCCGCCGTACCACCCGTACTTAAATTGGCACCCGATCGCACAACAACCTGGCAACCCTTCTCAGGTATCATATCCGGTTTCCAACCCCGACAAGCCAGATCAAAGATCTCCTCATCACCAAGTCTCAGCCGGGTCAACATTTTTCCGTGTCCCTTTCCTCGCACAGGATCCTCATTACAGACCTCGATTAACCGCGCCAGTGTCGAACGCCCGTCTCCTGTCACCTGAGCCGGCCTCTTACGCGCCGCCGCCGCCATAACCCCATCAATAACAAGCAACCTATAGGACTGCCCTTCAACATATTCCTCAGCCAAAACACAGCCCTCTCTCCGTCCGGCTACCGCCAAACAATAGGCTTTGGCAACCTGCGTCTCATCACTGAGACCCACATAAACACCCCATCCCTGGTTACCCGTACAAGGCTTAATCACCACGGGACGTCCCGCCTCGCGAAGGAACTCTCGAGCCTCCTGTTCCGACCGAATCACCCTGCCAAAAGGTACCGGCAGACCAACCTCACCCAGAACCCTCCGGGTCAAAACCTTATCTTGAGCCGTCTCAACCCCAATACAAGAATCTAGTCCGCTCATACTCGCCCGCATCCAGCGCCCATAACGCCCATGCCCCAAACGCATCAAACTGCCGGGATACAAACGCACAGGCACATTCAACCGGCGGCACCAATCCAAGACATACCGCGTCGAAGGTCCGGGCGCGAAACGGGCTCCCATCTCCTCAAGTCTCCGAACGATTTGCCGGACATAACGGGAGTCCCCCTCCCGGTTCCCTCTGAGCCTGTTGAGCAGTTCGTTGCCTTCCCTCAACGCCAACAAAGCCGTCTCCCGACAAGCATATCCGATAACGACATCATAGAGACAACCCCCGCGGCCAAGAGCGCGGGTCTTCCCAAAGCCCA
The DNA here is from genome assembly GCA_009778595.1 of Peptococcaceae bacterium. GTDB lineage: Bacteria > Bacillota > Desulfitobacteriia > Desulfitobacteriales > Syntrophobotulaceae > WRJI01. Next base: position 2,563 of record WRJI01000099.1, on the reverse strand, counting down.
CATCCTCGCCCGCCAACACCAACAGCTCCAAAGCAACATGTTCCAAAATATGGCCGGCCAAAGTCCCTTGACACATTCGCTCAACGAAACCGCCACGTCGTCCGAGAGAACAACGGTGATCCTCCAATCCCGGCAAACACTGCAAAAGCTTATGTACGAAAACCGGCCATGACCCACTGTCTTCCCGACCCCAGGCGGAAATATCAACCGTCGCACGCGCGACGCCTTCGTGGCTGTAAATGTTCGGACCCTCGATGATGGTCAAACTCTTGAGATCCATAGAATTCTTCAGAAACCTCCCTGCCGGCTTACGCGTTTCCTAATAATACTCCATTTAAATGATATAGGCTTGACGGCGTACTCGTCAGTAGTGTTCCTCAAAGTCCACGAATTGAAACCTTCCCCACCAAAACCCCACTTAAACTATTCTCCTTCTCTCCAAACTAAACCGAAACCCGCCTGACAAAAGATGGATCTCCACAGGCGAAACCGTCAGAGGATGCCCCCAAGCCAACTCCTGAATATTGGAAATCCTTGTCATCGCCGCGTCAATCACCATAATCGTACCCCGACCGATAACCTCAAAAACCCCATTTGACAAACACGCCGCCGTATCCTCGTCGATACCAATCCCCAACACCCGGGGATTCATCGCCACCGCCACCAACAGACGATTAATTCTCCCCCGCTGAGCAAAATGCTGGTCAGCGACAATATCCGGCACAAACCCAAACCCCGGCGCCATGCGTATGCTGTCACGATCCGGCGTATCCGTCTCTCCTCCCACAATCATCAACGCCGGCAACGCCGACGCCCCGGCACTGGTCCCGGCCAGAACGCACCCAGCCGCAACCCGCTCCCTCAACGCGTTTTCCAGAGCCGTCCCCCCCAACAGCCCGGTCAACCGAACCTGATCCCCTCCCGTCAGAAAAATCCCTGTCGCTCCTGTCAGAACTTCAGATACCTCCGGTCTTCCCGCGTCCTCCCGGGAATTGATCTCCACAACATCCACCCAGGAACACCCCAACCCTCGAAAAACCCGGCGATAATCGTCCCCCACCCGCATCCCCTCCCGCGTCGCCGCTGTTATCACCGCAATTTGAGCCGTCACCCCTCCGGCCTCAGCCAAAAACCTCCGCAGAATCAGACACTCCCCCTCTCGATCCTCCGTGCCCCCGATAAACATGATTTTTGCCACAACAACACGATCTCCCTTTCCGACCCTAATTTCCGAAACACAACTTCGCTATAGTGTGACAAATGTGTCGGGGTGTTATTCGCCCAAATCCCACAGAAAAGCCGACAGCAAGGCCAACAATAAAACAGTCTAGCCACAACACATGAAAATACTGTATAATGACTTAAGTGTTTGCACACAAATGTACAAACAACACCCAAAAAAGCATAGGAAAGGATCTCACTCATATTATGGACTGGCTCATATTCAAAATTATCGGCATTCCCACCGTTATCCTAATCGGCTACATAGCCACCAAACTCGGCTGGATCCAGCCCGTTTCCCTGAAAACCCTGAACAAACTTCTCATCAATATCGCCCAACCCAGCCTTATTATTTACACCATGACCCACCAGACCATGGGAGAAGGTATAGGACAACTGATTCTCTGGGTCATCGGTTTGCTGGCTGTTTTTTACGCCGTCTCAGCCTTCATCGGCTGGCTGTTTGCCCGCATCACCCATGTTCCCGTAGAAGACCGGGGAATATACGAGTTCTCTCTGACGTACACCAACAACGGGTTCCTGGGTCTTCCCATCGCCCTTATCGTCTTCGGCGCCGCCTCAGAATGGTTTTTTCTGATGGTCATGGGAAACATATTCTGTGTCTTTCTTTTTTTCTCCACAGGCATTCTCACCATAACAAAAAACAGCTCCCGCAAACGCACACGCAAAGAACTCTTCGAACCCCTCTTGAATATGTCCATCTTTTCCGCCTTGATTGGCCTTTTCCTCATGTTGTTACACATCCAGCTCCCCACCCCGGTTAACGACACCCTCTCTTTACTTGGCAACATGATGGCCCCCCTCGCCATGCTCATCGTCGGTGTGCAACTGGCCCAGAATCCTATTCGAAGTATTTTCAGCGAAACCCGATACTACTGGGTCGCCTTGATGCGTTTGATCGCCATCCCCGGAGCCCTTTTTCTGGTATTGACGAACCTCCCAATCCCCTCGCCCGTGGTTGTTATCCTCGTGCTAACAGCGGCCCTGCCCTCCCCGGCCTTAAGTGTCATCTTTGCCGAAGAATACGGTAAAAACGCCAAACTCGCAGCAGAAATCGTTTTTGTCACCACCCTTCTTTCCATAATTACCCTCCCCTTCGTGCTAACAATCTTGACGCCGTTTTTTAATTAGGCTCGTTGGAAACAAGAAAAAGGGAATATTCATATATCTGTCAAATATGTATACTCATGCTGGCTATGCCCGCAAGGTGGTACAACCGAGAAGCGTCCGCCGGCCGATTCCTCGGTTAGTGGCTAGTTTTTGAATCAGAGAATTCAGCATTTTCCCGATTTCACTTAGTCGCTTAATATGTGATGCGACA
>WRJI01000098.1 GCA_009778595.1 Peptococcaceae bacterium | reverse complement strand
TGGATTTTCTTGTTTTTTATTGATGTTGTTGCAACGTAAGCGACTAAGTCACTTGACAGAAGGATGTGTTCGTGAGTATGAGGTACCTGGTTATTGTGCCTGACGGTTGCGCGGATCGGCCGATTCCGTCTCTTGGAGGCAAGACACCCTTGGATGTGGCTGATATGAAATGTCTTAGTGGGCTTGCCAGGGTAAGCGAGGTTGGCTTGGTCAGGACGATTCCCGATGGTATTGAACCGGGCAGCGACGCGGCGAATTTGTCGATTATGGGGTACGACCCGTCTGTTTATCTGACGGGTCGGGCTTCTCTTGAAGTTGCTGGGATGGGGATGGAGATGGCCGGTTTCGAGTCGGCTTTTCGTGTGAATCTGGTGACGCTGGTTGAGGCGGAACCGGCTGCAGGGTCGGTTTCAGGTTCTGAAGCAGGCTCGGCTGCAGGTTCTGAAACAGACTCAGTTTCAGGTTCTGAAGCAGATTTGGCTGCGGGTTCGGCTTGTGGGGAAGTTCTCTACGAGGATCTGATGATTAAGGATCACAGCGCGGGAGATATTAGTCAGGAGGAAGCGGAGGTTCTGATTCGGTGTATCGATCGGGAGTTGGGCGGAGCGGATCTTCGCTTCTATTCGGGGGTGAGTTACCGGTGTCTGTTGATTACGGATCAGTTGTCTGTGGAATGTGTGTTAACACCGCCTCATGATGTTCTGAATCAGCGGGTTGGCGCGTTTATGCCCCAGGGGGAAGGGGCCGATCGGGTGGGTGGGTTGATGCGCCGGAGTTATCAGGTGCTGAAAGATCATCCGGTGAATGTTGAGAGGATGAAAAGGGGCCTTAATCCGGCCAATTCTATCTGGTTTTGGGGGCAGGGAACCAAACCGGCGCTGCCGTCTTTCGCCAGCAAGTATGGGTTTGACGGATCTGTGATTTCCGCTGTTAATCTGGTTAAGGGGATTGGGGTTTGCGCCGGGCTTTCTTGTGCGGATGTTCCGGGAGCGACAGGGACTTTACATACGAACTATAGGGGGAAGGCTGAGGCGGCGATGGAGGCTTTCGCGTGTGGGAAGGCGTTCGTGTTCCTTCATGTGGAGGCCCCTGACGAGTGTTCTCATAGCGGTGATCTGGAGGGCAAGATTAAGTCTCTTGAACATATTGATGAGAGAATTGTGAAACCGGTACTTGCGTATTTGGAGAGCACGGGGGAGCCGTACCGGATCCTTGTTGTGTCGGATCATGGGACGCCGTTGGCGACGCGAACCCATTCGGCGGAGCCTGTGCCGTTCCTGGTATTTGACAGTGAGAACCGTCAGAAGGCCGAGGGATGGAAGGGGTTTTCCGAAAAGGCGGGGGCGCAGGGACGGTTTTTTGCGCGAGGGTGTGATTTGGCGGATTGGTTTTTTGGGGTTTAGCGGTTGCTTTTCTTTGTGCCTTTGAAGATGATATAATGGTGAAGGATTGTTGCTAATACATTGCCGGAGAGGTGTCCGTGGAGATTTTTCATGATTCACATAATATTATCTTTCGCGAGCCTTTTGGGGCGGTTTTGTGTGGAGAGACTGTGACGTTGCGGTTGGCGATCCGCGCCGTGGATTCCACTCGGATTCGGGTCCGGATTCGTCTTTGGTTGGAAGGCCGCGAAGAGCTTGTCCTAATGCGGCCAATGGACGTAGCGGTGAGATCTTTGGATTTGTCGTCAGAGGATTATGCTTTCTGGGAAGGGGCGGTTGTGGCGCCGGATCAGGGGGGTGTCTTCTGGTACTATTTTGTTGTTGATGAGGTTACGGGGCCTGGGGTGGGTATCGTGACAGGAGATGTGGATGTGACTGATGCCGGGGTGGAGGACGGCTGGAATGGGTTGAGAGGGTTCAGATATTTTTATGGTGACAACGGGCGTCGGTTGGGGGGTATCGGGGCTTTGGCGGGGTCTGTTTTCTGTGAGGCCCTGGGGGGGTGCTCTTTTTCCGAGGAGCCGCCGGCCTATCAGATTACGGTTTCCAGCCGGGATAATGTTGTGCCGGATTGGTATAAGCAGGGTATTATGTATCAGATTTTTGTGGATCGGTTTCACCGGGGGGAGGGGCCGCGGTGGCAACATGCTTTGCCGGGGCGGAAAGCGCTTTTCCATCAGGATTGGGAGGATACACCTTTTTATTTGCGCAATGGCAAGGGTGGAATTGATCGGTGGCTTTTTTTTGGCGGGAATCTGGATGGGGTTCGGCTTAAGTTGGGGTATTTGCGTGGGTTGGGTGTGACGATCCTTTATTTGAATCCGATTTTTGAGGCGGCCAGCAACCATAAGTATGATACGGGTGATTATCTTAAGGTGGATCCTATGTTTGGAGATGAGCAGAGTTTGCGGCTTTTGGTTGAGGAGGCACGGGAGCAGGGGATTTCCATTGTTTTGGATGGGGTGTTTAGTCATACGGGCGCCGACAGTTTGTATTTTAACCGAGCCGGATTCTATCCCTCTGTGGGGGCTTTTCAGTCAGAGGCGTCGCCTTATGCCGGATGGTTTCAGTTTGAGCGGTTTCCTGATACTTACACCAGTTGGTGGGGGATTATTGATCTGCCGAATGTGAATGAGTTGGAGCCTTCTTTTCTTGATTTTGTGTGCCGGGGGTCTCAGAGTGTTGTTCGGTCTTGGATGCGTCGTGGGATTCGTGGGTGGCGGTTGGATGTGGCCGATGAGTTGCCGGAGGCTTTTATCCGGTGTGTGCGGAGGGCTATGGTTGAGGAGGATCCCGAGGGGGTGCTGATTGGCGAGGTCTGGGAGGACGCGTCTCATAAGGTGAGTTATGGGGAGATGCGGCGTTATTTTGCCGGCGATGAGCTTCATGGGACGATGAATTATCCTTTTCGGGCGTTGTTGTTGGATTTCCTGGTTTATCGGATTTCTACCCATGATTTGTGTGCGGGGCTCATGAGTTTGTATGAGAATTATCCTCGGGAGAATTTCTATGGGGCGATGAATTTGTTAGGCAGTCATGATGTGGAACGCGTTCTGACATTGTTGGGGGATCCGCCGGCGGCGGAGGGGTTGTCTGACGAGGAGAAGCGGGTCTTCAAGTTGCCGGCGGGGTCGCGGGTTTTGGCGGTGAAACGGCTGAATATGATGGTGTTGTGGCAGATGGCGTTTCCGGGGGTGCCTTGTGTTTATTACGGCGATGAGGCGGGAATGGAGGGATTTCGGGATCCTTATAACCGAGGGACTTTCCCTTGGGGGCGTGAGGATGAGGAGATTCAGAGTCTGTTCAGGCGTTGGATGTGGTTGCGCCGGGAGTATAGGGTTTTGCGGGACGGGGATTTGCGGTTGGTTTGGGCTGAGGATGTCTGTGGGTTCTGGAGGACGTTGGATAACGGGAGTCCTGATGAGGAGCGTATCTTGGTGTTGGTGAACCGGTCGGAGGCGGGGTTGAAATATGTTTTGGGCGGGGTTGGTGTTGAAGGGAGTGGTTTTTCTCGTCCTGTCTGGTCTCGTCCGCCGGATTGGGATGGGGCTGTTCATTCCTGGGAGATTGTCGATTTGGATTCGGGAGGCTGTGAGGGGATATGGGATCTGGCCCAGGTGTCGTTAAGCGTGGACGTGCCGGCGCTTTCGGCGCGGGTGCTGCTGTTTCGGGGGGCGCGGGCAACGGCGAAACCGCCTTGGTTGAACCGGGTTGCGGGAGTTCTTCTCCCGGTCGCTTCTTTGCCTTCCCGGTATGGGGTAGGGGATTTCGGGGGAGCGGCTTATAGGTTCGTTGATGTGCTGGTTGAGGCAGGGCAGAAGGTTTGGCAGTTGCTGCCGCTGAATCCGCCGGATCATGTTCATTCCCCTTATCAGAGTGCCGGTGCTATGGCAATCAGTTCGCTCTACATCGATCCGGAGCAGCTGACGGCGGTTCTGAGGAAGGCTTTTCCGGAATTGGCGGAGATGGTTTCGCGGGTTGTTGACGGAACGGATGACGGTTTGATGTGGGAGCCAACGATGGCGCGGATTGATTATGCACAGGCAAAACGTTTGAAAGCACGGGTATTGCAGCGGGCTTTTGCGGTGTGGAGTCTCGGTCGTGAAGGCCGGTTGGATGGTTGTGAAGACCGGTTGGATCAGAGTGTGGGTTTGCTGCAGGCGTATGATGAGTTTTGTGAGGTCAATGCCTATTGGTTGGAGGATTATGCTTTATTCTGTGCGTTGAAAAATGAACAGGAGGGATCGGTTTGGCAGCTATGGGATGAGGGGTTGCGTGGGCGGGAGGAGAAGGCTTTGGCGGCGGCGCGGCTTCGGTTGCAGGCGGAGGTTGAGGCTGTTCTTTTCGAACAATTTATTGTTCATAAACAGTTCGAGGCGTTGCGGGGTTATGCCAATGAGCGCGGTCTGTTGATTATGGGGGATGTCCCTTTCTATGTTGCGGCGGATAGTGCGGATTGCTGGGCTCATCAGGAGATGTTTTGGTTGCGGGAGGGTGTGCCGACCTTGGTGGCGGGGGTGCCGCCTGATGCTTTTGCCGAGGATGGGCAGAGGTGGGGGAATCCTCTCTATCGGTGGGATGTGATGGAAACGGATGGGTTTTCCTGGTGGTGCGATCGGATGCGGCGCGGGTTTGCTTTGTTTGATTTTGTGCGGTTGGATCATTTCCGGGGGTTCGCGGCTTATTGGGAGATTCCGGCTCATCGGGAGGATGCCCGGGAAGGGCAGTGGGTGAAGGGACCGGGACGGTTTTTCTTTGAGGTGTTGCGGCGGGAGTTGGGTGAGAAGGCCCAAGGCATTGTGGCGGAGGATCTGGGGTTCTGGACGCCGGAGGTTAAGATTCTGCGTGAGTTGGCCGGGGTGCCGGGGATGCGGGTGTTACAGTTCGAGGATGGGAATACGGATATTGAAGAGGATACGGTGTTTTTCTCGGGGACTCATGATAACGGGACGCTTTACCAGTGGATGGTTGACAGGGATTCGAACAAGACGGATGTCTTTCCGTCTGCGGACAACGTGTCCGGGGCAGATGGGCCGGAGGGAAGGGAGTCGGAGAGGTGCCGGTCGTCTTGTCGTGAACTTGTGGAGAGCATGTACTCGTCCAGGGCCGGGTTGATTATTTTGCCGGTGCAGGATGTACTCCTGTTGGATGAGCGGGCTCGGATCAATGTGCCGGGAACCGACCAGGGGAATTGGGCCTGGCGGATGGAAGAGGCCGCTATGTCGGATTCCGCTTGGCAGTGGCTTGGAGAGCTGGCGCGGCGAACGGGTCGGGGCTCAAATCAGATTCGGTTCTAAGATCGTATACAATAATAAGAGTGAGGTGCTTTGCTATGATTACCGGTGAACTTAAAAACAAAATCGACAAGCTTTGGGAGATGTTCTGGACAGGCGGCTTGACCAACCCTTTGGACGTCATTGAACAGATTACATACCTGATGTTTGTTCGTGACCTCGATCAGACGGACATCATCAGGCAGAAGGAGAGCCGGATGCTGGATATTGCCTATTCCAGCCTGTTCGAGGGCAAGGAACACATGAAATGGTCTGTATTACGGGATAAACCCGCTGAGGTTATGTACCAAGTTATTCAGGGCGAGGTGTTTCCTTTTCTCAAAACTCTTCATGGGGATAAAGCCAGCGCGTATGCCCAATACATGGATGATGCTATCTTCAAAGTGCCCACGCCGCAACTTCTGGAGAAGATCGTGACTTCTTTGGATGATATCTACGAAATGCTGGAATCTCAACCGGACAAGCAGGATGCTCGGGGGGATCTGTATGAGTATATGTTGTCCAAGCTTTCGACTGCGGGTACCAACGGTCAGTTTCGGACTCCCCGCCACATTATTCGTTTGATGGTGGAATTGCTGGATTTGCGACCCGACGATTGGATCTGTGATCCGGCCTGTGGGACCAGCGGGTTTTTGGTGACGGCAGGGGAGTATCTGAAAAGTCAATATCTGGAGGAGATCTTCTATAATAAGGGGGCCAAGGCGCACTACGATAATACCTTGTTTACCGGGTATGATATGGACCGGACCATGTTGCGCATCGGGGCGATGAATATGATGGCCCATGGAATTCAGAATCCGCGTATTGCTTATAAGGACAGCCTGTCGGATCAGAACACTGATGTGGGACTGTATACAAAGATATTGACCAATCCGCCGTTTAAGGGCAGCCTGGATTATGATATTGTGGCTAACGATCTGACGAAGGTGGCCAAGACCAAGAAGACGGAACTGCTGTTTCTGGCGTTGTTTCTGCGGATGCTGAAAAACGGCGGCCGGTGTGCGTCCATTGTGCCGGATGGGGTGTTATTCGGGTCCAGCAAGGCTCACCAGGATATTCGTCGGGAGATTGTGGAGAATCATCAGTTGGAGGCAATTGTTTCTATGCCCAGCGGGGTGTTCAAGCCCTATGCGGGGGTGAGTACCGCGGTGATCGTGTTCACCAAAACCGGGGCAGGGGGCACGGATAAGGTGTGGTTTTATGATATGCAATCGGATGGGTACAGCCTTGATGATAAGAGGACACAGTTGGGGCAGAGCGACATACCTGATATTGTGGCGCGGTTTAGGAATCTCGCCGGGGAGGAGAACCGGGAACGTACCGAGCAGAGCTTCCTTGTGCCCAAAAGTGAGATCGTGGAAAATGGGTATGATCTGTCGATCAATAAGTATAAGAAGAGTGTGTATGTGGAGGAGACGTATCCTCATCCCCGGGAGATTCTGGCTGAGCTTGAAGGGTTGGAGAAGGAGATTATGGCGGGAATCAAGGAGTTGGGGGCGCTTCTTGATGGGTGATTGGGAGTGGGCGCGGTTGGGGGATGTGTGTGTTGGTGTGGTCACAAATATTGCGCAAAAAGATTTGGTCAATCGTAACGGTGTTTTCCCGATATATGGTGCAAGTGGGCTGATTAAATCAGTAGACTTTTTTATACAGAGTGAACCATATATTGCTGTGGTTAAGGATGGTGCAGGAGTTGGTCGTGTATCTCGTATGCCCGCGCAATCATCTGTGATTGGAACAATGCAGTCTATTATACCAAATGAAAATATTTTGTCAGACTATCTATTCTATGTTATGAAAAGAATGGATTTGGCAAGGCATTTTACAGGGTCAACGATTCCGCATATCTATTTCAAAGACTATAAAAACAGGAAAATACCTTTGCCGCCCCTGCATATCCAAAGAAAAATAGTAGACGTCCTTGATGCCTCAAATATCTTGATTGAAAAGCGTAAAACCCAAATTGACAAACTTGATATGCTTGTGAAATCGCGGTTTGTTGAGATGTTTGGGGACCCGGTGACGAACCCGATGGGGTGGGATACAGATAGAGTCGGAAATTTAACCGAAAACATAATTGCAGGTGAGAGCTTAAATGGTGAGGCTCGTCTGATGTTGCCTGGGGAAAAGGCTGTACTCAAGGTTAGTGCTGTTACCTACGGCTATTTTAAGGCAGATGAGTACAAAGTTCTATTGAACGCTGATGAAATCAAGAAGAACGTATATCCAAAAAAAGGCGATCTGTTGTTCAGTCGTGCAAATACGAGAGAAATGGTCGGTGCTACGGCGTTGGTTGAAAAAGACTATCCTGACTTGATTCTGCCCGATAAGCTATGGAAACTCGTGCTTTCAAGCCAAGTTAACTCAGTTTATATGAAATTTGCTTTAAGCTCAGATACTATTCGCTCTGTTCTTTCGAAGCTTGCGACGGGAACAAGTGGCTCTATGTACAATGTATCAATGGATAAGCTGCGAAATATAATCGTATCTGTACCACCGCTCCCCCTCCAAAACCGCTTCGCGGAATTCGTCCGCGCCGCCGACAAATCAAAATTTGAAATGCAGCAGGGGTTGCATAAGCTGGAATTACTTTATAAGTCGTTGATGCAGAAGTGCTTTAAGGGGGAGGTGCTACGTAACGAAAAAGGATTATTGACAGAAGAAATTGCTAAAAAATACTGCGATAAGGCATAAATATTTGCCATACCAAATCGCTTCAATTTTATTAACAAACAGCAACTAAATATAGTTGCAATTTCTCCGCTTTTCGGTATAATGAACTTAGGTGTTGATAGCATTGAGCAGAAAAGACAAGTTAATGGAACGCCTGTTATCCAAGCCAAAGGATTTGACATTTGATGAGTTGGTCTCATTGTTAGGTCAACTTGGTTTTTTTATCGTAAGCGCCGGGAAAACGGGCGGGTCGAGAGTTGCATTTTCAAACGAAGAAGGTGATTATATTCGGCTTCACAAGCCGCATCCAGCGAATATATTGAAATTGTATCAGATTGACGATGTGATATCGGCATTAGCGGAAAGGGGGCTAATATGAGCGTATCGAAAGAGCCGGTTCATATGCGAACCAGTAACTATCTTCACTATAAAGATTATATCGGCAGTATTGCGTTTTCAGAAGAAGACGCCGTATTTCATGGAAAGGTCGTTGGCATAAAATCCCTTATATCGTTTGAGGGCGACAGCGTTAGCGCGATAACTGAGGATTTTCATAGCGCTGTGGACGAGTATCTCGATTTCTGCGATCAAAACGGCAAACAACCGGAAAAACCGTTTAAGGGTTCCTTTAATGTGCGAATTGGAGCTGATTTGCACAGGATGGCTGCTCTTGCCGCGTCTTCCCGGGGTATATCGTTGAATTCGCTGGTTGAAGATGCAATCCGGCAGAATGTAGCTATGTAAAAGATGGGCTGAAACGCAACGCTTCGACACGCTCCGGCCATTGGGAGGTTTGCGATTAAATCGCCTGACCTTAATACAGCTATAAACTCCCTGCCTCCGACAAATTAAAAGTTGAAATACAGCAAAGGCTGGATAAACTGGAAGTGTTATATAAGACGCTGATGCATGAATATTTTGAATGAGGCGCCGCAGATGAGCGTCGGTTATAATCATCTCAACGGTTGTTTTTAAGGACATCAGCGCACTAAAAGACGCATTAGAGTGACGAGGTGACCCATGCCCACCAACTTCGACTTCCTAAAAACCGACCCACAGTTCGCCTCCTTCGCCGACACGGCGGAGCAGGCGGAGCTTGTGCTGCCCGTCAGTCCGGCGTCCGCGGCGATGATGTGCAGGACGGCGTTGGAGTTCGCGGTCAAGTGGCTATACAGCGTGGACAAGTCCCTTACCATGCCCTACGATAAGACCCTCGTCACCCTGATGAGCAGCGAGGACTTCCGCGATCTGCTCCCAACTGGCTTGTTCCCGAAGATCGACTACATACGGAAGATCGGCAATAACGCCACCCACAATTCAACCGGCGTCACAAAAGATCAAGCGGTGTTGGCTTTGGAAAACCTGCACGGCTTCATGAATTTCATTGGGTACTGCTATGGCGTGAAATATGAGGAAAAGCCGTTTGATAAGACATCAGCGACAAGTAACGCATGGAGAACGGATTCTAAGGATGCATTTCCACCGTCCAGGCCCATATCAGTACCGCAACCAGCCATTGAACTTGATTTTGAAGCACTACTTGACGAGAACTTCCCCAAACGCGAAAAGCTCAGCGCCCGGCGCGCCGCCCAGCTTAAACAGGGCTACACCGTCAAACCGATGGACTTCACCGAGGATCAGACCCGCAAGGCTTACATCGACGTCATGTTAGCGGGCGCGGGCTGGCAGCGTGACAAAAACTGGGTTGATGAGTATAAGATAAAAGAGATGCCGAATAAGTCTGGCTATGGAGTTGCTGACTATGTGCTATTCGGCGACGACGGTCTTCCGTTGGCGGTTATCGAAGCCAAGCGTACCAGCGTCAACGTGGAGAAGGGTCGGCAGCAGGCGGTGCTGTACGCGAACTTCCTGGAAAAGAAATTCGGTCGGCGTCCAGTGATCTTCCTGACAAACGGCTACGAAACCCGTATCTGGAACGATAAGTATTACCCGGAACGCCCGGCGTCGGGTATCTATTCCAAGCGCGACCTCGAAAAAGAGTTCAACAAAAT
>WRJI01000097.1 GCA_009778595.1 Peptococcaceae bacterium | reverse complement strand
TAGTCCCTTACGGACGCGAAGCGTCAAAAAAGAACAAGAAAATCCACATTCTGAATACTGAATCCTGAATACTGAATACTTGCGGGCGTAGCCCGCATTAGTCTTCCGGGCCAAGACCAAATATACCGGAAAAACATTTAGGGAACGTTAAATCAAAAGTGTCTTTGCCGCACTATAGAATTTTTCCCAACTCTGAATGCATTTTCTATTATAACAAAGACCGATTATCCAAAACATATATTTGCACCGATTTGTGAGGAGGACTGACATGATGAAATCAACAGACAAGACAAACAGAACCCCCCTCTATGAGTTAGAAGGGCTCAACGGCAGGTTGCTAACCGGTTTCCCGGACAGAATTGTTCTTTCCAACCTGGAAGCCGATGGAGTCAAAAATCTTCAACCTCCAGACACATCAATCCAGATCACCGATATCAAATCTTTACAGTACCAAAAAGCAGGGCCAACCAGCGGTTTCCTGGAACTCATTCGGCGAGGGTCTCATGAAGACAGAGAAATCATCGAATTTGACTCTCCTCAAAACGAGCTCGCTGAAAAAGTGTATTCTCACATAACAAGCACCTTTAGAGAATCCCGTTCTAGAGATCCTCGCTAGGCGGCACATAAGTTTTCCCTAAAGCTTCCACATAGGCTTTAATCTTGGCTTCCGAAACCTTGCGCCAATTGCCTTGTTTGTAATACCAATCAAACTCTTCGGCATTGCTCATATAGCAATCTTCATAGATCGAGGCTTTCACATTGAACAAGTTAAACGGGATACGGTTGATGCCAAACCAGTTGTTGAAAGTATAGACCTCGCCGTTTCTTTTGCTGTAGTAGACATCGGTATCATAATGCCGTGTATAAAACCTGTTCCGGCTGTCTCCCGATAAATTGAAGACCTTATCCCAGGCGTTGGCGACGGCGTGTTCCACGGCAAGCTCAGTTGCTGTATGAGTTGCGGGAACTATGATTTCGTATCCCCTGACTGCGGTATTGAGGCTGCTGTTGTGATGGTTGCTGTATACGAACCGGGATACAGCGCCATAGTATCCCAGCGCGTACGCCCTTCGATGAAGCTCAACCAGGTCCGCCGGCCCCATACTCAATTCCAGAGCGTTGCCGGTTCTGTTGAGCAACACGTTAAGACCATGGGCCACATAACGATCTCTTTCATACAGGGATATTTCCAGATTGAGATTGCTTTCATACATATAGTTGTTAATGGCCCCCGGATCTGTGCCTCCATGGCCTACATCGATCGCGATATCATATCTGTAGATATGATTCTCAAGAGTGACACTGACATTGTTGTTGGCGTAACTGACCGTCACCAGTTTGCCGCCAACTTTTGCCCGCGCGATTCTGTGGATGAACTCCATCTTGTTGACCATTTTTTCACGGGTGGTCTTGTTATTATTGAGATACAGGTCATATTTTCCGTTAGCGAGCTCTGCCAGGTTCAAAAATCCCGTGTACACCGAGTCTGATTTGTTGACTTTATAGGTTGTTTCGTGACCTGTTTCGGTGTTGACAAGGGCAAAAGATTCCACATTTTCGCTGTACTTTGCGGTCACATTAATCCCTGTAGACGTAAAGTTCATGCTTGTGATCTCATTGCTGGCCACTTCTGTCGTTATTTTGGGAGGATCCTTTTTTTCCACCATCGCCGCCTGTTGCGGAACAAGCTTCTTGTTGACAACCACCGTTCTCTCAGCGGAGGCTTTGTTGCCGGAAGAGTCCTCGACGCTGTACGTTAAAATATAGGTCCCTACCGCGGTTTTCACTTCTCCGCTGACCACAACCTGATCTGTCAAATCCCCATCAACATTGTCGCTGGCTTCATAACCGCTTTCCTGATACTTTTCGTCTTCCAGCAAGACGGTTTTCTTGTTCCCTTTCAACTTAATCACCGGCGGAACATCGTCGACAACTGTTACCCGGCTTACAATCTCCCGGATGTCCAAAACATACCTGACCTCATAGATTCCGGGATTCATATTGTCCACCACACCAAAGACTTCATACCCTCTGTCAGACAATTCGCCGTCGATGTAGACTCTCACCAAAGGTTCCGGGATTTCCTCACCCACTTTGATGGTGAATTCCCAGTCCCCTTCGAATTCAAGCCTGATATCTTCCGTCGCCATGGCTTCAACAGCCGCATCAGACGGACCCAAGACACCAAACGCAAACGCCGCCGAAACTGCCCCGGCTGAACAAAGGACCATCGTGAGAACCGCCAAAATTATCAAGGTCTTTTTTCGCGGTAAAGTTGGCGACATCGATAAAGTTGCCGGAGTCAGCGACTCTGACGCCTTTCGTCGAGCCGAGGCTCGTTTTTTCTGTCTCTGCAAAGCCGGTGTCTTCCATAAATCCACTTGTTCGTGATCCGGGTGGTCGGAATCGCTATCCTCATAAAGTGCGCCTCTGATCATTGTCTTCTCCCTTCGCTCCAATAGTCACAAGCCGATTTAAGGTTCTCAAAATGTATAATAAGACCTTTTCTCTCTATCTTTTCGTAATTTGCTGTTGTTCAAGGGGATACTCAAGGGGATTAACAGGATGCTCTTGCCAGTATATCAAAAATTTTTACTAAAATCAATTCAGCAAACCCTTCTTCATTTTATGTTTATTCTCATACATGTTTTTATCCGCCTCATATATCATATCTTCTATACATTTCTCGTGCAAATTGCCTATACTGTACCCCGAAGCAAAACTTAACCTTTCCAGGTCATTCGTTTTTTGAACGTTGTATTCCTGCACCTCGTCACAAATCATTTTTAGATATTTTTCGACAACAAGAAAATCAATATCATCCAAAATAGCTATGAATTCGTCGCCTCCGTAACGGCCAATGAAACCAAGCTCCTCGGTGTTTTTTTTCAATATGAGGGAAAACCCAATGATCGCGGTATCGCCGCTCTGATGACCGAGGGTATCGTTGACCATTTTCAAATTGTTCATATCAAACATAACCACAGCCATGCTGTTCCCGGAAGGCGTGGCACTGATTCTTTCAATCAATTCTTCGCAACTGGCCCGATTATCAAGTTGTGTCATAGGGTCAATATAGGCGATCTTCCCAAGGATTTTGGCACGCCTTGCAACAGCTATCCCCTTAATAACCGTCACAGCGCTGGTGATAAACAGAATCACCAAGGCGCTGTTGAACCCGATCAGGAGTCCCATGATATATCTTATGCGAGCTTCTGAATAAGCTTCTGCCGCAAACACTGTCTCATTAACCAGATCAAAATAGGTTTGGCTGGATTCATACAGCGCTTCCTCATCCCCACCCTGCCGGACCTGTTCGATGAGCGTTTTCAGTTCCCGCCAGTGGATCCGGACACGATCCAACAATTCAAGGTAGTTATCATCATTGAGGACAACCAGATTATGGTCGCCTGAACCTGTGGATAAATTCTCCAGTATCGAATCCAGCCGCATGATCAATGTATCATCCGGAGAATTGTGTAGCTCCTCTTTAATCAGTTTCTGTGTCGCGCCTCTCACAATACCGACATAATTAACAACCCGGGCATGGCCCTGGATTTGACGTATCGAAACGATCGAGAGTATCCCAATCGTAACAAACGACAGGATCAGTAGAGCCGTAAAAATAAATTGCCTATATTCTTTGACTTTCTTCATGTGCTCCTCGGTGAATAGTCAGAGGTGGATAACAACTCATGACTATTATACCCAGTGGTTCCTCATAAACACACGCACTGAAAAGTTTCACCTGCAATACCTAACGCGGGCTACGCCCGCAAGTATCCAGTATTCAGTATTCAGTATTCAGAATGTGGATTTTCTTGTTTTTTATTGACGCTTCGCGTCTATAAGTTACTAGGACTCCCCTATAAACCGGAGCGAGGCACTCCCGGCTCAGAGGAAACCGCGGAATCCCCAAGGTTTGTCGCTGTCTTAATTTTATTCATGCCGGATCCCTTGGGTGCTGCTGTTGTGTTTTTCGTGATACTGCCGGAGTCTTTGGGATCTGCCGGTGTTTTTGTCTTGTTCACATTAGAGTCCGCAGATCCTGCAGGTGTATTCGTCTTGTCGCCATTATCTGTAACCGTGCCCTGATCATCCGCTTTCCCTACAGACGACATAACCCCTTGGCTCAGGTTATAGAAGCTTCCGCTTCCTGTCTTGGTCAATTTCGAGGCGCGAACCATATAATGCTTTGTGTTTCCGGGATTCTTGTGCGTCCATGTGGTTCCTTTCACAATGCCGAGCCTCGTATAGGGTCCTTCCGGATGAGACGCGCCATAGATATAATAATCCGTTACCGCACTGTCTGCGGAAGCCGTCCACTGAAGCGATGTTCCGCCCGAAACGACAGTTGTTCGCAGATTCGACGCCGGACGCACCGGAAACATCCGCAAGGTTGGATCCCCCATCAAGGCAATATGAACCATGTTAGGGCTGAACCCGGAGGGCATATAATACCCAATCGTATAGTTATTTTGTGTCAGCCGGGCGCTGTACCCGACGGTCTCCCCCATGGCCATATGATGGAAAAACCAATGGGGTCTCCCCGTCCAAGCGTTGGTGAGACCATAATCTGACATAGCAAGAAAAGCCCGCATGAAGTTATTTTGGCGATCCCAATCGCCAAAATAACTGCCCATGGTTTGGCAGAAAATAATACCATAATTCTGAGCGGCAAGATCACTCGTTCTGAGGGTGCCGCCGGCAGCCGCAGCTGAGGTATACCCCCCCGGTCCGTTGATATGTCCCCATGTGTAGGTATTCTTCAGCAGATATTGCGCGCATGATCCCTCATCAATCCGTGCGTTGGGCCCCCAAAGTGTCGGAAACAATGTCCACGCATTATTCAAGGCAAAATATTCTTTGTTATTGGTTCCAAAGCCGTCAGAAATAAAAGCATCCCGCGTCGTTGTCATCTGCCCGATTCTGTATCTGTGATCCTTATTCAGATATTGGCGCAGGAGCTCTGTGGCATTCTTTTGGAATGCGGGCATATTGTCCAGATCCACCCGTCCCACCTGCAATTGGACTTCCCCCGGAATTGAAGACGGCGAATTGTCCCAGGAGGCGGTCATCGTTCCATAGTAGGCGTCCGCCGGCCAAGCCCCACGGTGATCCCCGTGTCCGTCCGGCATGATATTGCCCGACTTAAAGACCGGAATATGACCCAGCAAGAATACGGCCCGAACATTAGCCGAATCAGCGTTATAATCCTTCTGTATCAAGGCTTTCGCTTGTTGTGGCGTCGCGTTTCTTGACACATCATGGCGCAACACAGTCCAACCGTCGCCGATCAAGTCTTTCGTAAGGGTCTCCAGTTCAACGCGCAATGCTGTTGCCTGCTCGGCCTCAACCAGCAGAACAACCTTTCCGCGGGATTCCACTGCCGGTACTTTTATGCCGGCCAGAATATGTCCGCCATATTGCCCCCCTGCAATCCAATATTCATATGTCTGGCCAACAACGACATTCGTATCCTCATAAGAAACCGCGCCGCCACTCAACGTGGCCACCGCATTGCCCCAGTTTCCCGAGTCTTTTGCCCTGCGGTAGACTTTGTAGCTGTCTGGCTGTGTCGACCCGGCAGGCCAATGCAATCGTATTTTGGCAGGCGATTCACTTGTCTCCGCGCTCAGCAAAAGCACGTAGTCACTGGGACTTGCCGCATAGACAGACAATCCCCCGCCCACGCCCGGTGTAATTAGGAACAACGATGAAAGAACAACACAAGTGACAACGAAACAGGAAACGAGGAAGCTTGGTGTCCGTGCCTTCATGAGAGAACCTCCTTCTTTCCTACCACATTTCTCTTTTCAGTAACTTACAGACGCGAAGCGTCAATAAAAAACAAGAAAAACCACATTCTGAATCCTGAATACTGAATACCGGATACTTGCGGGCAAAGCCCGCATGAGTTTAATACAATAGATTCCTCCGTTTTAGTCTACTGCTTTAGACGCAGGATGTCAATTGTAAAATAATGGTGACTACATTATGGGGTAAGCAAATTATGGGGTTCGCGACTGTTTATGAGGAGCCGCGCTTCCACACTTCGATATGTTTTTGTATCGCCTCAAAGCTTTGTTCGCTCATATCGTGTTCCATTTTGCAGGCATCATTAACGGCTGTTTCTCTGTCCACACCCAATGCCATCAGCCAGTCCGAAATCAACACATGACGATCGTAAATTTTTTGCGCGATTTCCCGGCCCCTTTCCGTCAGGGCAATAGAGCCGTCTCTATCCATCGTAATCTGCCCATTCGTCAACAGCTTTTTCATGGCAATACTTACACTGGGTTTGGAATACTCTAGTTCATTGGCAATATCGATAGAACGTATTGGCAATCCACGATGACTCAACATCAAGATCGTTTCCAAATAGTTTTCTGCTGATTCGTTTGTCGCCAACTTCTCCGCCCCCTGATCGACCATCTTTTGCGCTCATGATAGCACAGAATCCTTCGGCAAACAAGCGGCCCTAAGCAAGCGGCCCCAGGGTTTGCGGCTAATTAATATTCACAATGGGCAGGCCAATTGCCTTACGTAGATGCTGATCCGTAATCCATCCCGGTCAACATTATCTTCCGGAGCCTCCTTTGAATTCAATAATCCATTTAAAGTATCCAATTGTTTTTTGAAGAACACTGTTCTACCTCCTCGTTATTAACAGCTGTAATAAGCTCGGAAAACATCCCTCATGGGAGCGGTCTTCGCCCGCAAGTATTCAGTATTCAGGATTCAGTATGTGGATCTTCTTGTTTTTTATTGATGTTGTTTCAACCTAAGCGACTAAGTGATTTAGGCTTGACGGAATACTTGAGAGAATCACTGCAAAAAAGACCCGCAATACTTACACTCGCCAATATCTCCGATAACAACTTTGTTACGGGCTCCACAGCCCTTGCACTTAACCACCTTCATTATGGGCTGAGAGGGAGGGAGCTCCATCATAACAGACCTCATCTGTGCATCAAAGGTATTCCCTTCAGAATGACGCTCCTCTTCATTCTCCAAACGTTCTTTTTCTTCCATAACACGCTCTTTTTTGCGTTCATTCCGGCGACGACGCCTATCGCTCCCGCGTACAGCAAATTGTGCGAAAATCGCAATCCCGAAGCTTATCAAGATAATCGGAATCGCCGGACCGCTTGTCAGCAAATCGATCGTTTCCTGAAGCAAACCCGCTCCCCCCTTTTTAGTACTGCCTGCGTCATCATCGTCAATCGTCATCATCGTCATCGTCGTCATCATCAATCATAGTCAACCATCGTCATCATCATCATCAATCATCGTCGTCACCGTCATCATCATCAATCATCGTCATCGTCATCATCGTCATCATCGTCGTCATCATCGTCATCATAATCATCTTCATCATCATCACCACTGACACCAAACTTATCGCGATAAAAACGCTCCCAATCAATAAAAAACAAGAAAATCCACATTCTGAATACTGAATCCTGAATACTGAATACTTGCGGTCGAAGACCGCATTAGCTTAATACTCCAAACCAATCCTGAGGCGCTTTGAGGTGATGGCATATTGGCATACAGAGCTGAAGCATTGAAGCATATACCAATCTTGACAAATAAGTTAGCCTATGCTAACCTATTTCTAGTTAGTCATTGCTAACCGCGTTGGTGTTCCCGAATACAGCTTCTTGGAGGTGGTGACGAGTTGACACTGCGAGATCTCAAAGTGGGCCAAAGCGGTCGCGTGATATCCGTCGGCGGCGAGAAAGGGCTTCGGCGTCGTCTTCTTGAAATGGGTATTACGCCCCGAACCCTTGTCACTGTCAAAAAAACTGCGCCTTTGGGAGACCCCATAGAAGTATTGCTGAGGGGATATGTGTTGACACTACGTTTAGAAGACGCGGAAAAAATCACGGTGGAGGAAACACAGCATGATCTTTGCCCTTGTGGGAAACCAAAATTGCGGCAAGACAACACTCTTTAATCAGCTCACAGGCTCAAAGCAACACGTAGGGAATTTTCCCGGGGTGACGGTTGAACAGAAGGTAGGCTCAGTCATTGGGCTCAAAGATGTCTCCATCGTTGATCTGCCCGGCATCTATTCCTTGTCTCCTTACACCAGCGAAGAAATGATCACCCGTGATTTCCTCTTGAAACAGAGGCCCGACGGGATTATCAATATCGTAGACGCAACCAATATTGAACGCAATCTGTATCTGACTCTACAGCTTATTGAGCTGCAAATTCCTATGGTTGTGGCTCTCAACATGATGGATGAAGTCCAGGCCAATAACGGAAGTATTGACATCCGGGAATTCGTGGAAATTCTCGGCGTTCCCGCAATCCCAATATCAGCGGCCAAAAAACAAGGCTTATCCGAACTGATGGAACAAGCCGTTGAAACGATAGAAACCGGCAGGAAGCCTGCCCGCACCGATTTTTGTTCCGGCGCGGTTCACAGGGCCATCCACGCCATCTCTTACTTGATCGAAGACCATGCTCAAAGACTTCAAATCCCCATGCGGTTTGCGGCGACGAAGCTCGTTGAGGGTGACGACCCGATCCTCGAAAACCTGAAACTAACCGTAAACGAAGTTGATATGATTGAACATGCCGTCAAAGAAATGGAAACAGATTTGGGTACCGACCGGGAAGCCGCTTTGGCGGATATGCGCTATCTGTTTATCGAGGATATGTGCGGCAAATGTGTCGCCAAGATTGGGAAAAGTCGGGAATACCGGCGCAGCTTGCACCTGGATAGCGTTCTGACCCATAGAATCTGGTCTATCCCTTCGTTTCTGGGGATTATGTTCCTGGTTTTCTGGCTCACCTTCGGCATCATTGGCAAGCGGCTAAGTGATTTATTCGTGTGGGGGCTGGATGGTTTAACCCAAATTGTTGACAAAGGTTTAACATCTTATGAGCTGAATTATGTGAGCCATTCCCTGATTATCGACGGTATCATGACAGGCGTAGGCGCTGTTCTCAGTTTTGTGCCATATATTGTGACATTGTTTTTCTTCCTGTCATTATTGGAGGACAGCGGCTATATGGCCAGGGTTGCCTTCGTCATGGACAAACCCTTGCGCAAAATTGGCTTATCCGGACGCAGTTTTGTTCCCATGCTGGTGGGATTCGGTTGCACAGTGCCTGCGGTCATGGCCACCCGGACCCTTCCCAGCGACCGGGACAGAAAAATGACGATTTTCTTAACCCCTTTCATGAGCTGTGCCGGAAAACTCCCCATTTACGCTTTGTTTGCCGCCGCTTTTTTCCCGAAGTATTCCGCTTTCGTCATGATGGGTTTGTATGTCATGGGAATACTGTTAGGAATTCTATCAGGATTCATTATGAAAATCACCACCTTCAAAGGCGCGCCCGTTCCTTTTGTTATGGAACTGCCGAACTACCGCTTCCCCTCCCCCAAAACAGCCTTGCAGCTCATGTGGGACAAAGCCAGGGACTTTATACAAAGAGCGTTTACGGTGATCTTCGTCGCAACGGTTATTATCTGGTTTCTGACCTCATTTGATATGAGACTGAACCCTGTGGATAACGGCACAGAAAGCATGTTGGCGGCAATCGGACAATGGATTGGCGCGGTCTTTGTTCCTCTGGGATTTTCGGATTGGCGCATCACAACCTCGCTGATTGCGGGATTTACCGCCAAAGAAGCTGTCATAAGCACATTGGCGGTTTTAACAGGTGCAAGCCTCTCGGAACTGAGCGATACATTGCCAACGTTATTCTCCCCTCTCAGCGCCTTCAGTTTTCTCGTGTTCACGCTCTTGTACACGCCATGTGTCGCCGCGATCGCCACCGTAAAACGTGAGCTGGGCAGCCTAAAAGGGACGGCTCTTATGATCCTGTACCAAACCTGTTTCGCCTGGGTGGTGGCCTGTCTTATTTATCAGGTGGGCCGGCTGCTTAGCCCCCATTGGTAACTTAAGGACACAACTAATGCGGGCTTTGCCCGCAAGTATTCAGTA
>WRJI01000096.1 GCA_009778595.1 Peptococcaceae bacterium | reverse complement strand
GAGCTTTTTACAAACTCGCTTTTTCTTTTTTGGGGGGACTGTTGTTTTGCAACAGCCCCCTCTCTCAATACGAATCCTCCAATTCCTATGAATCCCTCAATGCCTATGAATCCCTCAATCCTTTGTCTTCACCCATCCACTTTCTGTCCGCAGTTTAGGCAAAACATCACATGAGAAGCCATCTCACTGCCACAAGTCGGGCATTTTTTCGCCTCGCCAGACGAGGTTTCTGTTCTTTCTTGAGACTCAAATGACGGTGTCGCAACGGTCGCATCGACATTCGACGATTCAACCTGGACCGCTTCCGGGGGAACGGTTTTGACGACAGGGGCCGGCGTCGACACTTCTTCGGCAGGTGTTATCTTATTCCCGCAACTCGTACAAAAAGCCTTGTCATGGGTCACTTGGGCTCCGCACACACCACATACAGCACCGTCGGCGCTTTGTTCCGACGCAGACGCGACGTTCATAGTTCCGCCACACGAACTGCAAAAAGGAGCGTTATAAGGAACCTCGGTACCGCATTTCGGGCAAGGGACAACGCCCTTAATCTGTTTGATCTGTTCCGTATACGTTGCAATCTTGGCGTTTGAATCATTGATCCCGTCAATCATTTGATCAAACAGCTGATCCGGGTTGTTGTTGCCGTAAGCTTCAAAATAAGCTTTGCCGATTTGAAAATAGGCTCTATCCACATTCTTTTTTTCATCAGAAATCATCGAGTTCAGCTTAACCGTATCCGCCACATTCCTTGTTTTCTGCGCAACACCCTGCCCGGTTTGCGTGATTTTTTTCCCAAGATCATCGAAAAATGCCATGGTAAATCCTCCTCAATATTTTTCGTCCCGCTTCGTGGTTCACAGCTCGGATCACGAGCGCCGATTCATTATTAATCGACGTCAACCGCGATATAATTATACCAAATAAACCGGCGGAATATCAATAAGGCACATTATTCGATAAATAAGGCTTGACGATGACATGGGGTAAGGGTCTATACTATTACCAGGAGGTGTTCACATGACGACACAAACGAGTAACGAGATTCTGACAATGAAAGCTTGGAGAATGGCTATGGAAATGACAACGGCATCAGCTACATTATCGGCACAGGTGACGGCACAGATTATGGCAATGGCGCATCCGGCCTTGGCCATGACTCCGGCCTGGGGAATGGCGACAGCCACGGCAATGACAGTGGCTACGGCCACGGCAACAGGCACGGCATTGGCCGTCACAATGCCGTTTGCTATGGTCGCGGCAATGGCCGCTGGGGAGGAGGAACACGTGGGCTCGTAACAGTCCCTAAATCATCCTCGAATCTTCTGCGACAACGACCGGACAAATTCCTCAACAGCCCGGACGCTGTCTTTATCATCCCCTTCCTCCCTGAGGATTTTAAGTACTTGCCAAGCGAATTGAACCGCTTTCAAAGGTTGATTGTCCCGCTCAAGATTATGAGCCGACTTAAGCAACAACTTCCAACGCGCCTCATCTGTGAGGGTGGTGGAATTGATTTTCTCCAGTGCCTTCTCGTTGGTTATCAGAAACGCCAACTCCTCAGCAATCTCCCCTATCTTGGGCCCGTTCTCCGCATGTTGGAACCACTTCATCGCTTGAAGATAATACTCCTTTGCCGACGAAAAATTCTGCCGTTGTAATGAAGCCAGCGCCAGAGATTGAAACACACACGCCTTCTGATCAAATTCATCGAACTGATCTGTGGCGTTGGCCGGTGCTACCGCCTCAAGAAAACGCGCCTCCGCTTCCTCTAAATACCCGGCTTGCCAGCATACGTACCCTTGCAGGAAACACGCCTCACGCAAAGTCACTTTAATCGAAGTCTCTTCAACACCCTCGGGAACCCCCAACCCGTCTTTGAGCAACACCACTGTCCGATCCTCATACATCAGCGCATCACTCCAAACCGCACTTTCCACAAAAGCAAACGCCACAATATGATGAATCGCCGCCAACGCCTGGAAATCCCCGATTTGGAGGAACAACGCCCCCGCCTTGCGGAAATACTTCATGGCCAGCTTTTTTCGTGATCGTGTAAACATAATCTCGGCATACAGAAAAAGAATCTCCGCTTCCCCCGCCAAGCATTCGTGTTTGCGGTAAATCTTCGCTGCCTTACGCAAAGCCGTCTGCGCACTATCCCAGTCCATACATCGAAAACATACATGAGCCAATTCCGTATACAAAGCCGCCTCTCTTAATGGCGACACGTCTTGAGGAAAAATATTGGCTGCATAAGAGTACAATTGTTGCGCCTGTTCAAACTGACGTTGCCTGCTTTTCACCGAAGCCAGCCCTGCCAGACTCTCCGCCAATCCCTTCTCATTGCCAAGCCCTAAACAAACGGTAAACGCCCTTCGATATTTTGCCTCAGCATTCTGTAAATCGTTCATACGTAAATACAAGGCTCCCAACAGCCGGCAAGAAAAAGCAACACAAATAGGCGACTCCATTCTCTCCGCTTCAATCAACGCTTTCGACAAAGCATTTTGGGCCTCAGAGAAAGCGTTCTCCTTGGTTGCGTATATGCCGGCTCGGATGCACTGTTGCCAATAAAGAGATATCTCCACCGAACCACCCCCGTTCTCGATGATTCCTATGCAGCCCCCGAACCGTGCCCATCCCAAGATCCCTTGCCGGAAATCCCTTACTTGAATTCCTTTACTTGAGATCTCTTGTCGGAGATCTCTTGTCGGAGATCCCTTACTAGAGATGTATGTGATAAAACAGACTAACGCCACAACTCTCGAATAATATTCATAAGATTAATCCCAAAGAAAATCCTAAGTAAATAATGCAAAAGCACCAAAATCAGCGCCAAGAAAACCATTCCCCGGATGAGCCAGAAGCATACTCCTAAGATCCCGGTGATATAATTACGGAATATCCAAAAGGCCAAATACAGTACCACAAACACAACAATGACTTTCGCCGCTGTATTCATCCCTCATGCCCCCCGTCAGAACCCTGAATCCTGAATACTGGATACTTGCCGTCGAAGACCGCCTTAGCCGTTCATGCTGTTACTATATATATATATTCCCCACCGCAACTCTTATTCAAATTCCTGACTCATTCGAGTCAACAACAATGTCACGTCTGCCACCGTCTAAACCCGTTCCCAATAACCTCCGAAGCATCCCCGATCACCACAAACGCCTCCGGATCAGCCTCGCGGATCAGCCGCTTCGTCTGGGTTACCTGCATCCGACTGATAACGCAGAAGATAATCCTCTTCCTCAACCCGGAATAGGCTCCCTCCGCATCAAGAAAGGTAACCCCCCTCTCCAGCTCCCGGCTCAGAACCTCCGCCACAACCTCCGGATCACTGGAAATAATCATCAGGCTCTTAGAATTATCCAACCCCGTCAACACAAAATCCACCACTTTAATTGTAAAGAAAATATAGATCATAGCGTACATCGCCACTTCCGGTCCAATAAACACAACCGCCGCAACAAAAATCAGCACATCCACACCCAGAATGACTTGCCCCACACTAAAAGACGTCATTCTGTTAATGAGAATGCCGATAATATCAGTCCCCCCCAAAGATCCTTGTGATTTCAACGTAATTCCGATCCCGATCCCGGAAAGCAACCCGCCGAATATGCAAGCCAAAAGAGGCTCAGATGTCACATTCGGCAAGGGAATCTCCCCGGTATACTGCATCGCTACAGAAAAAACCGAAACCCCAAAAACACTGAGCCACAGAAATCTTTTGCCCACGATACGAAACGCCAGAAAATACAAAGGCAGGTTCAGCACAAACACAACCAAGCCCACATTCCAACCCAGTAAATAATGGAGAATAATCGCGATGCCGGTTACACCGCCGTCCGCGATATGATTAGGAATAATAAAAATATTAACACTCAAAGCCGCCATCACAGCCCCGACCAGAACCCCAAGATGATTCAGAACCAAAGACCCGCTTTTTCGCAAAAAAAGCGGCAAAAATCCAAAAGACATACTCGGCTCCCCCAGACCTCTCAGCGATTTATCCGGATTTCCCTTATTAACCATTACCAAAAAACGCGGAAAAATTCGCTGAGCCCACGCCCACATTAATCATTCGTGGTTTCTGAGATTGCTCTTGAGGGATTATTTGCTAATAAGATCTATGATGCTCTGACGCAAAAACTTTCTACAGGGCAGATACACAACCAAATAACTATACGCCAAAACGATCGCAGCAAACAAGCCTATAACAATCGCCGGCAGGTATAGGTTTATTCCTGCAATCAAGCTGAGCAACAAACTTATGAAACCATAAAACCCAACAGCACATATAAGAGCGAGCACATTTTTGAGCATACGTTCAAGAATAATGATTTTCCTAACACGACCCTTACCAACATTAAACACTTGCAAATACCCGATCTCCCTTCTTCGATAATGTAGCTCGAGCTGAATCTCGTTTTTTAGGAAAAGTAACGCAATGATGGACAATACACCCACAGCTAATAAAATAATAGCAAAGATAAAGTTGACTATTGCTTTGAGAGTGTTCACTTTTGCGTCCCAGATGGATATTTCATTATGAAACGCTCCCTTAACGCTTTCATATGCGGCCTTATCGTCATATAATCCGTCGAAGCGAACCATAATTGCAGGTTTTTGAACCAGTTCCCCTCGTTGCTTTATCGTATCATAAGGCATGAAGACCAGGGGATCATCAAGCCAATAATCCTGATAATAAACGTTGTAGAAAACGAGATTGACTTGTGTATCATCCAAGTCATCAGTTATGATTCCAGCTATTCTATACATCTGGTCGTCAATAATCACTTCCATGCCAAAACAGTCTTCATACTTTACTCCTTGAAAACGAGAATCCAGAAACACCGCATTAACTATAATCTCATCAAAGGACTCTGGAAAATCCCCATATTTAATAACACCGCCATATGACAAGCCACTGTCTTTTTCGTAAAATAATGGTAGACATGCAAACTCTTCAGACGGAATCACATAGTTATCGTAAACGAAGATATCGTATTCATGAGATAAGTCATTGTATTGGTTTTCTGCTAGGCAAAACACCGTCAAAGGATACCGCTCTTCGACGCTTTTAATGTATTCGGCTTGAGCATTGTTTTGCACCGCCAAGCAAAACAGCAAAACCAACAGAATCAGGGTGGTCGGCAGCAATTTTAGGGGATTCATTGATCGTGCCTTGCAGGAAGATTTCATCTTAGAATTTCTTAGCATAATAAATTTTAGCAACGAAAATTTTTTGCCGGATCCAGACATCGCCGGAGCAGTCTGTTGTTTTCCCCGATCCAAAAGCAAGTTTGATTCTCTAGAATCACAAAGTCTATTCTTAGTTACCTTTCCAATAATCCCATAATCCAAGCAAATGATTTCATCCGCAATATTATCAAAACAGTTTTCGTGGGTTGCGATGATCAAACAGTTTTCTGCGTTACTTATACTCCGTAACATCTCAGCTATTTGCCAAGAATTCAAATTGTCGAGAGAGGCTGTTGGTTCATCCGCTAAAATAAGCGAGGGGGAATTGATCAATGCCCTTATGAAGGATATTCTTTGCCTCTCTCCTCCGGAAAGCTGCTCAGGAAACTTATCCAAGAGATGAGATACCTTAAGCATCCCCGCATATTCCTCGATCAGCTCTGGTACGTTTTTTATAAACAAAAGGTTTTGCCTGATCGTAAGGTTTGATATCAGCAAACTGTTTTGAAACACATAGCCGATTTTTCTTCGGAAATGTTCAAATTGCTTCTTGTCATAGGATTTAACCGCCATTCCGTCTAACAGATATTCACCTGAATAATCGGTTTCTAATCCACCCAGAATATTAAGCAATGTTGATTTCCCACAACCGCTGACCCCTTTGATGACATATATTTTTCCGGCTTCAAACTGATAACTGATCCCTTTCAGAACGTTGTCCGTATAGGCCTTGGAAATTCCCTTCAACATGATCATATTGGCAAACCCCTTAAGCATTGATTTCTCGATATACTTCTTTATTCTATAGCAGATCTCTCTGCCCCAGCAAAACATCATACCATCCAATGCGCTTTATTCTTCTGATAAGAATTGTCGTCAGCAACACGCTCAATAGAACAATGACCAAAAAGAATGATATGATCAAAATGACATTTGCCGTGAAAATGATGAAAGGCACAAAACCGCACACGCCATTCACAATATTAGTCATGATCATAAGCGGTACCGAAATCCCAGCAGCCAGCAATGTCATTTTCAGCATTTGCGCTAAGTTAGCTCTAATGAGGCACCGCTTAATTGTTTTCATCGGGTATCCTAAATATTGAAAAACAGAATAAATATGCTTATTATATGTCATTTCGATTTTCTGGGTTTGATAATAAAACAGCATTGTCAATGGAACCACCAAAGCAATAAGCGGCAAAAGAACCAAAAATAGATTTCTGAACAAATCAATTAACTCCGACTCGACATCCGCATAATACAATTGTATACGGCTGTTCTCTTTGTCAACCCCTTTATACGCAGCCTTCATATTTTGAAACGATTGAAAGTAGGCTACGTATGTTCTGTTCCCGAACATATAGAAATCCTCATCAGAAATATATCGGCTCGTGAATTTTCCATTAAGAAAATAATTTCCTCCTGAGTCAGCGTTGTTCGTTATTCCAGTCGATTTCAAGTATTGCGTTTCAATCTCAGAGAATTTATCGAAAATTCCTACGATTTCAAGAAGATACACATCATCATACAACTCTAACCTCAACTCTTCACCTAATAATTCTTCCGGATTCCCCAGAGCAAACGCTTTTTCATAAGATAACACGACCTGATTTTCATTGGTGAAATAACTGCCGTATCTGATTCGATCTGAAAAAGCAAACGCCTCTCTACTATAAGGTAATGTATCCGCCATAACATCGAACTCATACTCTTGAAATAGAGTGGTTTCGTCAACAAGTAACGGGATAGACATATTATATTGTAACGTGATTTCTGTGAGGTTTTTGTCCGTCGTCAATTTGTTGAGAAAATCCTTTTCTTCCTCTTTCGGCATGGTTATTCTCAATTGGTTAAGCTTATACGTATACTGGATATTCGAGTCAAGCTTGTTTTGGGGTGTATCACCCAAACATAGGGCAAGAATGCATAATGTAATCACAACCACAAACTGATACATCGATTTCTTTTCACGGCCGGTGTAGGTGTTCCATTGTTTCAGGAATGGATACAGTTTCCTTTTCTCTGTTTTGATCGGAACATCCTCATTGAACTGAGGTTTTGCCCTTTCGCTTAACTCCCACAAAGGTTTTCTATATAAATCCAAACGATGAAAGAGAATGGCTTCATCAGAATACTTTTGGGCCTCTGCATCATGGGAACTGCATATAATAAGCTTATCCTGCTTGATCTTAGCCAATGTCTCAAATACCATTATCTTATTGTGTTTGTCCAGAGACGAGGTGGGCTCGTCAAGAATAAGAATATCCTTATCCAAGAGTAATGCTTGTAAAATAGCCAGCCTTTGTTTCTCACCACCACTCAGCGTCTTTGGAAAACTGTCACTCCTGTGCTTCAACCCAATTTCCTTAAGGGAATCATCTATCCTTTTGTCGTCGGTTGAACAAAGCTTCATATTATCAAACACCGTTAAATAATCAATGAAATGTGTGTCCTGCGTAATATAAGCAATGCGTGGGCTTATGTGAGAAGAATCGATCTTCTTCTCATATCTGTCGTTAAAAACGCTGACTGCACCCTCATCGAACGGGATCAACCCAGCAATTATATTCAAGAGGGTCGTTTTGCCACAACCGCTTTCTCCAAACAGCAAAACAAACCCTTTCTCAGGAAAAGCATATGTGAAGTTGTTGAAAATCTGTTGTTCGCTGTATTGCTTGGAGATGCCTTCGCAATTGATCAATCTAGTACTCTCCCCTCTCATATCTGTCAAGCAGTGCGTTCAACTGTCCGAATTTAACCCCTCCAAGTTCCAGATTGCTCTTCACTTTCCCATCGGAAAAACTGTTCTTAGCTAAAACCGTTCTCTCAACTTCTTTATATTTGTCGTATATCTCCTTCTGCTCTGCGGTTGCAGTCTTGCTATCCACCAGATCTGAGAGGTGGATTTCATTATTGCTATTGTCAACATAAATGAGTTCGATTTTGAAAACAACTATGTTGCCATAGCAATTATAATAGGCGGCCTGCCACTTATAATTATTGACAACATCGCTTTGAAGCATATGAAACATCTGAAGGTTCTTGTATTTTCCTTCTGTTTGGAATTCCGCAGCAATCGTATTATTAAACATTCTCAAAACATCACTTTTGTCGAAGTATTCAAACGTAAGGTCCCTTATTTGTTCCTCAGTTATGAAATCCTCCACTTTATTATTGCTAATATAATCGCCGATTGCACGACTATCATTGCCGGCTTCAGGCTTAACGGCCATATAAGGCAGTATTGTTGTCGCCTTATCAACGATATTCCCCTCTTCGTCCAATATAAGCAAATCATAGCCCTCAACATATTGGTATTTAAAGTTGTAAGCATCGTAATCATAAAAAAACTCATCCAAATCAACATAATGCTCATAAGACGAAATATACACCCATCCATCTTCTCTCTCTTCAAATACCATTTTTGCGTTATAGCTAAAACCAATAGTTTCGTCATTCTTGGTTCCACAACCTGAAACCGACATCACGCATAAAAATAGAATACTCAGAAATGTTGTAAACTGTCTCGCCATAGCAAACTCCTGTTCTTTATCGTTTTATAAAATAATGCATTTTGGGCTGAGGCGATACACGCCTCAGCCCAAAACGCAGATTCTGTTAAGAGTTGATACCTATTTGGAAGTTAAACAACTTGGCATTTGTTTTTGCTGTATCACCAGTTTTGGCCTTCAAGTGAGCGCAAAGATATAGCTTTGCTGTTCCGTTTGTTGATAAGTTGCCTGAGGTTGATGTGCCAAACAATGTTACACTGCTAAGTTTTCTATTAACAATTTTCGCTGTATAGGTCTTCACTGTAATTCCATCGGATTTCATCAGGAAAATGTCCATCCCTCTGTCAACAGCTGTGAAGCCAGTCGAAAGACTTGAGTACGACGAGAAGAATGTGTAGGACTTACTACCTTTAGGAATATTGCCAGAGGGACCTGGTGTCAAACTATAGGTAGATGATTTTGCACACTGTGTTCCACTCGTTGTTAGAGACGGGCCAGAAACTACCGATGTCGCTGTATCCGCATATGCCGGTAAAGCCATAGCAAGGGACAAGGTAACAACAATCAACATGACAATCATTTTTTTCTTCATCTATTCGTCCTCCAATTTCAATTATTTTATTGATATCTTTCATAACCAATCTTACCAATTATTTGGCACTCCCAACCAAACCTAGACCTCTGACCTCCTCTCATTATCGTTGAATGGCTATAGACTGTTGCAATCAATCCAAAGCCTCTATGCAAAGTGCACCTTACAACAAGGTTATCGCTCCCTGTTGAGCCTTTCCAAGCAATTACAACAATACCACCGAAAATACTATAATAATAGATGTCTAAAATCACAATAGAACATGACTCAAGTCACAAGATTATGTGGCTCTAGTCACACAATTCAGTCCTCCCCTTCCCACTTATCCAACCCGTTTTTAACCGCATATACCGCGAGCTCCGATCTATCCCTGAAGCCGAACTTCTTCAATAATCTTGAAACATCGTTCCTGGTCGACTTTATGCTGCAACACAATTCTTCCGCGATTTCCTGATTGCTTCTTGCGTTCCCAAGCAGGGCCACGATCTTTGTTTCTTTTTCAGTTAGATTGTCAGGCGGACTGACCGGATACATATTGGTGCTAACTTTGTTGAAAACCCCCGCATTTAAACTGTTCACCCCGTCATAGGTGTTTTTAATCGTTCCAATGAGCTTCTCTTTTTCAATATCCTCCTTGAGGATATACCCGTCCACTTTGCTTGCCAGAGCGGCGGTTATTGATCTTTTATCGTCGAAGACCGTGACAATAATCACCTTGGTCTCTGGCAACGATTCTTTAATTCTCTTCGCTATTACATCGCCGTTCCCTTTGGGCATCCGCATATCCATCAACACCACATCAGGCTTTTCTCTCATACAAAGGTCGTAAGCTTCTTTCCCATTGGCGGCAAGCCCACA
>WRJI01000095.1 GCA_009778595.1 Peptococcaceae bacterium | reverse complement strand
TCATAGCTAAAGCGGGCTACGCCCGCAAGTATTCAGTATTCAGGATTCAGGATTCAGAATGTGGATTTTCTTGTTCTTTTTTGACGCTTCGCGTCCGTAAGGGACTAAGCGACTAAAGCGGGCTTTGCCCGCATGAGTTAGCTATGGGCTGGTGCTTTCGCGAAATATTGAGTATAATAGAGACTCAAGCCGTTATGTATTTCGGCGAGGGTATTTGTTGCCGGTTAACGCGTAGACAGTTTTTGAGAAAAAAGCGTAAGAGGAGAATTTATGACTGATTGGATGGTTCCACTGACGACAGGTCAGGTTCTTGATAGGACATTTCTGATTTATAAACAACATTTTGGTCGTCTGCTTTTGTTGTCACTGATTTTTATTGGCCCGGCTCTGTTGTTTGTGATTTTGAGTTTTATTGTCTTATTCATGTTCGGATTTGAGTTCAATATGAATTTTTTCTACGACTTTACGCATTATGTTGATAGCGATTCTTTTGCGATCGTTTTCCTACTCATTATGCTGCTGGGAACGCTTTTTTCGTTGTTTCTGAATGCAGGCAGTGTTCTGGTTATCGGGTCAGGTGTTTTTTTGGTAGATCATGTCCGAAAGAATCTGACGCCGAAACTGAGAACTTTGATTAAGTGGTCTTTTAAGAGGTTTTTTCCTATGTTTGGATCGGTTTGGTGTTGCAGTATGATTCTTTCGACAGGATATTACATCGGGTATTTTGCCGTTTATGTTTTGACTTTTGCGATGGCGACTTTATCTGCAGGGGGAACAGCAGGTGCCGTCATATCAATAATTTCAATATCTCTTGTTAATCTGGCATTGATGGGCGTCTTCTTTTATTATTATCTTCGGCTGGAATTTGGACCGGTGGCTACGGCTATGGCGCCGGTTTTTCCCGGACTCATCCAAACCTGGAGGTTGACGCGTTCTCGTGTTGGGCGAATTTTTGGCGTTTATCTTGTGGTTTTAATGATTTCCCTCATACCCCTGCTCATTCTTGCCGGTTTGTTCATCGCTCTCGGAGCTTTTCTTGGTCATGATTTGGTTAATATGATGTTGCTGATTGTTTGGATTGCCGCGGCTATGATCTTGCCGGGATCCGTCTTTTCAGTAGCGAAAGCCGTTCTTTATTTTGATCTGGAGATTCGCAACAATGCGGGAGATTTGCGTGCTCTGGCCAGCGCTCTGGCTATGCCAAGATACACCTGGCAGCCGCGACCGGGTTATGCCGGATACCCTGGAAACCTCCATCAGCCGGGATTTGCCGGATTACCGGTACAGCTTGGACAACAGGGACAAGGATACCCCGGACAGCAAGAACAAGGGTATCCCGGACAACAGGGACAAGGATATCCCGGACAACAGGGACAAGGGTATCCCGGACAACAGGGCCATCCGGGATACCCTGTTCAACCGACTCAAACCAACAAATGGCAGGGTTCGGAACAGATTGAGTAATCCGGATATCGCGTTTGGAATATCAACTATGGCAGGCTTCGCCCGCAAGGTACCAAGAACAACGGGGGTGTTAAGAGATGGAATGGGAGCAAGCGCGACGAGATCTGGAGGAGATCTTGAGTGCCGACGAATACGCCGGTTTTGAGAACGGCTTTGTTTCCTTCGGTCAAAGTTCTTCCCCTCAGGCGCCTCCTTTGGAGACGGCGACTCCCGTTGAGTTGCCTGCTTGGTTGAATCAGTTTCTGCAATGGCTCGAAGATTTTTTTAGCAAATTGTTTCCCGACATCCCTATGCAAGGACCATTTTGGATCGCCATTCTGGCGATTTTTGTGGCGCTTTTCGCTGTCTTCATTGTTTGGTTGATACGTCGTTTGAGACGTGACGCACATTTGCGGAAGAAATCTCCCGGCGAAACTTCTGTTAAGGATAAAACCTACGACGAGTGTTTCTCGGAAGCGGATGATTGGGCATCGCGACGCGATTATGCTCAGGCCATACGGTTTCTTTTTTTGGCGTTCATTGTTTTTCTCAGCCAGAAAGGATGGATTCAACTGAGGTCTTGGAAAACCAACGGCCAGTATTTGAGGGAACTGCGGGCGTGCCGGGAACAGATTGGGCAAGACGGAAACGACAATCACCCGGAGAAGGATGCTTCTTCTCTTTATCGTGAGTTCTCTCTCGTTGCGGGAAGTTTTGAGGATGTATTTTACGGGGGGTACCCGCCGACTTCCGAGATGTATACCCTGTGTCGGGACCGGGCTGTCGCGTGGATTGGTAAGGAGGCGGCTTCATGAAAAACAAGAAACGCCTGTTGGCTGTCATTGGCGGTATTGCGGTGTTGGTGACACTGGTTATTCTGATTATGCTTGGGAACAATCCCCGACCTCGGGATGTGGTTTTCTTTCCGTATACTGTGGACTCAGCGGATCCTTACGGTATCAAAGCTTTTGTGACCCTGCTGGACAAGTATTATGATGTGAAAGTGTTTCACGGCGACATGTCTGAGACGCAGAAGACACCCCTTCCGGATGGCTCCGGTACCTTGATGATCATGGTGGAACCTTTGGAAGGTTGGCGTGAGAAAGAGGCTGATCGTTGGGTGGATTGGATCAAACAGGGCAATTCTTTGTGGTTGATCGGTTACAGTCCGTCAGCGATTTGTCCGACTCTTCTGGAAACTGTTCCGAAAGACTCTGCGTCGGCGCCCGACAACCCATCTGAGAGCGGGTTGCTCTGGGGTGGCGACAGTCTTGACGGAACCTATCAAGCCCGTACGCAAACCCTTGCTCCGGAGCGATTGGTGTCGGCGTCGGGGGACAAGAAACTTCTTTGGGATGACCAAGGCGTTATCTGCCTGGCCCGCTCATACGGAGATGGGGAATTGATGGCATTATCCTCGCCGGAATGGATGCAAAACGCCTATATCTTGGATTATGATCATGTCAAAATCTTGACGTTCCTCCTAGCCCGGGACAATCCCCAAAGGATCTGTTTCTTTGAAGACGCTCTGTCTAACGCAAAAAAGCAGGCAATGATGGGTCAGGTATTTTCCGGACAGGGTGGTTCAACTCCGGAAGGTACAGAATCGGACTCAGATCACGGAGCGAGCTCTCAAAACACAGACGATCCTGAGATTCCGATAGGGATTTACTATATAATCATTATCGCGATTGTTTTGGTTTTGCTTGAGCTTTGGCGACGCGGGTTGCGTTTTGGCGTCGCGGAGATTCCGCGGGCGCAATCTGTGCGATTTGGCGATGAACGTATCCGGGCTTTGGGATCCTGGTATCAACGGCGGGGGTTTTATCGTGAAGCCCTTATAGATCAGGCTAACTATGTAAAAAGTCTTATGTGGGAAAAATGGGGGGTCGCGTCTTGGCAGGATGCCGAACGATTGCGGGGTATTCTGACGGTAAGGCTGGAACCCACGGAAGTAGAACCTTGGATGCATGATTTCCAGATTGTCTGCCATGAGGGATGGCCGGTCAAGATGAAGGCGCGGGAATATGCGGTGTGGGCGAAACGGATGAGTAAAATGCAAGCGACAATAGACAAGTAGGAGGTTGAAAAATGAATCCGACGTTTCAGGGAATCTTGGAAACAAGTGAAAGGTATATTTTTGGTCAAAGCTTGAATCTGCGGTTGCTTTTGACGGCGTTGTTGGCCGGAGGTCATGTTTTGCTGGAAGGAGCACCGGGGACAGGGAAAACCAAGACTGTGCGGACGATTGCCCAACTGTTTGGCGGTATGTTTCGGCGGGTACAGTTTACACCGGATCTTTTGCCCAGTGATATTACCGGGAACACGATTTTTGATTTGAAAGAATCCCGGTTTCAGACGATGAAGGGACCCATTTTTACCAACGTGCTTCTGGCGGACGAGATCAACAGGACACCGCCCCGGACACAGGCCGCGTTATTGGAAGCGATGGAAGAGAAACAGGTCACAATATTCGGGGAAACCCATACGCTGCCGGATCCTTTCTTTGTGGCGGCGACTCAGAATCCCATTGACTTTGAAGGAACATATCCGTTGCCGGAGGCGCAGAAAGATCGGTTTCTTTTTGAGCTGATTGTGGATTATCCCAACGAAAATCAGGAGAAGAATCTGGTTTATCAGAGCGTCCACGGACAACTGGAGGAACGGAATCTGACGCCTATGCTGTCGGTTGAAAACCTGCTGGCCGCCCGGGCACAAATGACCGGCGTTGTGGTTGAGGCTCCTGTTGTGGAGTATGCGACGCGGATTGTTCGCAGGACACGGGAATCGGAATTGATTCGGCTGGGAGCGAGTCCCAGGGCGGCGATCGCTGTAACGAGAGCGGCCCAAGGGTGGGCTTATCTCCATGGGCGGGGTTATGTAACACCGGATGATATAAAGGAAGTTGTGGTACCGGCCCTTCGCCATCGTTTGATCCTTGTGCCGCAAGTCGAATTGGAAGGTGGAACCCATGAGCAAATCATCCATGATATCTTGGCTGCGATCCCTGTTCCGCGATAAGGGTGTGTTGCCGGGCGTCAACCTGATCATCGGAATACTTCTTGTGGGTTTGTTGGCCTGGATTGGGGCTTCTCTGGGGGGCGGGGTGTGGTTTTTTGGTGCAATTCTGGGGTTGGGACTGGCCCTGAGCTTGCTGGATTTGGTTCGTTTGACTTCTCGCAGGGATCTGTCATGCCGACGTTTTGTGGGTTCCAGTCAGGAGAGAGGCCGGGAATTCGCGGTTGAACTCGAATTCGTGAACCGGGGCCGGGTTCCTTTGCATATGAATTTGATCGACGAGCTGCCGCCAGTGTTTGTTCGACCTCCCATTGATCATCCCTACGGGTGGGCCGTTGCTAAGGGGCTGATTTGTCCGGTGGGGGAAAGCCGTTTCGTTTATCAAACGTGTGGAACGATACGGGGAGATTATGCGTTGGACAGGCTTTATGTCAGGTATCGGTCAGGAGTTGGCTTGTGGGTTAAACAGATGTCGTTCGACATGCCTGATCGCATCAAAGTGACACCTGATTTAAGCGGGGTTCGGGGCAGTCTGGCTCGGGCCCAGAAGCTGTTGATGTTGCAAGGCGGCGTCGTCAAACGAAATGTTTCCGGGGACAGCGAGTTTTCTCAGGTGCGCGCTTATGTGGTTGGCGATGATCCCCGACGGATAAACTGGCGGCAGACGGCAAAAATGAATGAGCTGATGAGCAACGTTTATCAACCGGAGCACGGCAAATATATTTCGATTCTGGTTGATTGCGGTCGGGTTATGGGTGTGGAACTGACGGAGGTTAACCGGCTGGAAAAGGCTATGGAAGCCGCGTTATCTGTGGCGGCGTTGGCTTTGCGGCAGGGAGATTATGTATCTGTGACGGTTTTTTCCAACCTGATTCGGGCCCATATTCCGTCGGGCAATTCTTTGGGGCATTTGCGCACCATTCTGGACGGTGTCTATGGGATTCAGAATGATACCCAAGAATCCAATTACAGTCATGTGCTCAGTTATTTGGAATCGGTCCAGAAACGGCAGAGTCTGATTCTGATGTTCAGCGATTTGACACCCTTTTTGCTCCAAGACGATCTCTTATCGTATGTTCAGGGGATGCGACGGCGCCATCTTTTCGCGCTGTTAGGGGTACAGGATCCGATGGAATTGCGTTGGAGCCAGTCCGTTCCGAATACGGTTCAAGAGGCGATGCTCAAAAGCGCCGCCCAGAAAATCCGGTTGGACAAACAAGAACGCATCCGCCAATGGAGCAGTCTTGGATTGCATTTGCTCGAGGTTGAAGAAGAACATCTGGCCGGTGTTGCCGTTGATTCCTATGTGCAAGCCATCAATCGCGGTATGCTGTAGGAGATGTCGATCTAGTTCATAACGTTCTTTGTGGATTTCTTTCGTCCCAACGCCACATAGAGCATCAAGGCAAAAACCGTGAGAATCGCGACCATGTATTTCACTTCTAAGGGTATGGGGGCCGGGGTGATGAAACCTTCGATGATACCGGCTACGATGAAGAGGGGAATGGTTCCCAGCAGAAGGAAACAGGATTGGCCGGCCTGGGTAATGAACTGGTGAGAGCGGGGGGCGGTACCCGGAACCAGAACTTTGTAGCCCATGAGGAGCCCGGCGCCGCCGGCGATAAAGATAGCGGTGAGTTCGATAATCCCGTGGGGCACGATGTAGGCCCAGAATTCGTAGGACGCCCCTTGTTGCCAGAAGTAGCATGCCAGAGCGCCGACACTGATGCCGTTATAAATCATCAGATATATTGTTAACAGGCCCAGAGTCGCGCCGCCGGCGAAGGCCAACATAGCGACTTGGATATTGTTGGTCATAATACTGGAAGACATCGTCGCCGCAGGAACGAGCATCCCTTCCCTCAAGGTCTCAGGGTCATTGGGAATCCCCGGTACTAAGGTTTGCAGAGAGTCAGGTTGGTTGTAAACCATGAGGTATCCGATCAGTCCGCCAAATATGAAGAGCAGAGCCGCCAACCCGATGAAGAATCGCCGTTCCCAGAAGAGGTCTATGAAGGTATGGGCGAAGAATTGTTTGATTTGGTTGGAACTCGAAACTTGTCCCCTGTACAATGTGTTGTGGGCTCGTGTGGCCAAGTCGTTGAGATAGCCGGTAAGTTGGGATTGAGGAAAATAGGTTTGACAGATGGAGACATGTTGGCTGACTTTGAGGTAGAGGGTATGCAAGTCGTCCAATTGGGCAGGGGTGCAGGATTTGGCACCGCGAAAGGCTTTCAAGGTTTGTTCCAAGTTGTCCCAATCGGCGCGATGGGTTTTGTGAAAGGTTTGCATGTTGGTGTAGGCGGATGGTTCTGGAATTGACATAAGGACCTCCGGGATAAAAAATTTTTTGAGGAGAACGCCATGAATCACGGGTTGATTGATATCACGACTCCGGAACACGTCAGGCTTCGGTATCAGATGGCCGGTTTGGGGAGCCGCGCCGCAGCTTTTCTTATTGATACCCTTATTATTTACACTATTCTGCTGTGTCTGTCAATTTCCATAGTCTCTTTGGGGGAGCCAGGCAACTGGGGTAGCTTTTCGGGGTTTTTGTTTGACTGGCTATACGCTGTTATCCTTGTCATAGTCTTTTTCATCAATTTCGGATATTTTGCTCTTTTTGAATATTTTTGGGCCGGACAGACCCTGGGAAAACGCATTCTGGGATTACAGGTTGTCGGTAAGAATGGCGAGCCTATAACCTTTATTTCGGCTATTATTCGGAATTTCCTGCGTCTTATCGATTCAATGTTCTTTTATGCTGCAGGCGTCGGTTTTATTTTCATCCATCCCCGCCATCAAAGGCTTGGGGATCTGGCCGCCGGAACAATTGTGATTCACAGGATGAAAGGCAAGAAAGCCAGCAAGCGCCTGGCGAAAACCATGAGTATCCGGCTGGAAGGAATTGTCCCTCTGGTGATGGAAGAGTCGGTCAAAAAGCGCTTCACCTATGAGGATTGGCACCTTCTTCATATGTATGCCGTGAAATCCGCGGACCTGTCGAGACGGGAGAAGTGGGATTACTCCCAACGCATTACCTGGCATCTATTGCCGAAAGCAGGTATCGAGCCCCATCAGGGTATGGATCATGACCGAATGCTTCTGGCACTGTTTCTGGCTTTGCGGGAGGATTGGGATCCGATTCTGACTCAAGGGTTGTTCTGACGAAAGACCTTGCTTACAAAGGAGCCTAAGGTACTAACGCGGTCTTCGACCGCAAGTATCCAGTATTCAGTATTCAGGATTCAGGATTCAGAATGTGGATCTTCTTGTTTTTTATTGACAACCTAAGTGCCTAACATCTTCAGAAATAAGTTATCTTCTTTGGAGAGTTTGTTCCGTTCTACCAATTGTACCGGAAAGACTTCTCCTCTTATATAATATATCCCTCCGCCCTGATCATCAACAGCAAATTTTCTCTCTCCCTCCAAATACTTTAAGAGCTCTCTTGGGTGTTTCGTATAGGCAAAAGATAGGGTCATGTCGCTTTTGGGTACCTTCATGAAAACGGAATACAGCAACCCGTAAGCCAGAACCTTGTCGTAATCCGATACGGATAGGGAGTCTGTTTCTGATTTGTACTCAAATATGTTGCAGGCCCTGAAGATCCGCCCAAGGTTCTTCTCAATTCGAAAATCCACATTCTGAATACTGAATCCTGAATACTGAATACTTGCGGGCGTAGCCCGCATTAACATATAATGAATACCATCACAAAGAAATTATCAAGAGAGTCGGGGCGTTAAGATAAATGGGAGAATGGAAAACAGTCAAACTTGGTGATGTATGTGAAATCGTAACAGGGTCAACTCCCGGTACACAGAATCCGGAATTGTGGAACGGCAATATAAAATGGGTAACACCGGCAGAAATATCAGATACAAGCTATTTCATTAATGATACAGAACGTCATATTTCACCGAAAGCAGGACTCAAGGCAATGCCTGCCGGGACAGTCCTGCTTTCATCGCGAGCGCCAATAGGGAAAGTAGCGATTGCCGGCACCCCCATGTGTTGTAATCAAGGCTTCAAAAACCTGATATGCTCGGATCAGCTCAATAATCGCTATCTGTATCGTTACTTAAAGTCACAAACAGCCTATCTCAACAGTCTTGGTAGGGGAGCCACTTTCAAAGAAATCTCGAAACCGATCGTAGAAAACATCCGCATTCCCCTACCGCCACTGCACGTCCAGCTAGAAATCGCCGACATTCTGGACCAAGTCAGCATCCTCCTTGAGAAGAGGAAGACGCAGATTGATAAACTTGATTTGCTTGTCAAGTCGCGGTTTGTCGAGATGTTTGGGGATCCTGTAAGGAATCCGATGGGGTGGGAAGTGAAACGGTTGGATGAGATTTGTGAAAACCTTGATTCGCAACGCATACCCATTACATCCAGTGATAGAGTAGAAGGACCTTATCCGTATTATGGGGCCTCCGGAATTACAGATCGTGTTGCGGATTTCATCTTCAATGAGGATTTATTACTTGTATCGGAGGACGGTGCAAATTTATTGGTACGCGCTACACCAATCGCTTTTTCGGTTTCAGGGCAGATATGGGTAAACAATCATGCACATGTGCTGAAATTTGCAGATAAAGCCATGCAGACATATGTTGAACATAGAATTAATCGCATTGACATATCGATGTATATTACGGGAACAGCGCAACCAAAACTCAATCAAGCACAGCTAAATTCTTTTGCGATTCCGCTTCCACCCCTCCCTCTCCAAACCCGCTTCGCAGACTTCGTCCGCGCCACCGACAAATCAAAACTCACAATGCAAAGGGACTTGAATAAACTGGAACTCCTTTATAAATCATTGGTTCAGAAGATGTTTCTCTAGCTAGTGGGGAGACAGGAGACAGATTTTTCTTTGACTGTTTTGATCCGCGACTAAAGAGGGCAACACCTGCAAAGCGGCACAGCCTTCATTGTACTTATTTTCCGTCCAGCAAATATGTGTAGTTCTCAAACTGATCCAACACCTTGATGTCGGAATCCTTCATCTCCAGTTCATCGATAATTTGTTCACGGGTTTTGTTCTTTAGTTTCTTTGTATTGATTTGATCAACCAATCGCCTGAGAGTTCCTTCTTCTCTGCCTTCTTCTCTACCCTTTTCCATGCCCTCTTCTCTGCCCTTTTCCATACCCTTTTCCATACCCTTTTCCATACCCTTTTCCATGCCCTTTTCCATGCCTTCTTTCCACTTCTCCTCAAGCCAGCCCTTCTTCTCCGCTACCTCAAAGAAGTATTCTGCCGCAGTACTCATATTCAATGCCTCCTCAAAGATTGTTTTGTTCGCCTGGCGCACTCGATCCAGATACACGTTGTTCAAGTCCAGGATTTTCTTTTCCTTATGCACCTCAAGGATACTAATGCGGTCTTCGACCGCAAGTATTCAGTATTCAGGATTCAGAATGTGGGTCTTCTTGTTTTTTTATTGATGTTGTTGCAACCTAAGTGACTAACATCTTCAGAAATACGTTATTATCTTTGGAGAGTTTGTTCCGTTCTAACAATTGTACCGGAAAGATTTCTCCTCTTATATAATATATCCCTCCGCCCTGATCATCAACAGCAAATTTTCTCTCTCCCTCCAAATACTTTAAGAGCTCTCTTGGGTGTTTCGTATAGGCGAAAGATAGGGTCATGTCGCTTTTGGGTACCTTCATGAAAACGGAATACAGCAACCCGTAAGCCAGAACCTTGTCGTAATCCAATACGGATAGGGAGTCTGTTTCTGATTTGTACTCAA
>WRJI01000094.1 GCA_009778595.1 Peptococcaceae bacterium | reverse complement strand
GTGCACCATGCCGTACTTAGCGGCGTTGTTTCCCTGCGATTGGCACGTGACGCACATCGATGAGGAAACGCAGCCGATCGATTATTCGGCGTCCTATGATCTGGTGGGACTAACCTTCCACACCCCATGTTGTTATCATGCGTACGAGATCGCGGAAGCATTTCGTGCGCGTGGCGTTGTCGTCATTATGGGCGGGCCCCATGTTACCTTGGTGCCGGATGAAGCTGAGCAGCATGCTGACAGCATTTTTGTGGGGGAAGTCGAGAATACGTTTGCGCGGTTTTTATGTGACTTCGAAGAGGGATGTGTCAAAAAACGTTATTCTGATAGCGGTACGGTGGATTTGGCTAAGGCGCCGCTCCTCTGCAAACAACATTTTCATCGGGCCGACCATACAGCCGGAACCATGTTCGCGACACGGGGATGCCCGAACGCCTGCGAGTTCTGTGCCATTGCCTGTATCTACAAAGATAAATTCCGCAAACGCCCCATCGCGGAGGTGGTCAAGGATTTTTCCGCCTTCAAGGGCAAGGTGGTGGTGTTCTGGGACGACAATATTTCGGCGGATAGGGCATACGCGAAAGAGATGTTCAAGGCGATAACCCCATACAAAAAATGGTGGACGTCTCAAGCGAGTATCAAGGCCGGTGAAGACGACGAGTTCCTGGAGCTGGCTTACAAAAGCGGCTGCCGTCATTTGTTTATCGGGTTTGAAAGCGTTACCCAGATGTCTTTGGACAGCGCCAACAAATCTTTCAATAAAGTTGAACGTTACGGGGAAATCATTCGCCGGATACATGCTCATGGGATTTCTGTTCAGGCGGGGATTGTTTTTGGGTTTGATTGCGATACCAAAGATGTTTTTGACGAGACTCTCGCTTTTTTGCTCGAAAACGGAATCGCCCAAGGGACATTTAATATCCTGACGCCCTACCCGGGAACACCGTTGTTTGATCGGCTCAAGGCGGAAGGCAGGATTCTCACTGAGGATTGGGCCAAGTACAATTCCCGGACGGATGTGGTGTTTAGGCCCCGGAATATGTCCCCGGAAGAACTTCTGGAAGGGTTCACCTATGTGAATCGTGAGTTCTATCGGCTGAGGAACATTATGGGACGGTTGTTCCGGTCACGCACGAATCTGTATTGGACGTTGCCTCTTAATCTGATTTATTGGGGGCTTCTGAAATTGTGACAAAAGTTGACTGACAAAATGGAAGCGGGATATATTTTTGCGTATTTCAGCGTAAAGTTTTCTTAGACAAGCAAGGTCATACTGGCTAATTATTTTCTCTTGAAAATCAAGAGTTTCATATTCCACAGTAACTACTACGGGAACGGGACTCTTCGTTCATTTGAATAATTTTTTATTTGAATAGATTCGTTGGGACCCCTTTTGGGGGGCCCTGCTGCAACATGAGTTGGACCCCTTGGCTCATGATAGTATGAGCGTTTCAAACCCCTTTCGGGGAGGGACCCCGTTGCAACGTGATAGAAGGGAGGTATTTAATGGGGCAATCTGGTATCAAA
Organism: Peptococcaceae bacterium; assembly: GCA_009778595.1. Classification (GTDB taxonomy): domain Bacteria; phylum Bacillota; class Desulfitobacteriia; order Desulfitobacteriales; family Syntrophobotulaceae; genus WRJI01. The sequence goes on along the minus strand of WRJI01000094.1, from coordinate 8,845 downwards.
CCCCTTTCGGGGAGGGGCCCCATTGCAACACTCAGTAAACAACTCAAAAACGATCATTGAAAACGTTTCAAACCCCTTTCGGGGAGGGACCCCATTGCAACGTCGTTGTCAAGCCTTGAACAATACGAGCGCTCAGGTTTCAAACCCCTTTCGGGGAGGGACCCCATTGCAACAACCGATCTGTGGACCGGTACCATCTACGCAGTGGTTTCAAACCCCTTTCGGGGAGGGATCCCATTGCAACACGAGAAAACGTACTTGCATGTACAGGCGTCCCTCGTTTCAAACCCCTTTCGGGGAGGGATCCCATTGCAACTGTAATTGTGTCAAACGTGCCATTAATCGACCAAGTTTCAAACCCCTTTCGGGGAGGGATCCCATTGCAACTCCCGTCGCTCGCGGAGCGCTGCGTTTGGAACCTTGTTTCAAACCCCTTTCGGGGAGGGATCCCATTGCAACGGATGATGAGAGATATTGCACTGAGCTTATATGATGTTTCAAACCCCTTTCGGGGAGGGATCCCATTGCAACCGAGGCAAAAGGGGAGACGCTAATCGCCTGGGAGTTTCAAACCCCTTTCGGGGAGGGATCCCATTGCAACTCGAAGCTGCCTTGAAAGCGTACAGGAGGCAGTATGTTTCAAACCCCTTTCGGGGAGGGATCCCATTGCAACCAAATGGAATAAAAACGGCCAAGAGTGCAACGCTGTTTCAAACCCCTTTCGGGGAGGGATCCCATTGCAACCTGAATTAGAATCTGAAGGGTTTCCATTTAACGGGTTTCAAACCCCTTTCGGGGAGGGATCCCATTGCAACCAGAGTGGTAATGCATTACCACTGGTACGTGCCATTTCAAACCCCTTTCGGGGAGGGATCCCATTGCAACCCCCAAGGGGACGGATCCCGTCCCCATACATAGCCTTTCAAACCCCTTTCGGGGAGGGATCCCATTGCAACCCCACGGAGGAGATCAAGGCCATTGAAACATTGCTTTCAAACCCCTTTCGGGGAGGGATCCCATTGCAACCTCGGCTGAGATCGTTATCCCACCAGGCCATGGACTTCAAACCCCTTTCGGGGAGGGATCCCATTGCAACCTGTCCGTCCCAAACTCCTGATAAACACAGCCCTCTCAGACGGGAAATCGCGAACCGGCCGCAACAGACACTCAATACATACTTCACAATCAACATTCGCCCTCTTTTCTCTTCTGGCAAGTCACGTGAAAACCTCCCAAACCCGCTCAGATTCTCCGTTTTCAGAAGCCAACAGTCTGCTTTCTTTCGGGCGCGAACCTCCAACACCAAACCTGTCTTCATTTCGCCTCTACGTTTCCGGATTCCTTCTCTCGACCTTCGACCTTTGAACTTTGACCTTCGATCTTCGACGTTCCAGCCTCCAACCTCCAATCTCCAACTTCGTCTCTACGGACTGTCGCTCTCATACCCGTCAACATCCATCGTTTCCAGATCCGCTTCGATTAATCCGGCCAGTACCATCTTCCCAAAAGTCTTCTGGCTCCCCAGCAACCAGACTTTGTCACCGTTGGACAGGATCGTTTGAACATCGGGATATACCATCGGATAGAGACCTCGCTGAATGCCGATGACAACGCAGTTCCATTTTTTACGAATACCGGAATCCTTAATGCTTTTGCCGGAGAACACAGAAGTCTTATCGATACTGAAAGCGAAGCAGAGAAGTTGCTGCTCTTTCTGATCCTGATCCTGTTTCTGAATGAAACTGAGCAACGGTATGGGGGGCGCCTGTTCCGTCAAGTAGGGGTGGTATCGGGCACTTTCATTGAAGTTATCAATATGCTTCCTGATACCCAGCAGGAATAAGGTGTCTCCCATATGGAGTTTTTGGCTGCTCTTGGGGGTGTTATCTGGCATGTTGATGTGTTTTTTACCGGAAATGATTTTGATGATGTTGATGTAGTACAATTTGTCCATCATCATGACGACCAGATCAGAAAGCCTTGTTCCGGCTTCTGTTCCCAAAGGATGCCGTTTGCGGTGTTGAGCGACTCTCTTCCCGGCTCTTTGGAGGCGTTTCAGTTGACGGTTGGGGATATCCGCGACATCTGACATACCGGACGTACCAGTCGTGTCCCCAGAAGCACTCTCGATGCCACCTCCCGTCTCCCGGAACAGTTCGAAGCTGCCCTCAAGCCGATATTGTCCAACCCATAACTCATCACTGACCCGGGTGCATATCGTGCTCCCGTCTTGGCTTTCGGCGGCCCAGTCGCTTAACAGTTTTTCGTTGAAATTGGCCAGAAAACGGGCTTCGATGTGAAGGTACCGTCCGAATATGGCGTCAAACCGAGAGAGGAGGGCGATGATGATAACTGCCGGCACGACGAGCCATCCCATGGAGATCCCCATGAACAGGTTGATGGTATACATAACAAGAAAAACAGCCAGCGTGACCCGCATGCTCAGGAACGCAAACATCGGCAACCGGTTGACTCTGTTTCGCAACATCAGAAGTCGGAGATCATTGTTGCGCTGGCGCAACATGCTGATGATGAAAGGAGCCATCAGAAGCAAGGGGATGACTGTACACATCAGATCCGCGCCGAACCCATTAATGAACCTGTGGACAAGGGGTGAGATGAACAGTTTGCCCAGCTGCATTATCCCGATGATCAGCACCGAATAGATCAGGATACCGATGAAATAGGTCCGGAGAAAGGTTTTCCAATGGCTGTCTTTTTCTTGCTCGACTTGGGTATCCGAAGTGTAGGTATCCAAGCGGTCAAGAAGCTTGTTGGGCAGGGTTTTTTTGACCAATCCGTACAGCTTCTCGGCGTTTTTGATGCAGAATGGGGTGGTGAAGGTCGTGATAACCGACACGGAGACGATGACCGGGTACAGGAAGTCGTTGCCTAAGCCCAAGTTGATGGCCAACAAGGCGATGATGAAGGAGAATTCTCCGATTTGTGCCAGGCTGGCACCGCAAAAAACGGCTGTGTGAAGCCTGTTCCCGGCGAAGAGGACACCTAAGCTTGAGAACATCAGCTTGCCGACGATGGTGGCCAAGGACAGGAGCAGAATGGGGCCGGCGTATTGGATGATCACAGCCGGATCGACCATCATTCCTACAGAGATAAAGAATACCGCACCGAAAAAGTCTTTGACTGGTTTGGTCAGATGCTCGATTCTTGTGGCGTGGATGGTGCCGGCTAAGATGGATCCGGCGATAAAAGCCCCCAAGGCTGACGAAAACCCGATCTGAACGAAGAGGAGCACCATGCCCAAGCATAACCCCAAGGATACGATGAGGAGGGTTTCGTCGTTCATGAGCTTCTGGGCTTTCTTGAGCAAAGTCGGAATGAGAAATATCCCCAGCAGCAGCCACAAGACCAGATAGACCATGAGTTTGACAATGGTGAAGGCGATGACCCCGACGCCCGCGCCTTGGCTGAGGGCGAAGGTGGACAGGAACACCATGATGAATATCCCGGCAATGTCTTCAACGATCAGGCCGCCGAAAACCAGTTCGGTAAATTGTTTGCCTTTGAGGTTCAGCTCTTCAAAGGCTTTGATGATAATTGTGGTTGAGGACATGGACAATACCGCCCCTAAGATCAAGCTGTTTGTTGTGCCCCAACCCATAAGCGTGCCGACAGAAAAACCAATAACAAGCATACCGCAGACTTCGGTGATCGCCAGTATGATGGCGGTTTGTCCGACGTTGGCCAGCTTGTGGAAACTGAATTCCAGCCCCAAGGCAAACATAAGAAAAATAATGCCGATTTCCGACCAGACGTGGATGTTTTCCATGTCAACAACCGTTGGAATGGAGACGACCAAATTGATGCCGGAAAGGGCATCTTCAAGTATGGAGGAGAGATAGGGGCCGGTCAGAAGCCCGGCGACAATGTATCCCAGAACCAGCGGTTGTTTGAGTTTCTTGAAAAAAATAGTGACGATGCCTGCTACCAGCAGGATGAGGGCCAGATCCGATATTAGGTGTGGCAGATGCATTGGGTTGGTGTTCCCTCCTGTGAAATTTTTAATCAATTCGTTATTGCATACTCTCTTGATTATAATTTATCTTGCTGTGTTTGGCCAGTGTGCGTAGTACTGAATACCGGATTCTGTATATCGGTCTCCCTGGTTTCCAAAGTAGCTGTTATTCTCAAGAATTCCAAAGGGTTAAAAGGCTGACCGTTAACAAACGCGCCGTAATGAAGATGATTGCCGGTGCTCCGACCGGTATTGCCCAAATATCCAATAGTGTCGCCGCGTTTGACCTCTTGGCCGGATTGGACGCCCATTTGTGAGAGATGGGCATAAAATGTGACAATCCCATATCCATGATCAATTCTGATGCGCTGACCCCAACCGCCTTCGTCTGTGGCCGACAGGATTCTGCCGTCAGCAGGGGCTTTAATCGGTGTTCCGTATGGGGCCACCAAATCGATGCCATTATGGAATTCGATGACGCCGGTGTTGAATGGGTCGGGCCGATAACCGAAGGGCGAGGAAAGCGCTCCCGATACGGGTAACATGTTAGGCATATGTTGGAGTTTGTCTTCGTAGGCGCTGAGGACTTCATCATAATGAGCTTGTATGGAAAACAATAAAGACTGAGTTTGTTCTGAGGCTTCATCGAGAGAGAATACCTTGTTGAAGGCGATGACTTTGTTGACTGAGGAGAATTTATTGCCGGCGCTCGTGCCGCTGTTTTCCGAATCGGGAGACCCGCCCACGTTGTTGGGGGTATTGTCGGCGCCGTCGCCGCCGTTGTCGGTGGAAGCGTCGGCAGTCGTGTTGCCGGTGGAAGCGTCGGCAGTCGTGTTGCCGGTGGAGGCGACGGCAGTTGTGTTGCCGTTGGAGGCTTCGGCGGTCGTGTTGTCGGTGGAGGCGTCGACAGTGGCGTCGGCTGTAGCGCTGCCGGCGGAAGCGTCGGCGGTAGCGCTACCGCTGCCGGTTGTCGTGTCGCTGAAAGGAGAATCGGTGCTTTCGACTGCGGAGAGAACGCCTCCGCTTTCGCTGTCCAGCATGGCGTGAATTCTGTTTTGCAAACTGGCGATAGCATCCAGATTGTTATTGATATCTTCGAGTTGCCCGGTGAGTTCCTCGATCTCATCGTTTTTGCCTGCGAGTTGGGTTTCGATATCTGTTATATAGGAGATTTGGGGTTCAGTCTGTATGATGTATTGGTGTTGAGACATATTGACGGCTATGATGGCTCCAACCAGAAGGGTGAAAGCGATTATCCCGATTGGGATCATGGCGCTGACAATGCCGGGGAGCGTAATTTCTCGGGTGTTTTGCTTGCCTGTCGGGACAATTATTTTCAAATGCCTGGGGTTCAAATTCAATTCACATCCTTCAAATAATGCTATCTTAACCGCATGAATCCGGTATTCAAAATGACGGATCTTTGTGGTTTTGACCAAGGTTGTGCCAGTATCGTTTCTATATGATTTGTCAAAATTTTGTTTTTTATGCATATTGCGGCCGATGGGATTTTCTACCGAAAGTGTTCCATTAAGTCTCGAGCGATATTTTGAGGGAGTCCGGCACCTTGCAGGTCGGCGCAGGAGGCTTTTTTGATGTTGTCGAGACTGCCAAAGTGTTTGAGGAGGAGCAGGCGGCGTTTGCGCCCGATGCCGGGGATGTCGTTGAGTTCGGAGGCCAGGAATTCGTGTTGTCGTTTTTGACGGTGAAAGGTTATGGCAAACCGGTGGGTTTCTTCTTGGATCTGTTCGATGAGGTGGAAGAGACCGGGGCTCAGGTCCAATTCACGATCTTGGGTGGTGACCAGGGTACGGGTACGATGACGATCGTCTTTGATCATGCCGGCAACCGGGATGGCTAGATTGAGGGTTTCCAAAGCTTCTTCGGCGCCGCGGACTTGGGAGAGGCCGCCGTCTATCAGGATCAGGTCGGGGAAGGGTTTGTCCTCGTCTAAGAGGCGTCGGTAACGTCTTGTGACGGCTTGTTTGATGCAGGCACGATCGTCGGGGTGATCCAGGTCTTTGATGGCGAATTTGCGGTAATTGGTACGGACGGGTTTGCCGTCGGCGAATTGGACCATGCCACAAACCATCTGGGCAGCGCGGAAGTTGGATATGTCAAAGGATTCGATGACGTGTAGGGAAGAGAGCCCGACGAGTTGGGCCAGTTCTTCCTGGGCTTGTTTGGCGGCGGTGAGGCGTTCTTTGGCCAGAGAGATTTTTTGGTCCAATTGGTTTTGGGCGTTTTCGTTGGCCAGACGAACGAGTTCTTTCAGGCGACCGCGTTTGGGGATAACGATAGGTAAAAGTTCGCAGATGGTGGTGGCGCCCAGTTGGGGGACGCAGATTTCTTCAGGTAAGGTATTGCTGTCGGTGTACCGTTGCAGCAGGAAGGAAATGAAGGCATCTTCGGCGTCGCTGTAATAAGGCAATAGGAAACTGTCCCTGGAGGAGAGTTTGCCGGAACGAAAGTAGAAGATTTGTACGCTGAGGGCTTCGTCGCCTCCCGCGTACCCGATGATGTCCCGAATGGTGTCGTCGGTGGAGGTGACGGTTTGTTTTTCGCGGATGATCCGCAAGGCTTCCAAAAGATCCCGGTAGCTGGCGGCGATTTCAAATTCCATGGCTTCCGCGGCGGCGGCCATCTTATGTTCCAGCTGGCGGACGACGTCTTTCTGGTGGCCGCGCAGGAAGGCGGTGATTTTTTCGATGAGGGTTTCGTAGGTTTCGGGAGGGATGGTATTGACGCAAGGGGCCAGGCATTGGTCAATATGGGCGTAGAGGCAGGTTTTCTTGGGCATTTGTCGGCATTTGCGCAGAGGGAACAGCCGATTGAGCAGGGCTGCGGCTTCTCGGGCTGAGGTAGCGCTGGGGTAAGGGCCGAAGTATTTACCGGCTTTTTTGCGGCGGTTTTTGGCGGCAGCCATCTGGCCTTCGATTTGGCGGGTAACGAGGATGCGGGGGTTGGGTTCATTGGTCACAAGGATGTAGGGGTAGGATTTGCCGTCTCGGAGAAGGATGTTGTAAGGGGGTTGGTATTTTTTGATGAGGTTGTACTCCAGCACCAAGGCTTCGACTTCGGAGTGGGTGAGAATGTATTCGAAATCAACGATTTCGCTGATCATTTTCTCGGTTTTGGCGTCGTGGGAGCCGGTGAAATAGGAACGTACGCGATGTTTCAGCGATTTGGCTTTGCCCACATATATCACCCGTCCCGCTTGGTTGCGCATCAAATAGGCGCCGGGCGTGTCGGGCAGAAGGGCGATTTTGGCGCCAAGAGCACCGGCGGTGAGGAGACGGGCGGTGTGGTAAGCGGCCGTTTGGGGTTCATGAGTAACGGAATGGATGTGGTTGTTGTGGGAATTGTCTTGCGCCATTGCAGGATCACCACCTTATTCCATATTATGTGTACATATGTCGCATGAATACTAAGGCGGTCTTCGACCGCAAGTATCCAGTATTCAGTATTCAATATTCAGGATTCAGAATGTGACTAATGCGGGCTACGCCCGCAACCGATCCCCGTGTAGTGGCCGGAGGACACGTAAAATAATGAGTGGCAGGCTATGCCATGGATATATTATTATACAGATTTAACACAATAGTCAATGGGGTCATGACCGGTGTTATATTCCGCCGCCTACCATCGTATATTAGAGGAAGAGACAGAGGAGGGGAACCTGATGAGTGACTGGGGACATCAACAGCAGCGAAAACAGCCTTGGTCCGACTTCAAAATGATTGCCCTGTGGGTGTTCATTATTGGAGCCGTCGGGTATTTGCTATTTCCTAATATTCTGAGCTTCTTATCCAACCAAAATGCGGATGCGGCGACGACGATGGGTGATGTTGTGTTGCCGGATCCCTCGGGTGCGGACGTCAGTACCGTTTCAGACGCGGTATCTGAGGGATTGACATTGTCTGACTTATTTGATCAGCCGGAACAGGAATCCAATGTTTCTACCGGGTATTGGATTATGTTTGTGGGGGATAGCGAACTGAAGGAATTGCAACTGACGGCAAGCGCCTATGAATTCGTCATGTCTGTGTTGGATAAGGACATCCGAACCCAAGAGCTGGAGGGCACGATTCCTTTGTTGGTGGCGACGAACGGACAGTTGAAAAAATATTTAGTTAGCGATCAGGTGTTTGATATCATAAATAATTTAACTGATATTGCTGGGCGAGCAGGCAGCATTTGAGAGTATAGTTAAAAAACGTTTCGTATAGGGGAGCCTTCGCAGGAAAAAATATTGAGGAAGGAGAGCAAATATCCTTATTGGATATTATAAAGAGGTGGCATAATGCAAAGTGATTCCGAGATGTTACGTCGCGCTCAAGTGCTGTTAACACTGGATTATTCGTTGAGCCAAGTCCGAGAGATCTTGCTTCATGAAGGGTTTCCCGATAAAGAGGTTCATGATCTCATTGACACGACGGAAAAATCCATTAAGAATGTGACGTCGCCTAAGTTCGCTGAGGACAAGATCGTCATCGATATCAAACGCGATGTGTATGACGAGGATTTCGATTCACCGGATTTGATTATCGATAGGTACAGCGGCCGCGTCCAGCTGTTGACGCCTCATCTGCAGGAGACTTGGCGTGTAGCCAATGAGATTCGCAAGAATATTCGCCAACCCGGCTTTTTTTAATAGGTGGCGGCATGAGTGGCCGCGGCAAGGCAGGGGGCGGGTCCGGACGTGGCCTGCCCCGCAAGCCGTTCTCCGGCCTTGTGCGGCTCTATGCTCCGCCGCGGCAAACTCAAAACTCGCTCCACTGCGTTGCGCTCAGACAGTTGAGTTTGCTATCGCTCTGTTCGCTTAGATCCGCATCAAGCCCTCCGCAAAGGCGTTGCGGGACAGGCCAC
>WRJI01000093.1 GCA_009778595.1 Peptococcaceae bacterium | reverse complement strand
CCCTAGTTTCAAACCCCTTTCGGGGGAGACAGGCTGCGCAACTTTAATGAAAGCCTAAATACAAATGAGCTTTTGGGAGAGTTTCAAACCCCTTTCGGGGGAGACAGGCTGCGCAACCCTGCCAGATTGCACCATTGATGAATACCGGGTTTTGATGGTTTAAATTCCCCGTGATTGCAACAAGTTGACATAACCCGGGATTCCCTGGAAATATATACAAATTACTTATCGCGAAACCCGTTAATCTCAAGGCCGAAAAGCCTTGCCGGTCCAGGGTTACAACCATCTCATCCCCCTTTGTATCCCCATTCCCCGTGATGCCCTTTTTTGGGTTTGAAAATCACCGGGAATGCTCCGGATTCTTATTGTAATAAGTATATCAGATACTTTTCTTATTGGGAATATCCATACAAGAAGGAAAACTTCTCAAGTGTTATTGGATATGGTATTCTGTATTCAGTCAATATGTCGGTTGGGATCGCAATGACTCACATCATGGAATAAACAGGAGGGAAAGAGTGTGAAAAAGAACACTATGAGAGCGATTAATTATGGATTTATGGATGTCTTTGTTGGTGTCTTTTTACTGTTGCTGGTGGTGGGTACGACTTTTATATTTTATCTTATTCCCTTAAAAAATGAACACACGGAACTGGTCAATCGACTTGATGACTTAAAAAAATCAGTCGATGACTTGAATCAGCAAGCAACCAATCAGAACATCGAACTTGCAAGTTTAAATGATGTAATCAGCAATTTACAGAATGATGATGATCATGGGAGTTCAGTATTGATAGCACCGACGATAGATCCCAACGACTATGAAAAGGTTATTTCCTTTTTGGAGAGAGATATACAGACGCATAGAGCCTTCATCCAGCAACAAGAACAGCACATTATTTGGTTGCTCGGGCTGGCTCTTGCGCTCTTTGGAACAGTTGCAGGGTTCTTTGGCTTTAAACGCAAGAAGGACATCCATGATAGTGTTCGAGAAAGCATTGAAAGGGATATTGCCAGAGCAATCGGTGATGATCCGGAACTAAACTATATCAACAAAAGTATTAAGAGAGAGAAAGAAGCCCGCAAAAAAAAGATTCTATTCGCGATTGGGGATGGGGAAGAGGTGGAGCGCTTGCAAGACGTTTGTGACCATTTTAATAAAGAGGGTTTCCTTGTTGCCGGAGAAATAAGGACGATCAATATGGAAAACGTCAAGAGAGTATTCAGCGAGAAAGATTACGATATCCTCGTATTTCAAGTTCCCCATAAAGAAGCTAGGCATATGAAGAGGCTCAAGGAAACCCTTCTTTTTCATCATATATCAAAGCAATTCAAAAATCCTGGGATCTTCTACTGCCCGGGCTTTGAGATAGAGCGTGAACATTTTGAAACGGAGATCTATACAACAGTTCAATATATTCCAAAGCTCAAAGAAACATTGTATGCCATGCTTTATTATGGCGGCAAATAAGGAGGGTTGGAAATGGGTGTACTTGCTGTTTACGATGCGGTTGGCATCCAAAATTATATTTTCTCAAGCAACAAATTGGCAGAAAATGTTGGAGCATCAAAACTTGTCAAGGATATTTTTAGTGAAACCCTTCGAGATAGTATTGCCTATGAGACACATGAAGAGGTATTTAATTGGAAGAAACACCTTGATGAAGGACTTTCCGGTGATCGTACCGCTGAAATCATTTACCAAGGTGGCGGCAACGCATATGTTGCTTTCAGAGATGAAAGCACTTTTCAAAGAGTCACAAAAGCTTTCCTGGAAAAAGTTAGCATTGACGCCTGTGGTATTGGGATTGCTGTTGCTGCGATAGAGACGGATTTCTCGGACAAAGGGAGCATGTTTAATGAAGATCTTAAGAAACTGGACAAAAGACTAGCCCTTTCCAAGGGCAAATTTAACATCTCTGTGTTCGCGGGAAACCAGCCAATAACGAAGCAGTCGTTCCGCACCGGTTTACCTGTTAGTTACTACGACGATGAAGAGTACTTGAGCAAGAGCCAGTATTTGAAACGCCAAAGAGATAGTAAGAATAAATTAGATGAAGAAACCCAATTCAAAGATTTCGATGACTTAGCCTTTGATAAGGGAACGGATAGCCTTATCGCAATTATTCACGCGGACGGCAATAATATGGGAAACCAAATCAGCGATTTTATGGAGACGCTTGGGAATTACGATACAGCCGTACCTAAGATGCGCAAATTTTCTGATACAATTGACAAATGCTACGAAAATGCACGTAACATAACCTTGGAAGCTTTTAAAGAGAAGTACTCTGAGTACCTTACCGGTCTTCAGGAAATATATGCCTCTGGCAAGAAGTTTCCTAAAACACCATTACTGAAACTCGTCGATGATGGCGATGATACGACAATCGTCATATGCGGACGGTTTGCCCTCGATTTTGCGGTGCGGCTGTTGAGAGAAATTGAGAAGACCCCCTCAGAAAAGAAACAAACGGCATGTGCCGGAGTTGTTATCTTCCACAGTCATTATCCCTTCTCTGAAGCATACAAACTTGCGGAAGAATTGTGCTCAAACGCGAAAAAACGATCCCGTAGGAACGAAGGATCCTATATTGACTTTCAATTGCACCAGTCCGGAGGGATATCAGACTTGTCAACCCTCCGCGACAAATTGTATACGGTAGGCGATAAAAGTATTTTGCGCCGCCCGTGGCGGGTTTCTGAATTTGATGTACCATTTGGTTCAGAAGACGGACAACCCACTTCGATGGATGTGGCCCGGATATTTTCCGAGTTTGAAGAGAATATGGCATTGATCAAGGATGCCATAAAAGAAAAAAAGCTGCCGCGAAACAAAATCATAGGGATTCGCAACGCAATTGGCTTCAACGAACAGATGACGGAGCTTGCTGTCAATCAACTTCGTGACAGCGAATTATCTGATTTGTTTGGACCGGAAGCGGATGAATCAGGGAGCACAATAAGTAAGTATGCCGCACGATTTGATGTCCTGGAAATGATGGATACTTACGAGAATCTGCTTAATACGGGAGGAATGGAGCATGGTTAATAGAGTTATAAGAATGAAGCTCTTATCAGATCTATGTCCGGCTTCAGGCGACGGGTTCGCAGGTGTTGTGGACACCGACGTCTGCTTTGAAGATAATGGATTGCCGTACATCCCCGGAAAACGTCTTAAGGGGTGTTTGCGCGAGTGCGGGCTTGATATATTAAGTGTTCATAGCGACTATGAGAGCTTATTTGGAAGGCTTTTCGGACAAACCGGACAAGCTGTGCCAGGGGATCTCAGCATCGGGAATGGCCGTTTGACTGGCTATCAAGAGATCATAAAAAGGTTACCAAGCATCCATCCCTCAGAACTCGCGGAGATTTACACAAGCACCCGTTCACGAACGAAAATGGAGAATAATAAGGCAGCTCCGGGAACTTTGAGAACTGTCCGCGTGTTAAATAGGGTTGATGTGTTTGAATTCCCAATAACGGTTGAGGCAAACTCGCTAGGCTTTCTCAGCATGTGCGTGAAGTCCTTGCGTTCGATGGGCCTTAATCGCTCACGGGGTTTGGGGGAGGTGCAATGTGAAATCGTTAATGTTGAGAATCCACTCTCAAACAATATTAGGTTCGTTATATCCGACTATGGAAACGCCAAGGCTTTCTCATATCTGCTTACTCTCGCTGAACCGGTTATCTCAGCCGAACGCTCAGGCAAACCTTACGCTTGTGAGGAATACATCTTTGGGAGTGCGGTGCTTGGTGCTTTTGCGGCAAGATATATGAAGATGTTCAGTCTTGATCCACAGACGGCTTATACTGACGAGGAATTCCGCCGAATCTTCCTTGAGGATGGGGTGACATTCACAGCCGCGATGCCTTATGTGAATGGTGAGACATATTATCCTGCCCCTCTTTCGCTGGAAGCCAATAAAACAGAGACACGTCTTGTAGACAAGTCCGGCGGCATTCCTGAGGAAAATGACAAAAGTGATCCCATTCGCAAAAAACTCAGTGGCTTTATTTCGATTCAAAAAGAGAGCTCTGAGAAAGGTCAAGAAGGGTGTCCGGAGAAAAGAGCCGTGAAGAGAATGAGACCCAACAAAACCGCGTATATACACCATTCCAGGCCTAAAAACAAAGGGATGGCCCATTCCGATGGAAACCAGCCGGAAGGAACGCATGTGCCTACATCACAAGACGGTTCAGGACACCATGTTGAACCTGACAAAGGTCATCTTTACACATATGAAGCTCTGTCTAAAGGCCAGACATTTGCGGGACATGTTGTTGGGAAAAAGGAGGATTTGGAGCTGCTTATGCGCTTGTTCGCTGACAAAACAGACGCAAATAACGATACATTGCGGATAGGGCGTTCACGCACAGCGCAATACGGCAAAGTAAAAATATCAGCCGAAATAGACCATGTTGCTTCACAGAATATACTCAAGCTGAAAAAAGATGATGAATTCCGCTTAGTTGTTATAACGCCTCTGATTCTAGAAGATGAATGTGGGATTAACACGATGGACTTAACGAATCTCATGAAACTCCTGGATTCTGAGTTAGAGCTCATAAGAAGCATCAGCACCGAAACGGTTGTGGCCGGTTATTATGGAAAATGGCTTTTGCCAAAACCACAAAGTCGAGCCATTGCCGAAGGAAGCGTTATTGTATTCAAGTATAAAGGAAATGGGGCAACCCTGGCTGATGGATTTTTCGGTCTGAGAAACGGTGAAGGGTTTGGGCAGGTTAGATTTGAGTCGATTCCCAAAGACGATGCCTTCAAGTTCTGTGATACGACTTCCAAACAGGAAACAGGTAGTCCAAATGAACCCCTATGGCAAATACATGATGGAGAGTGTGGAGGCTCAGACAATGAAATAAGCCAAAAAGTTCTCAACCTTCGTGCAGAAAAAAATGCAATAACAGGAGGCACAATCTATGGTAATGAAAGAAGCCTCATGGATCCACCACTCAACAATGGACTTCAGAGAATTCTATCGGCTATGAAGGCTTCCGGTGACTTCAGACAATTTGCCAGAAAGCTCTGCGATATTAAACAAGCCGGGCAACGGGGAGCCGTGTTATTATTTGTTTGCGATAAGGAAGGATTCTATTTTAAAACAGATTCTACCCGGTTGCAGCCAAACCATATCGAAAAACTGCTCATGGATCGTGCGATCAAACTATTCCCCAAAATACCGGAGGCAGAGCGGTACGACCTATATTCCAAATTCCTGGCTGCTGCCGCAACAAGAATCATGCAAATACGGCGCGATAAACAACAGAAAGAGGGGATGAGTGATGAGCGCATCAACGAATCTTAATACAAACCCTGTTGTGAAACGAATAGCTGTCAAAGCGTCCTGCGTGTTCATTTCCCCGGCCTTAATTGGATGTGGGTTCGGTGAGAACACCGATTCCGATGTGTTGCGTGATAGGAATGGAGAAGCTTTTCTGCCAGGGACAACTGTCGCAGGGGTTTTGCGTTCAATTGTGTCTGATGCTAAAGTGTTGTTTGGCAAACAAGAAGGTGAAACAGATCGGCCGGATATTATTAGTCCTCTCTGGGTGTTTGACGCAAAGCTGACAACCAGTGATCAGAGGACTGCCAACGTTGTCGAGATTGACGGTGTCGCTCTTGGTAGAGAGAACAAAGTCGCTAACGAAAAAGAAAAGTATATTTTTGAAGCGGTTGAAACAGGAACGAGATTCACACTTCGATTTCTTCTTACAATCCGTGAGAATGATCGAGGGAAGGGTTATGAAACCCTGCTGAAAAAAACGATTGGAGTCTTAAAATCTGATAGCATAGCTTTAGGTGCAAAGACACGACGCGGATTTGGCGCGACGCAATGTTATTGTGTTGTTAAGCGTGAATTTGATCTTCAGAAAGATAATGTTGCGGCGTTAGAGAAATGGCTCAATTTCGATTGGGATTTGGAACAAAGCAACCCCGAGGATTGGGAATGTGCTGAGAGTGAAGATTTCTTCGGCAGTGACGAGACATTTACTGTTAAGCTTAAACTGGACGGCAGTATCATGATCCGTGATACACGTAACGTATATGATGATTATTCCGAAAAAGAAAAGGAAGAAAAGGTTCCGAATTACAAACACATTTCGAGCGCCAATAAACCTGTTATTTTTGGCACATCATGGGCAGGAGCGTTTCGATCCGGATTATTCCGCCTGTTGAAGCAGAGATACCCTAGTTCCCAAAACCCTGACAAAGTGGAACAATATCTTGATGAGGTATTTGGGTATGTTGAGAAACTTGAAGATGAGATCAAGGCACGAGCCGAGGCGTCACAAGTTGTATTCGGCACATCGTTCCTGAAAGAGATTGATAATCGGGTAGATGGCTATAGAAGAATCACACGTGTTAAAATAGACAGATTTACCGGTGGCGCGGCTGATGGTGCGTTGTTCATGGAGATGCCTTGGTATGGTGGAGAAACGACTCTGGCAATCCGTTATCCGAGAGACAGAGTGGACATTCGCCAGCTAATTTTGCTGGGGCTTGATGCTATC
Source organism: Peptococcaceae bacterium (assembly GCA_009778595.1). GTDB lineage: Bacteria > Bacillota > Desulfitobacteriia > Desulfitobacteriales > Syntrophobotulaceae > WRJI01. The sequence goes on along the minus strand of WRJI01000093.1, from coordinate 4,331 downwards.
AATCATGGGATTATTCAAATTGGTGGGGAAACGTCAGTGGGTCGTGGTTTTTTCAAGATAACAGATGTCGTGGACTCAAAGGGTCCGGTATTAATCGACGAACCGAAACAAGAGTTGAGAAAGTTTCTTGATGACATAGGTACCAAGAAAGCAGGTGAATAGGTATGAGAATAGATCGGGATACCATAAAACAAGAGATTAAGGAGGCGTTCCGGAATAAAGGTGAGTGTCCAACACAAATTTGGGCGTATGCCGAGAGCTATGATACTGTGATGATTGGCACATGGGATGGTAATGATCTTGTGTTTTATAAAGATTTAGACGAGAAGCTGTTGTTGACGCTCAGAGTCTTTAATGAAACAAGGGAACTCAGATTCAGCAACACTGGAATTCGGAATACGGATATTTATAAGAACATAAATAGTGAATCTAATTCCGAAGTCCCGGAACAGTATTACATGTACGGCGAGAACGCGAAGAAGGGGGCCAACGGTTACACAGAGTTATGGGAGCAACGTGGCGGCACAATACATTTCCCGGGTGACCTCAGCTTTCCAAATGGCATTGTTGCGCTGAAGCTTGGTATAAAGAATTATGTTCGATACAATCCGGTTATCGTCTGTCCAAAAGATGAAGAACACGATTACGGTCTGAACACCAACGGTGTGGGGGCAATAGAGGTTATTGATTATGCCTACACCGGGTTTTATTATACCAACGGGGAGGCGGTCAAGTATGAACAATCAAAAAATCAACTATAGAGCTGCTAAAGAACGATTCACCAACCCATATAACTTTGTCTCCATAAATCAGGATGTTCTGCGCAGCGAGCCGAGATTCGGTATCCTAAGCGGAAAGATTGCCTGCGAACTTGAGACGCTAACGTCGCTATTTATACCCAATACAACCAACTGTGGAACATTCAGCAAAGATTATGGACAATCCTACGACTTCTTCAGTTATGAAGACTATAGTGACTTGAAAGACTTAAATATTTCAGGGGATTTTGCACGTCCGATTATTCCGGGATCGTCTTTGCGCGGGGCCATCAGGAGCGCATATGAGGCCGCGACCAACGGTTGCATGTCAACATGTGACGATGAAAACACTTTGTATCGTCGGACAATTATACCAAGCATCGAGTATGGTATTCTTGAAAAAGACAAACACAGCAACACGCGTGTGCTTTATGAAGCGACAAAGAAGGAATGGCTTATCGGGAACAGAGGGAATCATCAAACAGGAGAAATTATGGATGGCGGGATCTATCTGCGCGGCGAAGATTCCCCGGGCGGCAAGAATAAGAAAAAATATGATTCAATTATGCACTATAAATTTAAAGATGACAAAAAAATCATTGTCGAACGTTTTCCTGAAGATGGACGAGAATGGGAAAGGTTCGTAGAGGTTTGGCGGTTGTATCAGGGGCGGAAGGGGCCGATCAAAGGTGTCAATCAGCATACTGATCATAGCGGCTACAAGGGATACCTCAATGCCAAAGCCATCCCCGTATATTATAAAAAACTCGAGAGACCCAGAGATAAACAACCTGGGAACGAGGACTTCTATTATATGTCTCCAGCTGCGATGACCAAAGAAGTCTTCTCGCGTACGCTCAAAGATCTGCTTAAAGAACAAGGAGGGCATGATCCCTGTTCAAATAGTCATTCCCTGTGTTCAGCTTGTGCCCTGTTTGGAATGATTGGGACCGAATCCCTTGCGTCTAGGCTGATGTTCAAAGATGCTGAGCCTGTTGTACAAGATTCCGGCACCTCGCAAGGTTATACTGATTGGAGTACCTGGTATGATGATGTTTGCGTATTGCCAATTCTCAATTCTCCGAAAGTGACCGCAACTGAATTCTATATGGAAGATGTCGATGGTGCAGCGTACTTTAATTATGATTATTTTGTGAACTATGAACGTGGTGAACGAGATGAGTATAAGCATGTCCGCACATATTTACCCAGCCCCAAACTACGGGGGCGGAAGTTTTACTGGCACAAGAAGGAGGGCAAGAAGGACGTAACAATTGACAACAGGACGGTATCTCCCAAACAACGAACGCAAATCCGTTCAGTAAGGAAAGAGAAAACATTTAAATTCGATGTGCTCTTTGACCGTTTATCACAAAATGAATTGGAAACCTTGCTGTGGGTATTGACCTTCGGAGACCATAACACGACATACGCCCATAAACTTGGTCATGGCAAACCCGTCGGTTATGGGAGCGTTCGCATAACCCGAGCTGAGGTCGAACTCATAAGTCTCAGTAATGCATTGGTACTGCATGATGATACAACAAAGACTTTCAAACCCAAGAAGCCGGACAAGTTACCAATATGGGAAGACAATCCTGATACGGATAATGAATCTCTAGCAGAGTATCTAAGAATGACCGACTATTCAAAGGCGCCAGATAATGTGAAATACCCAGTTGCACTTGATGAGAAAAACGATAAAAATGGGTATGTTTGGTTCGGCATTAATAAGAAAATTCGTGATAAGGATTTCAATCCCATTTTCAATTGCGTTTTACCGACCCTCTGCGACGACGATATTTCTCTTCCACAATATGAGGTTGGCGAAGGCGATAGTGGCGGTAATCGGAAGGAGATAGTTTTTGCCGATTCGAAAAAAAGCAGCGTCCACACAACGAAAAAGTCGGCCAAACAAATCAGAAAAGAATCCTCGGAGGACAAACTGACAACCACGCTTGAATGTGATAAACTGCGCGATTACCACGATATGCTGAAATCTATGGAGGAGAAATAAAGGAACCAGTCATGATGGATACAAATAGTCTTACGCTGACAAAGATTTCCTTTACATTGACATTTACCCGAGACACATGCCTACCACCTTTCTTCGGAAATACGATTCGTGGTGCGCTTGGACAGTCGCTGTATGACAATTATCGAAATGTTTATGATGCAGTTTTTAAAGTTGCTGAGTGTGAGTCCATACCGAATCCGTTTACCATTGGGGCAGCGTTTCCAAGTCAAGGGGATTATTGTGCCGGGGAGACCCTAGTATTTGATGTGACTCTATTTGGAAGCGCTTGTGGTTATGACCATGAAATCGTACAAGCGGCACAGAAGATAGGGAAAGGTAAACTGAGTAGCGCAACACTTACAGAAGCCGAATGTGAATATTCTTGCTCCTGGAGTGATTCGGGTGCAGAAACAATCCCGTCTTGCGATATTTTGACGCTGGACTTCGTGACCCCAACCGAAATTCTGATCAGCAAGCAACCAACATATGAACCCAGCTTCGCTACCTTCATTGACAGCCTGTTTGGTAGAATAGCCGGGGTTATTGACAATTACAGCGACGGAACATTTATGTTGCCGTACTCATTGGTGGCGCGAAAACCCCATATATGTGCGGAATACGATTTAACACGAATCAACATCAACTCAAACGGGCATCCAATCAGCGGATTTACCGGCAGAATAAAGTATTCCGGCGATGTGACGCGTTACCTGCCATATATTGATCTAGGAAGCCAACTTCACATCGGCAAGAAAACAACACGTTCCTGCGGAGAATACAGGTTTACAGTTCATCAATAATAATCTGACAGATAAACCCCTCAGCGTCATATTCGGATTCCACTTCATAATAAGCGGTATTATCTATAACAAGTTTGATGTCTTTCAACTCCGTTGTATCGTACATCTCTATGCCATTGAAGACAACGGAAACGTATATCCCATACCCGATACCGACCTCGACCTTTTTGTTGTTATCAATGACGGTATCAATAAAGTTTCGAACAAACAAGCCCGCTTTTGTTCCGTTAGCCGTACTGAATTGAGCATTATGAAGCCTTTGATTCCCCAATAGATTCTGAATTTCAGGTGGCATTGTCGTTCCGGGAAGTATGGACGGATTCATGTTTTCGACTTGCTCAGTCATGACATCTCTCGTTGACTCAAACAGAGATACTGCACCATGAAAAGTAAATACGATGAGGCCTATAACTATAACTGCGAAAAAGAACACAAAGAACAAGATGACGCCAATCAATGTTTTGGTTTGGGAGGTCGTCCTGACTTGATGATTTGTGTTCTTGAGGGTTCCTTTCGGTTTCATCCAGCTCTCGTCAAGATTTTGATCGGTCTCAACTCCCGCAAAGAAATCATTGTACTTTTTAGCCATTGTCTTTCTGTGCCTCCCTTACTGCCTGTGCGCCAACAGCGTACAAATATCTAACGCGGGCTCTGCCCGCAAGTATCCAGTATTCAGTATTCAGTATTCAGAATGTGGATTTTCTTATTTTTTATTGACGCTTCGCGTCTATAAGTTACAAATTTCCTTTTTGTGAC